>JBBSKB010000064.1:0-18689 GCA_038256725.1 Mycobacteriales bacterium | reverse complement strand
GGCGCCTCGCTTGCGGCCGATCGAGTCGATCTCGTCCACGAAGATGATCGCCGGCGCCTGCTTCCGGGCGGTCTGGAACAGGTCGCGCACGCGGCTGGCGCCGACGCCCACGAACATCTCCATTAAATCGGAGCCGGTGACGGACATGAACGGCACGCCGGCCTCGCCGGCCACGGCGCGGGCCAGGAGCGTCTTGCCGGTCCCGGGCGGGCCGAACAGCAGCACGCCCTTGGGGATCTTCGCGCCGACGGCCTGGAACTTGACCGGGTTCTGCAGGAAGTCCTTGATCTCGTGCAGTTCCTCGATCGCCTCGTCGGCGCCGGCGACGTCGGCGAACGTCGTCTTCGGGGTGTCCTTGGTGACCTGCTTGGCCTTGGACTTGCCGAAGGCCATGACGCCGCGGCCGCCGCCCTGCATGGAGTTGAACAGCCAGAACAGCAGGAGCAGGAGGATCACGAACGGCAGGAAGCTGATCAGGAGGCTCGTGAGCAGGCTGTCCTGGGTGACGTTGGTGTCGAACTCGACGTCCTGGCCCTCCCCCGCGCTCGCCGCGAGGTCGAAGATCTCGTCCTCGGCGCCGAGCGGGTACGAGGCCGTGATCTGCCGGTTGCCGTCGACGGCCTCGGCGAGGTCCAGATCGACCGTCTGCTCGCGGTCGTTGATCGTGACGCTCTCGACATTGCCGTCGCGCAGCTGCTCGAGCACGACCGAGGTCTGGACCTCCTCGTACTTGTCACCGCCGCGACCGAAGAGGGAGGAGAGCGTGAGGGCCAGGAGGACGACGATGACGACCCAGAACCACACGGAGCGGTAGAACTTCTTACGTTCCATACACCGATGCCGGGCACCGGCGGAACCGGTCTGCCCGTCGACCCTCCTGCTCGTCCGGTGACACTGCCTGCGACCCGGGCAGGGCCCCCGGCGCTCGGCGCAGCGTCGTCGGCCCCGAAGGTACACCGGAGTACCTGTCAACCCCCTGGGCGTGACCGCGGCCCGCTGCGCCCCTGGCCGCGGCGTCGGCCCGGAGGGCCGACAGGTGTTATTGATAGACCTCTGGCTTCAGCGTGCCGATGTAGGGCAGGTCGCGGTAGCGCTCGGCGTAGTCGAGTCCGTAGCCGACGACGAACTCGTTCGGGATGTCGAAGCCGATGTACTTCACCGGCACCTCGACCTTCACCGCGTCGGGCTTGCGCAACAGGGCGCAGACCTCCAGCGAGGCCGGCGCACGGCCGCCGAGGTTCTTGAGCAGCCAGGACAGCGTCAGGCCGGAGTCGATGATGTCCTCGAGCACCAGGACGTGCTTGTCGGTGATGTCGCGGTCGAGGTCCTTGAGGATCCGCACCACGCCCGAGGAGCTGGTGGCCGAGCCGTAGGACGAGACGGCCATGAACTCCATCTGCGTGGGCAGCTGGAGCGCCCGGGCGAAATCGCTCATGAACAGCACCGCGCCCTTGAGGACGCCGACCAGGAGCACTTCCTTGCCCGCGTAGTCGTCCGCGATCTGGATGGCGAGCTCGGCGATCTTCGCCTGGATCTGCTCCTCGCTGAGCAGGACGTGGTCGATGTCCGGCCCGTACCCGTGGTCGGGGCCCAGGGCCCCGGAACTGGTCGCAGACTCGCTCACGCGTCGGACTCCTCGCGGTCGTGTGGTGCAGATGACTGGCCGCCGCCGTGTCGCACGGGCTCCAGCCTCAGGGTGCCAGACGCCCGCACGACGCCCGCGCCGCCGGGTAGGTCGATCCGGCCCTGCCCCCTCCACCGCACCAGCAGCGCGTCGACCGCGTCCAGGTGCACCGCCCGGAGGTCGCGCACCCCGGCGGCGCGCAGCCAGCTCCGCAGCACCCGCGTGCGCAGCGCCGCCACCAGGCCCGCGACGTCGGCGACGGCGAGGCCGTCGTCCCAGGTCAGGTCGGCGACGTGGGCGGCGGCCAGCTCGTCCAGCGCGTCGAGGTCGGCGCGCAACAGGCCCGCCGTCCGCGCCAGCGCCGATGCCACTCCCCCGCCCAGCACCTCCTCCAGCAGCGGCAGCACCTCGGTGCGCAGCCGGACCCGCGTGTAGGCCGGGTCGTCGTTCCACGGGTCGTCCCACACCGGCAGCTCCGCGGCGGCGCAGGCCGCGCGGGTCGTCGTCCGCCGGACGCCGAGCAGCGGGCGCCACCACGTCGTCCCCCCGGCCGCGCGCTGCTCGACCATCCCGGCCACCGAGCGCGGGCCCGAGCCGCGGCCGAGTCCGAGCAGCACCGTCTCGGCCTGGTCGTCGAGGGTGTGCCCCAGCGCCACCCGGGCCCCGTGCTCGCCGGCGACGCGGGCCAGGGCCGCGTACCGGGCGGCGCGGGCCGCGCCCTCGGGCCCGCCGTCCGCGCCGACGTCCACCGGGACGACGAGGACCGGCGAGAGACCCAGGTCGCGCAGCAGTTCCGCCGTCGTCAGCGCCCGCTCCGCCGAACCCGGCTGCAGGCCGTGGTCCACCGTCACCGCGCCGGCCGGCACCCCCACCCGGGGCGCCTCGAAGGCGATCGCCGCGGCCAGCGCCAGGGAGTCCGCTCCCCCGCTGCAGGCGACGAGCACCGGCCCGTCGGAGCCGGCCAGCCCCGGGCGGACGGCGCTGCGGACCTGCGCGACCGCGGCGTGCGGGCCGACCATGAACTCGGCCCGGCTCAGGCGGGGACGGCCGGCCGGCCGAGGACCCGCTCGACCCAGCGCTCGGGAGCGGTGAGCTCGTCGATGAGCGGCAGGTTCGCAGGTCCGGCCCAGACCTGGTTGAAGCCCTCCATGCCGACCCGGTCGACGACCCCACCGACGAACACCCGCCCGTCGGCGTACTGCTTCATCTTCTGCTCGAGGCCGAGCAGCCGACGCATCACGCGGTCCAGCGGTCCCCGGCCCTTGCGGCGCTGGGCGAACCGCTTGCGCAGTGTGCGCACGGTCGGGACGACGTCCGGTCCGACGCCGTCCATCACGTACTCGGCGTGCCCCTCGACCAGGCTCATGACCGCGGTGACCCGGTCGAGCACCTCCCGCTGGCGGGGGTCGCGGATCAGCGCCATGAGCCCCTCGGACTCGCCCTCGTCCCCGCGGATCGCCTCGGTGATGCCGCGGAGGACGTCCTGCAGGCGCTCGCGGAGCACGTCGGAGGTCAGGTCGGTGGCGTCGACGAACTCGGCGATCTGGGCCTCGAGGTAGGGCTTCAGCCAGGGGACGGCGGTGAACTGCAACTGGTGGGTGACCTCGTGCAGGCACACCCAGAGCCGGAAGTCCGACGGGTCGACGCCGAGCTTCTGCTCGGTCGCGACGATGTTCGGGGCGACCAGCAGCAGCCGGCCACCGGTGCCGAAGACCTCGTACTGGCCCAGGACGCGGGAGCTGAGGAACGCCAGCACGCCGCCGGCCTGGATGCCGGTGACCCGCGAGCCGACGGCGGTGGCGAGGGCGCCGGGCCGGCTGCCGGTGCGCTCGGCGAGAGCCTCGACCAGCGGATCGAGCAGCGCGGCCATGCCGCGGGCGTTGGCGTCCACCCAGCCGGGGCGGTCGACGACGGCGACCTCCGGCACGGGCCCGCCGGGGGCGGCGGTCAACCCGGTGAGCTTCTCGACGTGCGCGACCGCGGTGGCCGCGGCCTCGTGCAGCTCGCGGACGACGGCGGCGGCGTCCTCTCGGGTGGTGGCCGGCCCGGGCCCGGCGAGCCGGCGGGCGGTGCGGCCGGCGAGCTTCCAGTCGACCATCGAGGAGGGGCTGCTCATCGGCCCACGGTACCCACGGGGGACGACGTCGCCAGGGTGCGCGAGCTAGCTGCAGCCGCAGGCGGCGAGCGCGGTGGCGACCGCGTCCAGGGCCGCTTCGGCGATGGCCTCGCTGCCCGACTCGTCGGCGATGACGGCGAAGGCCAGCAGCCGCCCGTCGGCGGTGACCGCCGTGCCGGCCAGCGCGTGCACGCCGAGGAGCGTGCCGGTCTTGGCGCGGACCACGCCCGGGGCGGTGTCGGCGTCCCCGCGGTCGGACAACGTGCCGTCGTAGCCGGCCACGGGCAACCCGGACAGCATCGCCGACGCGCCCTGGAGCGAGCCGTCCGCCGCGCCGGCCACGAGCTCGGTGAGCACGCCGGCGGGCACCTGGTCCAGCAGGGACAGGCCGCTGCCGTCGGCGAGGGCCACGCCGCTGACGTCGACGCCCGCTTCGTCCAGGGCGGCCACGACCGCCTCCGCCGCGCCCGCGAAGGAGGCCGGCAGGTCGCGGGCCAGCGCCACCTGACGGGCCAGCGCCTCGGCCAGCACGTTGTCCGACATGGACAGCGTCTGCTCGACCAGCCGGCCGACGGGGGCGGACTGCACGGTGGCCAGCGTCCGGGCCCCGCTCGGCGCCTCGCCGAGGACGACGGTCGCACCGGGGGCGCCCAGGGCGTCGGCGAGGGCGACGCCGGCGTCGATGCCGGGCTGGCCGCTGCGGACCTGCGCGCCGGGGCTCACGCGGGCGCCGTCGACCGCGGTCGCGGTGACCGGCGCGGCGTAGCTCGAGGGCGCGTCCGCCGGGCCCCAGCCCGCGGCGGTCAGCGGGCCGGTGAACAGCGAGCCGTCGACGACGATCCGGCTCACCGGGCTGCCTGCGGGCAGGGCCGCCGTCACCTGGGCGGCGAGGTCGGCGACGGTGGGGGCACCGGGATAGGTCTGCGACGGGGAGGTGCGCGAGAGCGTCGGGTCGCCGCCCCCCACGCGGACGACCACGCCGGGGGCGGCGCCGGCGACGACCGTCGTCGGCAGGGTCTGCGCGGCGTCCAGCGTGGTGAGCGTGGCCACCGCTGTCAGCAGCTTCGCGGTGGACGCGGGGACCGACGGGGCGGAGGCGTCCTGGTCCAGCAGCACCTCGCCGGAGGCGACGTCGACGACCTCGGCGGAGACGCCGGCACCCAGGCCGGGGTCCTGCAGCAGCGGCCCGATGCGGGCGGCGAGGACGCCGGGGTCCGGCGCGGGGGCCGCCGAGTCGAGCGAGGCGAGCACCGGGGTCGCCTCACCGAGCTCGGGCAGCTCGGCGTCGGGCACCTCCACCGTGTCGTCGGCGGCCGTCGAGCCTCCGCCGCCGAACCCACCGGCGAGCGCGAAGCCCCCTCCGACGAGGAGCAGGACGAGCGCGACGACGCCCAGTGCGATGCGCCGACGGAACCGTCCGGTCTTCGCTGTGACGATCGTCGAACCGCTCGACGCGATGGTGCCCACCCCCCAAAAGGTGACCTCCGCTGAACACGCGGGGTCACCGTGCGCAAGACTAGGCGGGTGCAGTTCGACGTGACGGTAGAAATCCCGAAGGGCCAGCGGAACAAGTACGAGCTGGACCATGCCACCGGACGCATCCGATTGGACCGGATGCTGTTCACCTCAACCCGCTATCCGGCGGACTACGGCTACATCGAGAACACCCTGGGCCAGGACGGCGACCCCCTCGACGCCCTGGTGCTGCTCGAGGAGCCGACGTTCCCCGGGTGCCTGATCACCGTCCGGGCCATCGGCATGTTCCGGATGACCGACGAGGCGGGTGGGGACGACAAGGTCCTCACCGTGCCGGCGACGGACCCGCGCCAGTCGCACCTCAAGGACCTCACCGACGTGTCGGAGTTCGACCGCCTCGAGATCCAGCACTTCTTCGAGACCTACAAGGACCTCGAGCCGGGCAAGTCGGTCGAGGGCGCCAACTGGGTCGGCCGCGAAGAGGCCGAGGCGGAGATCATCGCCTCGCTGCAGCGCGCCAAGGACCAGAACTACCACTGACCCCTGTCCTGCGGCCCTCCGGGTCCCCGAGCGCACCGACGGCGGCTCACCTCTTCCGAGGTGGGCCGCCGTCAGCGTTCCGGGGTGGGGTGGGTCGGTGTCAGGCGAACATCGCCGGTGTCAGCTGCCAGGAGGCGGCGACCGAGGCCGTGCCGACCCCGGACACCGGGGCCAGGTCGAGCACCAGTCTGGTGGGCTGGAAGGCCTCGGCATAGCCGATGCGGGCCTGGGAACCCCAGTGCCGGGCCGACGCCACGACCGCGTCGGGCTCCACCATGGCGGACATCTCGACCTGCGAGGCGTGGGCGGCCAGCGCCGCCACCTTGCCCGACAGGTAAGCGGTCACGTCGACGTAGACGGTCGGGGTGAACGACAGCGTCGACGGGCTCTGGTAGTGCAGGACGCGCGACAGCCGGCGCGAGGCGCCCAACGTCGCGGCCGCGACGGCCCGGTGGTCCTGGTGGCTGTCCTCGGGGGCGTGCACGTAGACCAGGTCCGCCCGCGTGGCCGCGATGACCTGCTCGACCAGCCGGACCGTCGCGGAGTCCGGGACCACCTCGCAGTCGAGGAGGCCGCCCCACACCAGGCTCGCGCCGAGCATCCGCGCGGCACGTTCCTGCTCCTCGTGACGGGCGCCGTTCCCCGGGCCGTTCTCGCCGCCGGTGACGACGAGCATCGTCACGCGGTCCCCCGCCGCGACGTGGGCCAGGAGGGCGCCACCGCAGCCGAGCTCGATGTCGTCGGGGTGTGCGCCGATGGCCAGCACGTTCAGCCCTGCGTTCCCCGCACCCGCACCGTTCATGGTGAGGAGTCCTCCTGCTCGTCGTCGGCGGGGTTCCCCGCCGGTCACCGATACATCGGCGCCGGATCCGGTTGCCTGCAATGGAACGGCCCGGCACCCCCCCGAAGGGGGTGGTACCGGGCCCTGGGCGCGTGCTCCGCGGCGACCGCGCGCCCGGTCAGGCAGACGCGGGCTGCGCGGCCGTGCGCTCGAGCCTGCGGCGGAAGCGGACGAGCATGACCGCACCGACCACACCTGCTCCGCCGACCGCCACCGCCGTCCCGATGCCGTTGCCGTCGGCCGGCAGCACCGTGCTCGGCGGGCAGACTGTGGCGTACTGCACGTACTGCGAGTACCGGACGGTCGTGCCGTCCAGGACCCACCGGGCGTTCTGGTAGAAGATCTCGTCGTAGGTGAGCAGCACCCGCCACGCGCCGTGGACGGTCCCCTTCTCGAACTGCTTGGGCTGCTGCCCCTGCAACCTGGTCGGGTAGACCTGGTTGGCGGTTCCGTAGGCGATGGTCCTCTTGGCGCCGGGGTTGTCGTAGCCGACGACCACCCAGAACGTGCCGTCGTTGTTGTTCCGGTAGCAGTCGACGATGGGCGTCACGCTGCCCGCCGCCGACGCGGTGCCAGGGGTGAAGGCCGTGGCCAGCGCCACGACCACCCCGATCAACGCGAGCCGCCCCGCGCTCGCGCGGAGGCGCGGGCCACTCCTCCTGCTGGTGCCTGCCATGGCCTCGTCCCTCGTGCTCGGGGAGCAGCCTTCCCGCTCCACCCTGAGGGGATCGGCCGCACCGGATTCCGACTGGAGCGCTCTGCGGCGCTCCTCACCCGGACGAGGGAGGTCAGATCGGGACGACGGCGCCGGCGAGCAGCCCGAGCGCGACGGCCACGGCGGCCGGGAAGGAGTCGACGACCACCTCTGCCCTCGGCTCGTCCGGCGCGGAGGCGTACTCGCCCTGGCGGATCCGCACCGCCCGCGCACCCACCGCGGCGGCCACCGCGACGTCCTTGCCCGGCCGGTCCCCGATGACCAGCAGCCGGTCGGCGGGGACGCCCATGGCCTCGGCGAGCGCCAGCAGACCGGCCGGCGCCGGCTTGCGGGCCGCGCGACCGCCGAGCGCGTCGGTGACCAGCACCGTCGGCAACAGCGGCAGGAGCCCGGTCGCGGTCAGCTTCGCCTGCTGGATGACGGGGTTGCCGTCGGTGAGACACCCCAGGCGCGTTCCCGCGGCCAGCGCCTCCAGCGCGGCGGGGACGCCGGGGTACGGGGTCAGCCGGTCGGGCTGGTGCCGGGTGAACGCGGCGACCAGGTCCGGCACCAGCCCGGCCAGGGCCGCGGCAGGCACCCCGGCGGCCAGCAGCGCCCGGTCGATGGTGCCCCCGGCGTCCGAGCCGGCCGCGAGCTCGTGCACCAGGGCGTCGTGCACGCGGGCGCCGTCCACACCGGCCGCGGTCGCGGCGGCACCCACGGCGGCCGCGGCGCCGGCCAGGTACTCGGCCTGCGGGAACAGGGTGTCGTCGAGATCGACGACGACACCGAGCGGCGGCAGCGTCACCACGGGAGGCTGCCGTCGGTGAAGTCCGGCTCGTCGATGGCCAGCAGGGCATCGGTCGCCGGGTCGGCCAGGATGGCGGCCACCTGCACCCCCGTGGTCCCGTCGCCGTAGGGGCAGGGCAGGGCGGCGGCCCGCGCCTGCGCCTCGGGAGTCGTGTGCCGGGCCGCGGCGGCGAGGACGGCATCGGCGGTGGAGTCGTCGGCGAGGCCTGCCAGCGTGGTCGTCCCGGCCTCGACGCCCTCCCAGCGGGGCGTCGAGCCGCGCAGGACGACGACCGGCACACCGAGGAAGGCGGCCTCCTCCTGGATCCCGCCCGAGTCGGTGACCGCCAGCCGGGCCGAGGCGAGAGCGCCGAGGAGCTCGTCGTAACCGATGGGCCCGCTCCGTGCGATCCGCGGGTGGTCGAGCTCGGCGTCCAGGCCGGCGGCGGCCAGCCGGGCCGCCGTGCGCGGGTGCACCGGGAAGGTCACCGGCCCGACGCGGTCGGCCAGCGCGCGGACGATTCCGACGAGACGCTTCAACCGGACCGGGTCGTCGACGTTGGTCGGACGGTGCGCGGTCACCAGGACGCCGGAGCGGTCGGCCACCGGCACCGGGCGGACGCCGCGGGCGACGAGCGTGTCGACGACCGGGTTGCCCACCACGAAGACGCGGTCGGCAGGCACGCCCTCGGCGGCGAGGAACGCGGCGGCGCGGCTGGTCGGGGCCAGGTGCAGAGCGGCGACGGCGCCGGCGACCCGGCGGTTGACCTCCTCCACGCTGCGCGGGTTGAGGCTGCGCAGCCCCGCCTCGAGGTGCGCGAAGGGGACGCCGGCGCCGCGGGCGGCCAGCGCGTACGCCGGAACCGTGTTCGTGTCGCCGAGCGCCAGGACGACGTCCGGGCGGAACCGGGCCACGGCTCGGGCCGCGTCGGCGTACAGCGCGCCGAGCCGGGCGGCGGGTTCGCCGGCCGGCAGCGCGAAGCGGTGCGTCGGGGTCAGGCCCAGGGCCTGCTGCAGCTCGCCGGCCAGCGCCGGGTCGGTGTGCTGGCCGGTGTCGACGACGTCGACCCGGTGGCCGGCGGCGGTCAGCGCCGCGACGACCGGCGCGAGCTTCACCACCTCCGGGCGGGTTCCGAAGGGCACCAGGACCGAACGGGAGCGGCTCATGCCTGCGCGACCCGGACGTCGCTGGGATCGGGCAGGTGGCTGCCGTCCTCGGCCGTGAAGACCTCGGCGAAGTAGCGGCGCATGCTCACCCCGGGCGTGAACCAGAGGTGCTGGAGCTGTCGGCCCGGTTCCCGGATCCCGGCCAGGTAGGTGCTCACGACGTCGGCGCCGGCCGCCAGCGTCAGCGGGAGGCCGCCGGAGAACCGCGGGTTGATCTCGACCACGGTCGCCCGTCCGTCGTCGGCGACGAACCCCTGCACATTGGCCGGGCCGGTCAGGCCCACGGCCTCCAGCGCACCGGCCACGACGTCGGTCACCGTCGACGAGTCGAAGGTGGTGCCCTTGACCGAGATGCCGGCCTTGACCTCGGTGCGCCACCTCGGGACGACGGTCAGCAGCTCGCCGCTCCGGGCCACCAGGGCGTCAGCGGTGAACTCCCGCCCGGTGAGCCGCGTCTGGACGATCAGCGACGCATCGGCCCGCATCGCCTCCACCACCGCCGAGCGCGAGCCGAGCAGGCGGACGTCCCGGCTGCCGCGGCCGGCCCGCGGCTTGACCACCCATGGGCCCGGGACCTCGGCCAGGCCCGCGGGGGTGTCGGTCGTCGCGGGGTGCGGCACGCCGGCGAGGCGCATGGCCCGCGCGAACGCGGCCTTGTCGCAGCACAGCTCCACGCTGACCGGGTCGGCGAACCAGGTCGCCACCCCGGCCCGGGCCAGCCGCTCGGTGCCGGCGGCCAGAGCGGGCAGCTCCTCGGCAACCGTGCCGATCAGCGCGTCCACGCCGTGCGCCGTCGCCACGCCGATCAGGGCGTCGACGAAGTGCAGGTGGTCGGCCCGCGGGACCATGGCGCCGACCGTGGCCAGCTCGCAGCCGGTCGCCCACGGATCGGCGTCGACGGCGACCACCCGGTGACCGCGTGCCATGAGCCGCCGGATGACGGCGATCCCGGCCGGGCCGCCCGCCCCGGTGACGAGGACGGCCGGAGCGTCCGGCGAGCCCGACCCACCCCGGATCGGAGGCCGCGTGTCGAGGGTCGAGGTCATGGGGCGTCTCCTGGGTGGGTCTGCAACGCGGTCGGGCGGGCGAAGCTGAGCAGCCGGCGCCGGTCGGGGCCGTCCGGTCCGGTGGTGGGCGGCCGCGGCGTGGGCACCGCCATGCGGGTGACCGTCACGGCCGGGATGCGGACCGTCCCGTCGAGGAGGTGCACCTCGTCGGCGTCGGGGTCGGCGTCCCCCATGACGTCGGGCTGCTCGCCGGGCCCCCGGGCCAGCAGCCAGCCGCGGGCCCACAGCCGCAGGGCGGCCACGCGCTGGTTCGTGACCGGTTCCCACTGGCGCGCCGCGACGGCCTGCGCGAGGGCGTCGAGGACCAGGGGGTCCTCGTCGTAGGACGCCACGGCGATCAACGAGGCAGCGTGCGCCCCGAGGCCGTCCGAGGCCAGCGCGCGGATGCGGGCGATGCGGGCCGGGACCGGGAGGTGACCGATGCGGTAGTCGATGCGCCCGGCCTCGCGGTGCGCGGCCAGCCAGTCCGACAGCCGGGCCGGGTACACGTAGCGGTGCAGCAGGCCGGTGAGCGAGGTCCGCCGGCGGAACGGTTTCCGGATCTCCTCGACCTCCGGGGCCCGGTAGCCGAGCCCGGGGCGGGCCCAGCTGCCGGGACGGCGGGCGGTGTGCCGGCCGGCGACGTCCTGCTCTGCCCGCTCGGGGGTCGGCAGCGCGCACCAGACCATGAGCAGGAACCCGCCGAGGGTGGCGGCGAGGTTCCACAGCGTGCCGACCCAGTCGTGGAAGAGCACGAGCGCACCGTCGCCCCACCACATGCCCGCCAGAGCCGAGAGCAGCAGCCGCAGGTGGTTGAGCACGAGGAGGGCGGCGACGGCGAGCAGCAGACCCCAGACCGCGTGCAGCTTGCGGCCTCGCAGGATGACGGCGGTCAGGGCGGTCAGCCCGAGCACCGACAGGATCGACGAGCACGCAGGCGTGACGACGGCGTCGATGATTCCCCCGCGCGCGGGAAAGAGCAGGACGTGGCCGGGAACGACCGACGAGGCCTGCCCCGGGTGGGTCCAGGAGAGCACCTGGGCCAGGCCCAGCGCCTCGAGCTCCCGCAGCGGATCGGTCAGGTAGCGGAAGCCGACGAAGCAGATCAGCGCCGCGAACGCGATGTCCAGCCCGACGGGGAGCAGCCGGCGGCCGCTACCCCTGCGGACGAGCCCCGCCCGTCGGGACACCGGAGTCGACGGCTCCGCCCGGGAGGCCGTCATCGCTCCACCACCACCGCCGGCCCCGGGGCGGCCAGGGCGAAGGTCCGCGGACGGGCCGGGACCGCCTCGGGATCGCCGGCGGCGGGCCGGCCCCCGGCCGCCCGGGTGGCCGCGGCCGGACTGACCGTCGAGGTGACGCCGGCGCGGGAGGTCTTCACCCACGTGTACGGGCGGCCGAGCATGCCGTCGACGTAGGCCCGGGTGGTGATGACGACTGCGAGGGCGAAGGAGGGCAGGAAGCCCAGCAGCCGCCACGCCGACCGGCGCTCGACCCGCCCGACGAGCAGACCGACGCACAGCTCGGCCAACGGGCCCACGAACAGCAGCATCGACAGCGGCAGCACGGCGACGGCCGGCAGGTTCCCGATGCCGAAGGCGCGCAGGACCGTGAGCAGCAACCCCAGCCCGCTGAGCACGGGCACGTGGTACACGAGCAGGAACAGCGTCGTCTCGAGCTTCTCCAGCAGGGAGAGGTGCGGCGAGCGCATCAGCGGCCGCCAGTAGTCGCGCAGGCATTTCTGGTGGCCGCGGGCCCAGCGGTACCGCTGCTTCCAGAACCGCTTGGCGGTGACGACGGCTTCCTCGAAGTCGATCGCCGTGACGTCGAAGCGCACCCGCTGGCCGGCCATGAGGATCCGCAGCGTGAGGTCGGTGTCCTCGGTGACGGTCTCGGGGTTCCAGCCGCCCAGCGCGCGCAGCGTCGACATCCGCACGGCGCAGTTGGCGCCGCCGTAGGCCGGCAGCTCGAACAGGGCCTGGCGGCCGTACTCGTTGACCAGGTAGCCGGAGAGGTAGTCGACGAAGACGGTGGCGGCCATCGTCGAGTCCTTGCCGTTGCGGATGACGCACCGGCCCATGACCGCACCGACCGTGGGGTCGCGGAAGTGCCGGACCAGCCGGCGCAGCGCCGTGGGTTCCGGCTCGTGGTCGGCGTCGAAGACGAGCACGACCTCCGCCTCGACGAGCCGCAGGGCATCGTTCAGCGCGCCGGACTTCCCGCCGCCGGCACCCGGAGGGCGGTGCAGCACCCGCAACCGGGGTTCCGCGGCGGCCCACGCGTCCAGCTTCGGACCGGTGTCGTCGTCGGAGCCGTCGTCGACCACGACGAGGGTCAGCCGGTCGGCCGGGTAGTCCAGGGCCAGCAGCGCGCTGATCATGCCGTCGACGACCAGTTCCTCGTTCTTGCAGCCCACCAGGACCGCGACCGTGGGGAAGTAGTCACCCAGGCCGATGTCGGCGGCCACGAGATCGCTTTCGGCCCATCGTGCGGCGGCGATCGCGAATGCCAGGTGCCGGATGAAGAAGATGGCGAAGACGACGTTGAGAGCCCCGGCGACGACGCCCAGCGTCGGGTCGACGCCGAACCAGGTCAGGGCCAGGGCCGTTCCGATCCCGTACCCCGCGAGCACCCACGGCCGGCCTTCGGGGGAGGCCTCGTGCGCGGGCGCGCCCACCGGAGCGGGCGCAGGCGCTGGCCCGTCGCTGCCCGGCGTCGAACTCACCACTGCCGGCTTCCTCCCACGGTCGCACGCGCTCCAGGCGCACTCGCCCGTCCTGTTCATCGGCAGGCGGGTGGCGCACCTGTACCGGAGCGGCGGCTTCGTCGTGGGATGTGCGGCGGGTCCAGCTCCCGCCCGGGAGACGACACAGCGGGCCCTCCCCGGAGGGAGAGCCCGCTGGACCTGGTAGAGCCGCCTGTCGGAATCGAACCGACGACCTTCTCATTACGAGTGAGATGCTCTACCGACTGAGCTAAGGCGGCGGACGTGCCCGCACAGACTACGGCACCCCCTGCGCGATCCGGCGCAGGGGCAGGGGCCTAGGAGGGCAGCCGCAGGGCCACGGTCAGCGCCTCCAGCGCGATCTGCGGCTTGACGTTCTGCTCCAGCGCCGTCCGGCAGTCGAGGATCGCGTCGATCCTCCGCAGCGCCCCCTCGGGACCGATCAGCCGCGACAGCTCGACCGCGTCCGCGCGGCGGTCCGGGTGGTTGAGCGGCAGTTCCCCGCCGGGTGCGGCCGCCAGCACCAGCGCGTCCCGGTAGAGCCCGGCGAGGTCGACCAGTGCGCGGTCGAGGGAGTCGCGGCCGATGCGGGTGGCCCGCGACTTCTGCCGCTTCTCCAGCTCCTTGAGCTGGCCGGCGCTCCCCCGGCTCGCCGCGACGACGCCCGGCCCGCGGGCGCCGACGCCCAGGCTGTTCTTCAGCGCGTCGGTCTCCGCACCGTCGAGCACCTCGGTCGCGGCCTCGGTCTCCTCCTTGGCCGAGCCGACGAGGTCGTCCGCGGCGTCCATGCAGGCCGCCAGCGACACCAGCCGCAGCGGGACGTCGAGCACCGCCTTGCGCGCCAGCCGCGCCTCCTCGTCGCGCGCCAGCCGCCGGGCCCGGCCGACGTGCCCCCCGGAGGCGGCCGCGGACCAGGAGGCCAGTGCGGGGTCGACGCCGTCGCGGACCAGCACGTCGGCGATCGCGGTGACCGTCGGGGTCCGCAGCGCGACGACGCGGCAGCGCGACCGGATGGTGACCGGCACGTCGTCGGGGTGCAGGCTCGGGGCGCACAGCATCACGACCGTGCGGGGCGGCGGCTCCTCGATCATCTTGAGCACCGCGTTCGAGGCGGACTCGCTCATCCGGTCGGCGTCCTCGACGATGATCATCTGCCAGCGGCCCTGGGACGGCGACCGGCCGGCCACCCGGACCAGCTCGCGCGCCTCCGTGACGCCGATCGACAGCCCGTCGGGGACGATCACGGTGACGTCGGCGTGGGTGCCCGAGAGCACCGTCCGGCAGGCATGGCAGGTGCCGTCGCCGCCGTCGGGGCACTGCAGCGCCGCGGCGAACGCCCGCGCGGCCACCGACCGCCCGGAGCCGGGCGGCCCGGTGAACAGCCAGGCGTGCGTCATGGCGGCCGGGTCGTCGATCGCCGCCCGCAGCTCCGCCACCACCGCGGGCTGGCCGATGACCCGCGCCCACACCCCCTGGTCCGCCGCGACGCTCATGGGTGCAGCTGCGGGGTCGAGCCGGTCTGGGCGTGCGGGTGGCCCTGCACCGGCGTCGTCGGCCGGATGGCCTCCGCGTCGCTCTGCGGCAACGTCTGCAGGGGCAGGCCGGACAGCAGCTCGGCGACGCGGACGCGGATCGACGCGGCGAGCTCGGCGGTGCCGCCCGTGGCGTCCAGCACGAGGTAGCGGTCGGGATCGCTCTCGGCGAGGGCTCGGAAGGTCTGGCGCACCCGCTGATGGAACTCCAGGGACTCCGACTCCATGCGGTCGGCCACCGACCGACCGCGGGCGCGGGCGAGCCCGATCTCCGGGGGCAGGTCCAGCAGCACGGTGAGATCGGGCTCCAGGCCCCGGGTGGCCCACCGGGAGAGCATGCGGACGTCGTCGAGCGGGATCGTGCGGCCCGCACCCTGGTAGGCCAGCGAGCTGTCCACGAACCGGTCGGTGATGACGACCTCGCCGGCGTCCAGGGCCGGCCGGAGGACGTCGTGCACGTGCTGGGCGCGGTCGGCTGCGTAGAGCAGCGCCTCCGAGCGGGGGGCGATGGCCGTGTGCGACCGGTCCAGCAGGATCGAACGGATGCCCGCGCCCGAGGCCGTCGCGCCCGGCTCGAACGTCGTGCGGGCCACGAGTCCCTCGTTCGTGAGCCACTCCTGCAGCCGCTTCACCTGGGTGGACTTGCCGGCGCCCTCACCGCCCTCGAAGGCGATGAACACCCCGCCTCCGGCCAGCCGGCGCCGGGCCGTCGTGTCCCGCCGGAGCGCCGTGAGGACGTCGGCAAGCAGCGGGACGGGCCGCCCGTCGTCCATCTGCCGGTAGGCGAGCACGCCGACGCCGACGGCGAGCAGCCCGGCGGCCAGCAGCATGATCCGCTCACCGGTGACCGGGAGGGTGCCGATGCCGACGTCGACCGAGTGCCGGCCGATGAGCCCCACCCCGAACGGCACGACCGCCAACGACAGGATCAGCGCGGCACGGACCAGCGACTGCACGATCGCGAACGTCCGGCCGCGCACCTCGTCCTGGACCTCCGTGCCCAGCAGCGTGAAGCCGGCCAGGTAGGCGATGCCGGCGAAGAAGCCCATGAGGACCACCAGCAGCAGTGCGACCCACAGCGTCGACGTCCACGACATCACCACGACCATCAGGCCGGCGCCGACGATCGCGATGCCGAAGATCCGCTCACGGGCGAGGTCGTGGGCGACGCTGGGCCCCAGCGCGATACCCAGCCCCAGCCCGATGAAGACCGCGCCGAACAGCAGCCCGTAAGCGGCGTCGCCACCTCCGAGCGCGTTCGCGTACGCCTGCCCGGTCGCGATGATCACGCCGGCGGCGGCGAAGGCACCGGTGATGCCCACGACCAGCCCGCGGACCAGCGGCGTGTGCCCGGCGAAGGAGAAGCCGCGCCGGAGGGATCCCAGGAAGCTCTCCTGCTGACCGCCCGACCCGGCTGCGCGGCGTCCGCTGATCGAGGGCAGCCGCCAGATGACGATCGCGGCGACCAGGAACGTCAACGCGTTCAGGTACAGCGCGACGTCGACCTGGTCGACGTCCGGCAGCCAGGTCTGCAACCAGCCGTCGGAGGAGTTCAGCACCGCGAAGACGATCGCGGCCAGCACCGGGGTCAGGCCGTAGGTGGTGACCAGCGAGAGCTGGTTGGCCGGCTCCAGCTGGTCCTTGCGCAGCATGTTGGGGACGGCGGCGTCCTTGGCCGGGATCCAGAACAGGCTGAACGCCTCGATGAGGAACTGCGCGACGAACAGCCAGACGAGCTCGTCGACGATCGGGATGGAGGCGAAGAGGGCGAACCGGATGACGTCGGTGACGACCATCGTCTTGCGCCGGTCGAAGCGGTCGGCGAACGCGCCGGCCAGCGGGCCCAGCACGATGGCGGGCAGCAGCCGGAACAGCAGCACCCCGCCGAGCGCGAAGTTCGCCGCCGCGAAGCCGTCGACCAGCGACGTCGCGGTCGCGGTGATCGCCAGGAGCCCCAGCCAGTCGCCGAAACTCGACAGCGACATCGACAGCCACAGCCGGCGGAAGTCGCGCACCCGCAGCACGGCCCGGAGCCTGGAGACCAGGCCGACCTGGCCCACGCGCGGGTGGGCGCCGGCGTCCGCAGGGACCGGCGTACTCGCCGGGGGGAGCCCGTCGGCCGGTGGCGTGGTCCGCTCGGCCGGCGCCGCCGGCTCATCGCCGGGCGGCACCGGTGGCGTCGGATCGGACTGGATCACGGCTCCCGAGGTCGGAGTGGGCCCGGGACGGAGCGGGTCCCGGGGAGCTCACGCTACCGGCCGGCACCGACGATCCCGACCCGTTCCGGCTGCCGACGGCCTCCGGGACGCCCAGCTCCGGCACCCGCCGGTCCGAGCGCGGCTGCCGCGGCGGCTCAGCCGGTGGTGACCGGCTCGGCGGCGGTCTTCTTGGTCGCCGCCTTCTTCGCCGTCGTCTCCTTGGCCGTCGTCTCCTTGGCCGTCGTCTTCTTGGCCGTCGTCTTCTTGGCCGTCGTCTTCTTGGCGGTCGTCTTCTTCGCGGCCTTCTTCTTCGTGGCCGGGCCGGCCGCACGGCGGTCGGCGAGCAGCTCGGCGGCGCGCTCGATCGTGATCGTCTCGACGTCGTCGCCCTTGCGCAGGCTGGCGTTCGTCTCGCCGTCGGTCACGTAGGGCCCGAACCGGCCCTCGCGCACCGTCACCACGCCCTCGGTGACCGGGTCGGGGCCGAGCTCCTTGAGCGGCGCCTTGGCCGCCGCCCGGCCGCGCTGCTTGGGCTGGGCGAAGATCGCCAGCGCCTCGTCGAGGGTGATGGTGAAGAGCGTCTCCTCGCCCTCCACCGACCGCGAGTCGGTGCCCTTCTTGATGTAGGGCCCGTAGCGGCCGTTGAGCGCCTGGATCTCCTCGCCGTCGGGGGCGGTGCCCACGGTGCGCGGCAGGGTCAGGAGCTTCAGCGCGTCCTCGATCGTCACCGCCTCCAGCGACATCGACGAGAGCAGGCTCGCCGTCCGCGGGGACTCCTTGCTGCCCTCGGGGACGACGGTGGTGACGTAGGGGCCGTACCGGCCGGCCTTCACGACCACCGGCAGCCCGGACTCGGGGTCGGTGCCCAGCTCGCGGTCGCCCGACGGCGCCTCGAGCAGCTCGCGCACCTTCTCCTCGGTGAGCTCGTCGGGCGCGAGGTCCTCCGGGATGCTGACCCGCGCGCCGTCCTCACCGGTCTGCAGGTAGGGCCCGTAGCGGCCGACCCGGGCGACGACCGGCTGGCCGTCGGCGCTGGTCGCCCGCAGCGGGATGGAGTTCACGCCGCGGGCGTCGATCTCCTCCAGCCGCTGGCCGACGATGTGCTTGAGCCCGCCGGACTCCGCGATGCTCCCGCTGTTGCGGCCCTCGACGCCGAAGTAGAACTCGGTCAGCCAGTCGACCCGCTGCAGGTTGCCGCCGGCGATCTGGTCGAGCTCCTCCTCCAGCGAGGCGGTGAACTGGTAGTCCACGAGCTGGGCGAAGTGCTGCTCGAGCAGGTTGATCACCGCGAACGCGATGAAGGAGGGCACCAGCGCGTTGCCCTTCTTCCAGACGTACCCGCGGTCCTGGATGGTCTGCATGATCGAGGCGAACGTCGACGGGCGGCCGATGCCGAGCTCCTCGAGGCGGGCGACCAGGCTCGGCTCGGTGTAGCGGGCAGGCGGGCTGGTGGTGTGGCCCTTGGCGTCGAGCTCGCGGGTGTCCAGCTGCTGGCCGCGCTCCAGGCGTGGCAGCCGGCGCTCGGCGTCGTCGCTGCCCTCGTCGTCGTCCGCGTTCCCCTGCCGCCCCTCGTCCTGCGACTCGACGTAGGCCTTGAGGAAGCCGGGGAAGGTGATGGTGCGCCCGCTGGCGGTGAACTCGACCGCCTCGTCGGTGGCACTGCGGCCCGCGAGACGGATGCTCACGGTCTGACCGACGGCGTCGGCCATCTGCGAGGCGACGGTGCGCTTCCAGACCAGCTCGTAGAGCCGGAACTCGTCCCGCGCCAGCTCCGCGGCGAGCTGCCCGGGGGTGCGGAAGCTGTCGCCGGCGGGGCGGATCGCCTCGTGCGCCTCCTGGGCGCCCTTGGACTTCTTGCTGTAGCGGCGGGCCTCGGCCGGGACGTAGGCGTCGCCGTAGAGCTCGCGGGCCTGCTGCCGGGCGGCGTTGATGGCCTCCTCG
>JBBSKB010000063.1:0-18692 GCA_038256725.1 Mycobacteriales bacterium | reverse complement strand
GCCGCCCGGCCGGATCGGTGTCCTGGGTCACCCGCGACACCGGCGCCGGCGCGATCTACGGTTCGGCCCATGGCAGGACGGGGCGGAGCGCGCGGGCTGCTCGGGGCGCTCCTGACCGCGGGTCTGGTCCTGCTGCCCGCGGCGGCGGCCTCCGCGCACGCGCCGAGGCCCACCGTCGGCGGTGAGGGCCTGGACACCCGTGGGCTGGTCGTGACCGCGGACGCGCCGCCGCTGCCGGGGCCGCTGGCGGCGTCGGCCTGGCTGGTGGCCGACGCCGGCTCCGGAGCCGTGCTCGCCGCCCGCGACCCGCACGGCCGCTACTACCCCGCCAGCACGCTGAAGACCCTGACGCTGCTCACCCTCGCGCCCCGGCTGGACCCGGCCCAGGTGGTCGCCGGCACCCCGGAGGACGAGCAGGTCGAGGGCAGCCGGGTCGGCCTGATCGCCGGCGGCCAGTACCCCGTGGGCTTCCTTCTCCAGGCGCTGGTGCTGCAGTCGGGCAACGACGCGGCCAATGCGCTGGCCCGGGCCGCCGGCGGGACGGCTGCCACCGTCGCCGCCATGACGGAGACGGCCGAGTCCATCGGCGCGTTCGACACCGTCGTCGGCGGGCCCTCGGGGCTCGACGTCGCCGGTCAGTCCACCTCCCCCTACGACCTGGCGCTGATCTTCCGCGCGCTCGTGACGGACCCGGCCACGGCCGCGGTGCTGACGACGCCGACCGCCCAGGTGCCGGAGGTGCCCGGGCGCGCCCTCGGATTCCAGATCCAGAACCAGAACCCGCTGGGCGGCTACCCGGGCACGCTGGGCGGCAAGACCGGCTTCACCGACGCCGCGCGGCACGCCTTCGTGACCGCGGCCGAGCGGGACGGCCGCCGGCTGGTCGTGAGCGTGCTGGACACCGAGAACCAGCCGCTGCGTGCCGCCGACCAGGCCGCGCTGCTGCTGGACTGGGGCTTCACGGTCCCGGCCGGGACGACCGGCGTGGGCCGGCTCGTCCAGCCCGGGGACCTGGTGGCCGACGACCCGTCCGCTGCCGAGCCGGCCCGGTCGGAGCCGCGGGCCGCGGATCCGGCCGCCGCGGTCGCGCCCGGACCGGACGACGACGCGCCCTCGCCGCTGATCGGCGCGGTGCTGGCGGGAGCCGCCGTGCTCGTCGTCGGCGCCACGGCGGTCGGGCGGCGGCGCGCGGTGCGCCGCACGCCGGTCAGCGAGGAGGGCCGGTGAGCGGGTACTCGCGGGCGATCGCCCACGACCCGTCGGGCCGCTGCTCGAACTCGGTGAAGTGCTCCACCGGGAACTCGGCGGAGAGCTCGGCCAGCCCGCTGTAGGCGAGCTCGAGCATGTCGGGTGCCACGTCGTGGGCCACGGTCACGTGCGGGTGGTACGGATAGGCGAGCGGCCGGGCGAGCGGCCCCTGGCGCACGTCGGTGGCGAGCAGCTCGCAGTTGCCGATGCCGCGGGCCACGGTCACGAACACCACCTCGGTGACCGGGCTGAACGTGCCCGTGCCGGCCAGGTGCATGGGGAACACGGGGTGCGCCCGTGCCACGCCGGCGAGGTGCTCGGCGACGGCGGCCCGGTCGGCGGCCGGCACCTCGGTCGGGGGCAGCAGCGTGACGTGCGGCGGCACGAACGTGGCCTGGGAGTCGCCCACCTTCGACCGCCAGTCGACCAGCAGCTGCGCCCACGGCTCGGGCACCGGGACGACGACGCCGATCATGGCCGTCCCGCCGGCCCCGGCCTCGTCTGCCACGGCCTCCTCGGTCATGCGCGCGCGCCCGGGGCCAGGAAGCCGACCCGCTCGTAGACCTCGGCCACGGTCCGGCTCGCGACCTCGCGGGCCCGCTCGGCACCGCCGGCCAGGATGCGCTCGAGCTCGGCGCGGTCGTCGAGGAGCTCGGCGGTGCGCTGCCGCACCGGCTCCAGGAAGTCGGTGACGACCTCGGCCAGCTCCTTCTTCAGGTCGCCGTAGCCGCGGCCGGCGAAGTGCGCCTCGAGCTCGGGGATCGTGCGGCCGGACAGGGCGCTGTGGATGGTGAGCAGGTTCGTCACCCCCGGCTTGTTCCGCGCGTCGGCCACGACCTCGCGGCCGGTGTCGGTCACCGCGGAGCGGATCTTCTTCGCCGTGACCTTCGGGTCGTCGAGCAGGAAGACGCAGCCGGCCGGCGGAAGGCTCTTGCTCATCTTCTTCTCCGGCGTCTGCAGGTCCATGACCCGCGCGCCGGCGTCCGGGATGAAGCCGGTGGGCACGGTGAACGTCGTCCCGAAGCGGTTGTTGAACCGGGTGGCGACGTCACGGGTCAGCTCGAGGTGCTGCCGCTGGTCGTCGCCCACGGGCACCTGGTCGGCCTGGTAGACGAGGATGTCGGCCGCCATGAGCACGGGGTAGGTGAACAGCCCGACCGACGAGCCGTCGGTCCCCTCGCGCTGGCTCTTGTCCTTGAACTGCGTCATCCGGCTGGCCTCGCCGAAGCGTGCGATGCACTCCAGCACCCAGGACAGCTGCAGGTGCTCCGGCACGTGGCTCTGCACGAACAACGTGCTGCGGGCGGGGTCGACCCCGAGCGCCAGCAGCTGCGCGGCGGAGGTCAGCGAGTTCTGCCGCAGCTCGTCGGGGTCCCAGTCCATCGTGATCGCGTGCAGGTCGACGACGCAGTAGAACGCCTCGGTCGTCGCCTGCAGGGCGACCCACTGCCGCAGCGCACCCAGGTGGTTGCCGAGGTGGAAGGAGCCCGCGGTCGGCTGGATACCGGAGAGCACACGGGGCACGGACTTCGACTGCGGCGGCACGACTCCCATCAAACCAGCCCGGGAGTTCAGCGGAGCGGGGCGTCGTCCGGCCGCCGGCCGTGCACGGCGTCCAGCGCGGCGAGGAAGGTGTCGTTCTCGTCGGGCGCACCGACGGTCACCCGCACCCCGACGCCCGCGAACGGCCGGGTGATGACCGCGCGCGCCTCGAGGCCGGCGGCCAGCGCGCCGGCCTCCTCCCCCACGGCCAGCCAGACGAAGTTCGCCTGGCTGTCGGCGACGTCCAGCCCGCGCTCGCGCAGCGCCGCGGTGAGCCGGGTGCGCTCCGCGACGACGGCGGCGCAGCGGTTCCGCACCTCGTCCTCGCTGGCCAGGGCTGCGACGGCGGCGGCCTGCGCCAGCATCGAGACGCTGAACGGGACGTGCGTCTTGCGCACCGCCTCGGCGACGGCCGGGTCCTCGGCGATGAGGTACCCGACCCGCAGACCGGCCAGCCCCCACGCCTTCGAGAAGGTGCGCAGGACGGCGACGTTGGGCCGGCCGCGCATGAGCTCGACGCCGTCGGGGACGTCGGGGTCGCTGACGAACTCGCGGTAGGCCTCGTCCAGCACGACCAGCGTCGTCGCCGGCACCGCGTCGAGGAACCGCTCCAGCTCCGCCCGCCGGACCGCCGTCCCGGTGGGGTTGTTCGGGTTGCAGACGAAGACCAGCCGGGTCGTGTCGTCGACCGCCGCCAGCAGCCCGTCCAGGTCGTGGGTGTCGGCCGGTCCGCCCGCCCGGCCCGGGACCAGCGGCACCTGGATCGCGCGGGCACCGGCGACCTGCGCCAGCAGCGGGTACATCTCGAACGAGCGCCACGCGAAGGCGATGCTCGCGCCGGGCTCGGTGTAGGCCTGGGCCAGCTCCTGGCACAGCGTCACCGCGCCGCAGCCGGTGGCGATCTGGCCGGGGTCGACGCCGTAGCGCTCGGCCAGCGCTGCGGTCAGCACGACCGCCCCGTTGTCCGGGTAGCGGTTGGTCTCGGCCGCCGCGGCGGCGATCGCCCGGACGACGGCGGGCAGCGGCGGGAAGGCCACCTCGTTGCTGGCCAGCTTGACCGCGCGCTCGACGCCGATCTCGCGGGCCAGGTCGGCCGGGTTGCGCCCCGGCCGGTAGGCCGGCAGCGCCTGGACCGCGGGGCGTGGGCTCACCACGGGCAGCTCACCACGGCAGGGACCTCCTCGACCGCCCTAGGGTGGCGGCATGCGCGTCCTGGTCGCCGGCGGAGCCGGCTACATCGGCAGCGTAGTGACCGCTGCCCTGCTGTCCGACGGCCACGAGGTCACGGTGCTCGACGACCTCTCCACCGGCCACGCCGACGCCGTGCCCGAGGGGGCGGCCCTGGCCGAGGTGTCGCTGCACGACTCGGCTCCGGTGCTGGCCGAGGTCCGGCCGGAGGCGGTGCTGCACTTCGCCGCCCGATCGCTGGTAGGGGTCTCCCAGCAGCAGCCCGAGGACTACTGGTCGACCAACGTCGGCGGGTCGCTGGCCCTGCTGGAGGCGATGCGCGCCGCCGACTGCCGCCGGATCGTCTTCTCCTCCACCGCGGCGACCTACGGCGAGCCCGACGCCGTCCCCATCCGCGAGGACGCGCCGGCCCGGCCGACCAACACCTACGGCGCCTCGAAGCTCGCCGTCGACCACATGCTCACCTCGTACGCCGTCGCGCACGGCTTCGCTGCAGTGAGCCTGCGCTACTTCAACGTGGCCGGGGCTTCGTTCGGCCTCGGCGAGCGGCACACCACCGAGACCCACCTCGTCCCGCTCGCGCTGCAGGTCGCGGCCGGGCAGCGCGAGTCACTGACCGTCTTCGGCCGCGACTACCCGACGCCCGACGGCACCTGCATCCGCGACTACGTGCACGTCGGGGACCTCTCCGACGCGCACCTGCTCGCACTGCCCGCGCCGTCGGCCGGTGAGCACCGCATCTACAACCTCGGCAACGGCACCGGCTTCTCCGTGCAGGAGGTCGTCGACGCCGCCCGCGAGGTCACCGGGCACCCGATCCCGACCACCGACGGACCACGGCGGGCGGGCGACCCGGCGCAGCTGGTGGCCGCCAGCGACCGGATCCGCGCCGACCTGGGCTGGACGCCGCGACACCCCGACCTGGTCGGCATCGTCCGCGACGCCTGGACGGTCGCGCAGGCCCGCTAGGCGGACAGCGGGCCGTCGCCGGCCCCGTCGTCGTCGGGTGCGGGCGGCGGCGGATCGACCCGGAGCCGGGCGATCCGCCGTCCGTCGAGCTCGACGACGGTGACCGCGCGGCCCTCCACCTCGATGGCGTCGCCGATCTCGGGCAACCGGCCGAGACCCGCCAGCACGTAGCCGGCGACGGTCTCGTAGGGCCCCTCCGGCAGCTGCAGCCCCGTGGCCTCGGTGAAGTCGTCCAGGTTGAGCAGCCCGTCGACCTCCCGCGGGGCGTCCGGCGACTGGCGGGCCTCCGGCGCCACCTCGGCGTCGTACTCGTCGTAGATCTCCCCGATGACCTCCTCGATGAGGTCTTCGAGGGTCACGATGCCGTCGGTGCCGCCGTACTCGTCGACGACGATCGCCAGGTGGTGGTTCTCCCGCCGCATCTCGCTCAGCGCGGTGAGCACGCCGGCGGTACCGGGCAGGCGCTTGACCTCGCGGGCGAGGTCGCCGACGGTCGCCGCCCGGCCGGCGGGGTGGTTGGGCAGGAACAGGTCCCGGACGTGCACGAAGCCGACGACGTCGTCCTGGTCCCGGCCGGCGACCGGGTACCGCGAGTAGTTGCTGTCGACGACGAGCTTCGCCGCGCGGCTGGCGGTCATCGAGGCGTCGAGGAAGGTGACCTCCGTCCGTGGCGTCATGACCTCCCGCACCTCGCGCTCGCCGGCGCGGAACACCTCGTCGATCAGGCGTCGCTCGTCGCTGCTCAGGGACTCGTGGGCGGCCACGAGGTCGCGCAACTCCTCCTGGCTGATCGACTCGCCGCTCTGGGTGGGGTCGCCGCCGAACAGCCGCACCAGCGCGTTCGTCGACTTCGACAGCAGCCAGATGATCGGGCGGGACGCCTTCGCGATGGCGTTGAGCGGCGCGGCGACGAGCAGGGCGAACCCCTCGGCGCGCTGCAGGGCGAGCCGCTTGGGGGTCAGTTCCCCGGCGACCAGCGAGACGTAGCTGATCGCGACGGTGACCAGCACCAGGGCCAGGGTGCCCGAGAGCCCCTCCGAGACGCCCCTCCCCTCGAGCCAGCCGGCGAAGGGCTCGGACAGCGTGCTGGCGCCGAAGGCCGCGGAGAAGAACCCGGCGAAGGTGACGCCCACCTGGACGGCGGCCAGGAACTGGTTCGGGTCGCTGAGCAGCTTCTGCACGGCCAGGCCGCGGCGGCCGGTCTCGGCCATCGCGCGGACCTGGGACTCGCGCAACGAGACGAGGGCGATCTCAGCTCCCGCGAAGACCCCGCCGATCAGGATGAAGACGACGACCATGACGATGCTGAGCCAGACGTCGCTCACCGGCGGCGTACTCCTCGGGAACTCGGGGTGTGGGGCGGTGCGGACCCCCATGGTGCCTGCTCCCGGCCGACGGGCGGAGAACGCCCGGGCCTCGCACGCTCAGGAACGGCCGGACGTGACGTGCGTCTCGTGAACTGTCGGTGCCCTTGCGCTTACGTTTAGTCTTGAGTTGATAACGAACCGTGATCACCCGGGGAGTCCCGTGCAGCACCGCCAGACCCCTCCGCCGCTGTCCGTCCGCCTCGCGGGCGCCGCCGGTCGGGCCCGCCTCCGCACGGCCACCGCCGTGCGTGCCCGCCGCGGCCGACTGGGGCTGTCCGTGCTCGTGATGTCCCTGGCGACCGGCTTCATGCTCGCCGCGCCGGTCGTCTCCGGGTCGGGTACCGGCACCGAGCAGGTCGGCGCCCCCCTCGTGGTCATGGGGGTCGACGGGCGCCCGTCCTCCGCAGCCTTCGCCGACGCGTCCGCGCGGCTCTCGATGGGCCCGGACGGCGTGCAGGTGGAGGAGCCGGCGAGCCGCTCCGAGCGGACGCCGCTCGCCGCGGCTGCTCCGGTCGCACCGCCCGCTGCCGAGCCCGCGCCGGCGCCCGTGACCGCGGCGTCGTCCCCGACGACGGTCGTGCCGGCGGCCGTGCCGGCGGAGGCCCCGCCGGCCGCCGCAGAGAAGCCCGTGACCCCGGCGCCGGCCCCGGCTGCTGCTCCGGCCCCGAAGGCGACCCAGGCGGCTTCCCCCGAGCCTCCGGCACCGGCTCCGGCCGGGTCGGACCGCGCCGGCCAGGTGCTGGCGCTGGTGAACCAGGAGCGCGCGGCCGTCGGCTGTCGGCCGCTCAGCGCCGACGGTGGGCTGGCCGCCGTGGCCACCGCGCACAGCGCCGACATGCGCGACCGCGGCTACTTCGACCACACCGACCTCGCGGGGCAGAGCCCGTTCGACCGGGCCGCCGCGGCCGGGCTGTCCGCCCGGGCCGAGAACATCGCCCGCGGCCAGGCCGACCCGGCGGCCGTCATGACCGCGTGGATGAGCAGCCCCGGTCACCGCGCGAACATCCTCGACTGCAGTCTCGGCCGGCTCGGGGTCGGCATCGCCGACGGTGGCGGCGGCCCCTGGTGGACCCAGCTCTTCGGCTGACCGGTCAGGCCTGGGGAACCAGGCGCTCGGCCGCCCGCGGGGCTCGGGTGACCGACCGGCCCGCCGTCCGGATGCCGAGCGTCACGGTGTGGTCGTCGGCGTCCTCGGTGGCGTCCGTGTCGTCCGTGTCGTCCGGCCGGGCCGACTGCTTCTGCACCAGGTACGCGAACCCGACCACCGTTCCGAGCGAGACCAGCACGGCCGCCTGACCGGTGACCCAGGAGAAGTTGAGGGCGGCGTAGACCACGCCCAGGACACCGAGCCACAGCGACCTGGCCTCACCCCGCCACGTGTCGAACACGGTGGCCGCCACGCCCGCCACCACCGGCGCCAGCATCACGAAGACCCGCTCGGTGTCGGTGGCCTGCAGCCGGCTCGCCGCGCAGATGGCGAACACGTAGCCGCTGGCCAGCAGCAGCTCGCTGCGCACCCCTCCGCGCCGGTACTCCTGGTGCAGGCCGTAGGCGAAGGCCACCCACAGGAAGCCGAAGACCCCGAACACCGCCAGGTGCTCCTGCCCGGCCCGCGCGCCCAGGACCTCGCGGGCCAGCTCGACGACGTCGCCGTCCAGATGGGTGCCGTGCGGGCCGATCCGGGACGACGCCCAGCCCCGGAACCCGAGGTACGCCACGACGAGGGCGGCCACGGCGCCGGCACCGGCCAGCACGTCGCGGTCGCGCAACCGGCCTGCGCGCGCCCACGCGACCAGCGGGTAGAGCGGGGCCATCAGCAGGACGGCCTCCTTGTTGAGGAAGCCGACGGCGATCACCAGGGCGAACAGGACCAGCCGGCCGCGGAAGGCGAGGTACAGGGCCAGCGCGCAGGCGAGGTGGGTGAGCGGGTCGACCAGCCAGAAATTGCTGTAGCTGTACGACGTGTAGTAGTAGGTCACCGAGAGCAGCAGGGTGGCGAACAGGCTCACCGACGGGCTGACACCCAGCGGGCCGCGGATCCACTCGTAGACGACGAACAGCGCAGCCGTCGTCGCGGCGAACGTGAGGGCGAGCCACACCGTGTCGGGCGCGAGGCCGGTGATCCCCGACGCGTGCCGGACCAGCCACGGCGTCAGCAGGCGGTAGGAGAAGGGGGCGTCCACCGGAGCGAAGGTCTGCTCGGACATCGCGATGTAGTTGAGGGCGTCCCCGAAGGCGCCGGCCCGCGCATCGCGCTGGAACTGGCCGTAGGACACCAGCCCGAAGAACCCGACCAGCAGCAGGGCGCCGCAGGCGACGAGTCGCTCCAGGACGGACCGCTTCGTCTCAGCGCTCGTCGCGCGCACTGCCCGTAGAGAAGCCATGCACGAATCGTGACAGAGTTCGGCTTGATTCCTCGGACGCCAGGTGTCAGGTGCGCGTCCCGGGACGGGTGCGACTCGTGGGTGCCCCGGGACGCCGACGGCCCCCTCACCCGGAGCGGGCGAGGGGGCCGTCGGTCGGCTCGGGCCGTCAGGCCATGGCCTTCTTCAGGTTGGTGTCGATCGCACCCAGGAAGTCCTGCGTGGTCAGCCACGGGCTGTCCTTGGAGATCAGCAGCGCGAGGTCCTTGGTCATCTGGCCGCCCTCGACGGTGTCGATGCAGACCCGCTCCAGGGTCTCCGCGAAGCGGGTGACCTCCGGGGTGCCGTCCAGCTTGCCGCGGTGCGCGAGGCCCCGGGTCCAGGCGAAGATCGACGCGATCGGGTTGGTCGACGTCTCCTTGCCCTGCTGGTGCTGGCGGTAGTGCCGGGTCACCGTGCCGTGCGCGGCCTCGGCCTCGACCGTGCGGCCGTCCGGGGTGGCGAGCACCGACGTCATCAGGCCGAGCGAGCCGAAGCCCTGGGCCACGGTGTCGGACTGCACGTCACCGTCGTAGTTCTTGCAGGCCCAGACGTAGCCGCCCTCCCACTTGAGCGAGGCGGCGACCATGTCGTCGATCAGCCGGTGCTCGTAGGTGATGCCGGCCGCGTCGAACTTCTCCTTGAACTCGGCCTGGAAGACCTCCTCGAAGATGTCCTTGAACCGGCCGTCGTAGACCTTGAGGATCGTGTTCTTCGTGGAGAGGTAGACCGGGTAGCCGCGGTCGAGGCCGTAGTTCAGCGAGGCGCGCGCGAAGTCGCGGATCGAGTCGTCGAGGTTGTACATCGACAGCGAGATGCCGGCACCGGGCGCCTGGAAGACCTCGCGCTCGATCGGCTCCGACCCGTCCTCGGGGGTGAAGACGACCTTGAGCGTGCCGGCGGAGGGGAACTTGAAGTCGGTGGCGCGGTACTGGTCGCCGTAGGCGTGCCGGCCGATGATGATCGGCTTGGTCCAGCCCGGCACCAGGCGCGGCACGTTCTGCATGATGATCGGCTCGCGGAAGATGACGCCGCCGAGGATGTTGCGGATCGTCCCGTTCGGGGAGCGCCACATCTGCTTCAGGCCGAACTCCTCGACCCGCGCCTCGTCCGGCGTGATGGTTGCGCACTTGACGCCCACGCCGTGCTTCTTGATGGCGTTGGCGGCGTCGATCGTCACCTGGTCGTCGGTGGCGTCGCGGTGCTCCATGCCCAGGTCGTAGTACTCGAGGTTGACGTCGAGGTAGGGCAGGATCAGCTGGTCCTTGATGAACTGCCAGATGATCCGGGTCATCTCGTCGCCGTCCAGCTCGACGACGGTGCCCTCGACCTTGATCTTCGCCACGTGCACGTTCCTTCTCTCTGCTTGCTTCTCCGAGCGTTCGCTCAGAGGTCGGCTATGTCAGCCTGCTTGGCGCGCACGGCCTCGGCTGCGTCGCGCAGCCCGGCCAGCTCGCTCTCGGACAGGTCGCCCTCGACGACCTTCCGCACTCCTTCTCGGCCGATCTCGGCCTCGACGCCCAGGTACACGCCGTTGATCCCGTACTCGCCGTCGACCCACGCGCACACCGGCATCACGGCGCCGGAGTCCTCCATGACCGCGCGGGCCATGCGGGCCGCGGCCGCGGACGGGGCGAAGTAGGCCGAGCCGGTCTTCAGCAGCGCCACGACCTCCGCGCCACCGTTGCGGGTGCGGTCGACGATGTGCTCGATGCGGTCAGCGGCCAGCACCTCGGTGAGGGGCTTGCCGTCGACCGTGCACCGGGACGGCACCGGCACCATGGTGTCGCCGTGCGAGCCGAGGGTCAGCGTGCGCACCGAGGAGACGGGGACCCCGGCCTCCTCGGCCACGAAGTTGGTGAAGCGGGCCGTGTCGAGCATGCCGGCCTGGCCCATCACCCGCTGCTTCGGGAACCCGCTCGCCAGCTGGGCCAGCGCGGTCATCTCGTCCAGCGGGTTGGAGACCACGATCAGGACGGCGTCGGGCGAGCCGGCGGCGACCTTCTCCGCGACCTCGCGGACGATCTTCGCGTTGGTCTCGATCAGGTCCATGCGGCTCATGCCCGGCTTCCGCGGGATGCCCGCGGTGATCACGACGACGTCGGATCCCTCGGTGCCCTCGTAGGAGCCGCCCCCGATGCCGACCACCCGGGTCTCGAAGCCCTCGATCGGCCTCGACTGGTTCATGTCGAGGGCCAGGCCCTCGGGTTTGCCCTCGACGATGTCGGTGAGGACGACGGTCTCGAAGATGTCGTACTCGGCGAGACGGAGAGCGGTCGTGGAGCCGTAGAAACCGGCGCCCACCACGGTGACCTTGCCGTTCCGAGGCTTCTCTGCCATGGCCGCCAACCTAGTGCCGCGAAGGCGGTCGCGCGCCAGCGGGGGCGCTCCGCCGTCTCACGGACCGGGAACGGCGGCCGCGGCGACGGCGAGCGCGAGACCCGCGGCGGTCAGCAGGAGGACGTCCACCGGGCGGCTGCGGACGGCCAGGAAGCCCACCCGGCGCTCGGGCAGGAGCAGCCGCAGCACCGCGGCGCCGACCAGCGCCAGGCCCATCAGGACCAGCCCCTCCCGCCAGTGCTCGACGGTGACCAGCAGCAGTCCGACCACCACCGCCGCCAGCACCGCCAGCAGCGGCAGCTGCCGCACCAGACCGGCCACGAACGGCCGGCGGAGGTGCAGCGGCGGCCGGCTCCCGGTCACGCGGTGAGCGCCTCGGCGGCGGCTGCCTGCTCTGCGGCCAGGACGACGTTCTGCAGCAGCATCGCGCGGGTCATCGGGCCCACGCCGCCCGGATTGGGGGCCACGTGCCCGGCCACGTCGACGACGTCCGTGGCGACGTCGCCGGCGATCTTGCCGTCGACCCGGCTGACGCCGACGTCCAGCACGGCCGCGCCGGGCTTGACCAGGTCGGCGGTGATCAGGCCGGGCACGCCGGCGGCGGCGACCACGATGTCGGCCGACCGCAGGTGCGCGGCGAGGTCGCGGGTGCCGGTGTGGCACAGCGTCACGGTGGCGTTCTCGGTGCGGCGGGTCAGCAGCAGGCCCAGCGGGCGGCCGACGGTGATGCCGCGGCCGACCACGACCACCTCGGCCCCGGCGATCGGCACCTCGTAGCGGCGCAGCAGCTCCACGATCCCGACCGGTGTGCACGGCAGCGGCCCGGGGACGTTCAGCACCAGCCGGCCCAGGTTGACCGGGTGCAGACCGTCGGCGTCCTTGGCCGGGTCCATCGCCTCCAGGACGACGCTCTCGTCGATGCCGGCGGGCAGCGGCAGCTGCACGATGTAGCCGGTGCAGGCCGGGTCGGCGTTGAGCTCCTCCACGACGGCGAGCACGTCGGCGAGCGTCGCCGTGGCCGGCAGCTCGCGCTGGATGCTGGCGATGCCGACCTGCGCGCAGTCGGAGTGCTTGGCGTTGACGTACCAGCGGCTGCCCGGGTCGTCGCCCACCAGCAGCGTGCCCAGTCCGGGCCGGTGACCGGCGGCGGCCAGCGCCGTCACCCGCCCGGTCAGTTCGGAGCGGATCGCCGCCGCCGTCGCCTTGCCGTCCAGGATCGTCGCGGGCACGCGGACAGTGTGCCCGAAAGCCCCCACGGCCCGGGGCGCCGCCCTAGGCTGCGTCGCGGTGGGCCGCCTCGCCCACCCCTGCCGGAGGTGCGACGTGAGCGAACGCGACGAGAGCCCCGCCGGGGCGGGCACCGGCTACGGGACGACGACGCCGGTGTACTCGGCCGAGCCGGTCGCCTCCCGCGGCCCGGAGAGCCTGGGCGGTCTGCTGCTGATCCTGGCCGGCATCGCCGCGGCGATCAGCCTGGTGCTGGACTGGCTGGCCGACGTCGACGGCACCGGCCTGGACCTCGTGCGCGACGGCTTCGAGGACCTCGACGCGATCGTCGACAACGGGCTGTGGCAGCCGATGGCGGTCGTCCTCGGCGGCGGCGTGCTGCTCCTGCTCGGGATCATGATGTGGCTGCCGGCGCGCTCGCACCGCTTCCTCGGCCTGCTCGGGCTGCTCGTGAGCGGGCTGATCGTGTGGGCGGTGCTGGTGCCGTTGACCGACGCCGACTGGGAGCTCGACACGTTCGGCCCCGGCTTCTGGTGCGCGATCGCCGTCGCCGTCCTGGGTGTGCTCGGCAGCCTCAAGGCGCTGCTCACCGGTCGGCGCTACCGCTAATCGACGACCAGGGCGCCGTGGGCACGGGTGAACTGCACCGCCTGCACCAGGTCCACGCGGACGCCGGTCAGCTCGAAGGCCAGCCAGTTGACCTCGTCCATGGAGGCCCCCCGCAGGTCGGTGCCGCGCAGCTTGGTGCCCTGGAGCCGCGCCCGATCCAGGTCCGCGCCGGTGAGGTCGCACTCGCGCAGGTCGGCGTCGGTGAAGTCGGTCTCCCGGAACCGCTGACCCGACAGGTCCAGGCCCGACAGGTCGGCGGCCCGCAGGGTGGCGTAGCTCCAGTCGCACTCGGTCGAGGTCATGGGCCGCAGCTGCGCGCCGGGGAACTGCGAGCCGGTCAGCTTGCAGCCCTCCAACGTCACGTCGATGAGCCGGGCGCGGTCGAACCGGCAGGACAGGAACGCCGTCCCGGAGTGCCGCGACCCGCTCATCCGGACGCCGGTCAGCACGCACTGGTCGAAGACGCAGCGCCGGGTGACGAGCTCCTCGAGCGAGGCGTCGTCGAACCGGCAGCGGGTGAAGGTGACGCCGTCGAGCTCGGCGCCCCACCAGTCGACACGGGCGAAGTCCTCGCCCTCCACCTCCGACCCCGCCTCCGGCGGACCGACGTGCGGCCGCGACGAGACCATCAGTGCGCGAAGTGGCGCGTACCGGTCAGGTAGAGCGGCACGCCCGCGGCCGTCGCGGCGGCGATGACCTCCTCGTCGCGCATCGACCCGCCCGGCTGGACGACGGCGCGCACGCCCGCGTCCAGCAGCACCTGCAGGCCGTCGGCGAACGGGAAGAACGCGTCGGAGGCCGCGACCGACCCGGTCGCCCGCTCCCCCGCGCGCGACACGGCCAGCCTCGCTGAGTCCACCCGGTTGACCTGGCCCATGCCCACGCCGACGGTCGCCCGGTCGTGCGCCAGCAGGATCGCGTTGCTCTTCACCGCCCGGACCGCCCGCCAGGCGAAGACCAGGTCGTCGAGGCCGGCCGCATCCAGCGGCTCGCCGGTCGCGAGCGTCCAGGTGGTCGGGTCGTCGCCGTCGGCGTCGATGCGGTCGGAGGCCTGCAGCAGCAGCCCCCCGCTGATCGGCCGCAGCTCCGCGGGCGCTCCCGGCAGGTGCGGCAGGCGCAGCAGCCGGATGTTCTTCTTGCCGGTCAGCACGCGGACGGCATCGTCGGTGAACGACGGCGCGACGACGACCTCGGTGAACACCTCGGCGACCTGCTCGGCCATCGTCAGGTCGATCTCGCGGTTGGCCGCGATGACCCCGCCGAACGCCGACAGCGGGTCGCACGCGTGCGCCTTGCGGTGCGCGGCGGCGATGTCGGTGCCGACGGCGATCCCGCACGGGTTGGCGTGCTTGATGATCGCCACGCACGGGTCGGCGTGGTCGTGCGCGGCACGCCAGGCAGCGTCGGTGTCGACGTAGTTGTTGTAGGACATCGCCTTGCCGTGCAGCTGCTCGGCGTGCGCCAGTCCGGGCTGCACGCTGCTGCGGTACAGGGCGGCGCCCTGGTGCGGGTTCTCGCCGTAGCGCAGCACGTCGGCGCGCTCCCAGCTCGCCGCCACCCACTCCGGGAAGTCGAACTCGTCGTCGGGCGCAAGCACGCTGCCCATCCAGGAGGCGACGGCGATGTCGTACGAGGCGGTGTGCCGGAAGGCGGCGGCCGCCAGGCGACGGCGCTGCTCGAGGGTGAAGCCGCCCCCGGACACGGCGGTCAGGACGTCGGCGTACCGCGCCGGGTCGACGACGACCGCGACCGACGGGTGGTTCTTGGCCGCGGCCCGCACCATCGCCGGGCCGCCGATGTCGATCTGCTCGACGCACTCGTCCGGCGAGGCGCCCGAGGCGACCGTCTCGGTGAACGGGTACAGGTTGACCACGACGAGATCGAAGGCGGCGATGCCGAGCTGGTCCAGCTGGGCGACGTGCTCGGGCCTGCGGCGGTCGGCCAGGATTCCGGCGTGCACCGCGGGGTGCAGCGTCTTCACGCGCCCGTCCAGGCACTCGGGGAAGCCGGTCACCTCCTCGACCGGGGTCACCGGGATGCCGGCCTCGGCGATGCGGCGGGCGGTGGCGCCGGTGCTGACCAGCTCCACCCCGGCGCCGGCCAGCCCGCGGGCCAGCTCCTCGATGCCGGTCTTGTCGTAGACGCCGAGCAGGGCGCGACGGATCGGGCTGCGGTCGCTCATGGCGAGCTGGGTCCTCTCGTTCCGGTGGCCACGAGTCGGGCCACCGTCTCCACCAGGAGCTCGCGCTCCACGGCCTTGATGCGTTCGTGCAGTCTGGGTTCGTCGTCGTCGGGGAGCACCGGCACCGCGCGCTGGGCCAGCACCGGGCCGGTGTCCACCCCGGCGTCGACCACGTGGACGGTCGAGCCGGTCACGGTGGCGCCGGCTTCCAGGGCGTCCCGCACGGCGTGGGCGCCCGGGAAGGCGGGCAGCAGCGCCGGATGGGTGTTGATCAGCCGACCGCCGAACGCACCGAGCACCGCCGGCCCGACGATCTTCATGAACCCGGCCGAGACGACCAGGTCCGGCGCGAACGAGGCGATCGACGCGGCGAGCGCCCGGTCCCAGGCGGCGCGGTCGGGGTTGTCGCCGAGCGCGGAGATGAACGTGGGGATACCGCGCCGGGCCGCGTGCTCGAGGCCGGCAGCCGGGCGGTCGGCCCCCACGGCGACGACGTCCGCGGGGTAGTCGGGGTCATCGGTCGCGTCGAGCAGCGCCGCGCAGAGCGACCCGGTTCCCGACAGCAGGACGACGACCCGGGCACGCGACGTCGATCGCTCGGGGCCGCCCACCCCGCGACCCTACTAAGGAGCGTCAGGGAGCCGTGCGCCAGCGGGTGAACGCGGCCGCGAGCGCCGCGGCGATGCCGGCCTGGGCCGCGATCGCCACGCCCGTCGCGACCGCCGGTGCCCCGATGTCGGCGAGGGCGCCGTCGCCGAGCGAGCCGCCCGCCACCAGGACGAACAGACCGCAGCTCACGCCGGTGAGCACTCCGGCGAGCACGCCGACGAGCCCGGCCACGACCGCGCCGCCGTCGCCCGGGGACAGGCGCCGGGCCAGGGTGCGGCCGGCGACGAGACCGGCCAACGCCGGCACCGCCTGGGATGCGAACGCGAGCAGCGGCACCGCCTGGGTGTCCGGCAGCGCCGCGAGCAGCGGGAGCGCCGGCACCGAGCCGAGCGTGACGCCGTGCACCGAGATGAACGTGCCGCTGCCCACCGCGAAGCCCGGTCCGGCAGCCAGCCCGAGGACGGCGCCGGCGGCGGTGGGGAGCAGCAGGACGCACAGCCCGAGCAGGCCGAGCGCGCCGGCACCGGCGCCGCCCAGCCCGCCTGCGACGGCGGCGTACCCGTCGGCGTCGGCGGCGACGGCGATCGCCACGACCGCGAGGCACAGGGCCAGCGCGGCCAGCACCCCGGCGAGGACCGCACGGAGCAGCGGGCGGGTCTGGGAAGGCAGCCGGTCCAGCCCGGCCTCCAGGGCACCGGACTCCCGCCCCGCGCCCCACCCGGCCGCCGCGACCGCGAGCAGGGCGCTGCCGAGGAGCGCGCGGAGCAGGCCGACCTCGGCGCCGGGCCCGTCGAGCAGCAGCGCCAGAACTGCGGTGAGGACGACGTGCGCCGCGGCCAGGAGCCCCGCCGTCCCGGCTGCGTCCCGTGCGCCGGTGACCCCGGCGATCCGGACCACCACGCGGGCGGCACCGGACAGGCACCAGGCGATGCCGAGGGTGAGCAGCAGGGGCGCGAGCGCGATCGGGCCCGAGTCCACCGTGATCCCCCCGCCCTGCGCGAGCAGCCACAGCCGGCCGGCGAGCACGATCGATCCGCCGGCCCCCTGGCCGCCCGCCGGATCGAGGGTGGCGACGACGCCGACCGCGAGCCCCAGGACGAGGAGCCCCGCGGCCGACACGACCGCGGCGCCGGCGAGCGCGAGGCCCGCCCGCGGCAGCGGGCGGGCCGTCGTCCCACCGTCCGGACCCCTACGGGGAAGACGTGCCAGCAGCGAGACCACGGGCCCACTCTCCCAAGTCCGTCCCGCCGGTGGTCGACGCACGCGCCCGGGAGTGCGACAAAGCGGTCCGAGGCCCGTCAGACCTCGCGGTCGGGCCGGCCCGGATCGACCGGCGGCGTACCGGACTGAGCAGGCGGGGGCGGAGGCGGCGGCTGCTGGTACGGCTGCGGCTGGTACGGCTGGGGCTGGTACGGCTGGGGCTGGGGCGGCTGGGGTCCCGCCTTTCGGGCGCGCAGCTCCGGCAGGAGCGCCAGCACGGCGAGGACGGTGGCGGCCAGGACGCTGAGCAGCGCCAGGAAGGCGACGACGCTGAAGCCGACGTCGTCATCGGGCCCGTCGGCCAGGGCGAGCTGGTCGAACCAGGTGATGAGGAAGAGCAGCATCGCCAGACCGGTCAGCCCGGCGGTGACGACGGTGCGCGGCACGGGGAGCCGCACCGTGGAGAACGCCGGCAGCAGGACCCAGACGGCGGTGGCCAGCAGCAGCAGCCAGGCGAGCACCGCCGGGCCGGTCGCGTAGCCGATCTCGAAGGTGAACAGTCCGCGCCCGCCGACGGCGTCGCTGAAACCGTTGGTCGAGGTGTCGAAGCCGTCGAGGCCTCCGCCGTCGAAGCCGTACCAGGGCAGCACCATGAAGAGCGTGAACAGCAGGGCGCAGCCGGCGATGATCCACTCGTTCAGCCCGACCTTCGAGAAGTCCACCGACGTCGTGCCGCGGCCGGGTCCACCGGGCGGGCCGTAGGGCGGCCGGCCGTAGGGGTCCTGCGGCGGCGTCCCCCACGGTTGCTGCGGCTGCGGCCCCCACTGCTGGCCGGGCGGCGGCTGCTGGCCCCAGGGCGGCGGCGGCTGCTGGGGCTGGCCGTAGGGCTGCTGGGGCTGCTGACCCCAGGGCTGCTGCTGAGGCTGCTGGCCGTACGGCTGCGGCGGCTGCTGACCCCAGGGCGGCGGGGGCTGCTGCCCGCCGGGTGGCGGCTGCGGAGGCTGACCGGTCATCTCGAGCCACTCCTCGGTCGTCGGGTGCCCAGCAGTATCCCTGCTCGCGGGGTCACCGGCCCCGGACGCGCCACTGCCCGGCGACCGCAGAGCGGCCACCGGGCAGTGGGACGTGCGGGAGGCGTCAGCCGGCGATGATCTCGCGCATGAGCCGAGCGGTCTCCGACGGGGTCTTGCCCACCCGGACGCCGGCGGCCTCGAGGGCCTCCTGCTTCGCCTGGGCGGTACCGGCCGAGCCCGAGACGATGGCGCCGGCGTGGCCCATGGTCTTGCCCTCGGGCGCGGTGAAACCGGCGACGTAGCCGACGACGGGCTTGGTGACGTTCGCCTTGATGAAGTCCGCGGCCCGCTCCTCGGCGTCGCCGCCGATCTCGCCGATCATCACGATCGCCTCGGTCTCCGGATCGGCCTCGAAGGCCTCCAGGCAGTCGATGTGCGTGGTGCCGATGACCGGGTCGCCACCGATGCCGACGGCGGTGGAGAAGCCGAGGTCCCGGAGCTCGTACATCATCTGGTAGGTCAGCGTGCCGGACTTCGACACCAGGCCGATCTTGCCCTGCTTGGTGATGTTGGCCGGGATGATGCCGGCGTTGCTGCGCCCGGGGCTGATCAGGCCGGGGCAGTTGGGGCCGATCACACGGGTGGCGCCTGAGGCCGACGCGTAACTGTAGAACTCGGCGGTGTCTTTGACCGGCACGCCCTCTGTGATCACCACAGCCAGGGGTATGCCGGCGTCCACGGCCTCGACAACAGCCGCCTTAGTGAACGCGGCCGGCACGAAGATGACCGACACGTT
>JBBSKB010000062.1:0-19711 GCA_038256725.1 Mycobacteriales bacterium | reverse complement strand
CCGCTGGCGGAGGCTCTTGGCCTTGCCCACGTAGATGACCCGGCTGCTGGGGTCCCGGAACCGGTAGACCCCGGGGCTCTCCGGGATCGAGCCGACCGCCGGGCGGTACGTCGAGGGGTCCGCCATGCATCCAGATTAGGTCGGAGGGGTGACATGGCGCCGAAACCGGGGCCCGGCCGCCCCAGGCGTCCCACCGGAGCCGGGCAGCCGTCGACCGGGGCCCGGTCGGCGGCCCCGGAGTGGCGGGTGGTCGGTCGGGTCGAGGTCAGACCGCGGGCTGCGAGCGGCGCACCGCGACGCGCCGCGGCACGCGGGCCGAGGCGACCCGGACCACGGGCGCGGCCGAGCGCGCGATGCGTCGGACAAGAGACACCGCGGCCATCAGCGCGATCGGTGCGGCGACGAAGTCGAAAGCGTCGGAGACGGCACGGGTGGCCACGACGGCCAGCGAGACGCCGAGGATCGTGAGCAGCACCGCGACGGACAGGATGCTCGCCCCGGGGCCGCTCTTCCCCTGCCACGGCTGACCGCAGTGGCTCATGTCGGGGTCACAGTCGGGCGTGAGCGCGCTCATCGCGGCCTCCTCGTGGGCCTCGGCGCGGCCCTTGGTGACGTCAGTCACATGGACCATAGCCCCACAGTGACCACGATCACAAGGCTGCGTCCCACGGGTGCGCCCCTGCCCTGGTCAGACCACCAGGCCGAGCCCGCCGTCGACGAGCAGCGTGTGGCCGGTGGCGTAGCGGGTGCCGATGAGCCCGACGCAGGCGTCGGCGATGTCGTCGGGCGTCGCGACCCGCTTCAGGGGAGCCATCGCGGTGACGCCCTCCTTGATCTGGTCCCAGGTCTCGGTCCACGGCGTCGCCACGAGCCCCGGGGCCACCGCGTTGACCCGCACCCCGCCGCCGGCGTGCTTGGCGAGGATCGTCGTCAGGTGGTCGACGGCGGCCTTCGATACGGCGTACGGCAGCGAGCTGCCGGTCTGACGGATGCCCGCGATCGAGGTGATGTTGATGATCCAGCCGTCCTCGGCGGCCCGGAGCAGCGGCAGCGCAGCCTGGGAGACGAGGAAGGTGCCGACGACGTTGACACCCAGCACGCGGTTCCAGTGGTCGACCGTGACGCCGTCGATGTCCGCGAGCGGCACGTCCGCAGTGACGGCGGCGTTGTTGACCAGACCGTCGAGCCGGCCCCAGCGGTCCTGGGCCGCCGCGACGAGCGCGTGGGCCGTGCCGGGGTCGCTGATGTCCCCCTGCACGTAGACGGCGTCGCCCAGCTCACCGGCCAGCCGCTCCCCGGCCTCGACGGAGGAGGCGGAGTTGACGACGATGCGGGCGCCCGCGGCCGCCAGCCTGCGGGCGACGGCTTCGCCGATGCCGCTGCTGGAGCCGGTGACGATGACGACGTGGTCGGTGAGGTCCATGCGCGCAGTCTGGCCCGCCCGGCACCGGCGGGGGAACCGGGCCCGACGCGACGGCGCCCGCCCCCGGGGTGCGGGAGCGGGCGCCGTCGACGACCTCAGCTGGCCTTCTTGCGCGTCCGCTTCTTGGGCGCGCCGGCCGCGGCGACGGCGTCCTCGTCGAGGATCTTCGCCAGGTACCGGCCGGTGTGGCTCTCCGGCACGGTGGCCACGAACTCCGGCGGCCCCTCGGCCACGACCGTGCCGCCGCGGAACCCGCCCTCGGGCCCCATGTCGATGAGCCAGTCGGCGCTCTTGATGACGTCGAGGTTGTGCTCGATGACGATGACCGAGTTGCCCTTGTCGACCAGGCCCTGCAGGACCAGCAGCAGCTTGCGGATGTCTTCGAAGTGCAGGCCGGTGGTCGGCTCGTCGAGGACGTAGATGCTGCGGCCGTTGGACCGCTTCTGCAGCTCGCTGGCCAGCTTCACCCGCTGCGCCTCACCGCCGGAGAGCGTGGTGGCCGGCTGGCCGAGCCGGACGTAGCCCAGGCCGACCTCGGTCAGCGTGCGCAGGTAGCGCGCGATCGCCGGGATGGCGGCGAAGAAGTCGGCCGCCTCCTCGATCGGCATGTTCAGGACCTCGGCGACCGTCTTGCCCTTGTAGTGCACCTCGAGGGTCTCCCGGTTGAACCGGCCCCCCTTGCACACCTCGCAGGGCACGTAGACGTCCGGCAGGAAGTTCATCTCGATCTTCAGCGTGCCGTCGCCGGAGCACGCCTCGCAGCGCCCGCCCTTGACGTTGAAGGAGAAGCGGCCGGGCAGGTACCCGCGCATCTTCGCCTCGGTCGTCTGGGCGAAGAGCTTGCGGACGTGGTCCCAGACGCCGGTGTAGGTGGCCGGGTTGGACCGCGGGGTGCGGCCGATCGGCGACTGGTCGACGTGCACGACCTTGTCCAGGTGCTCGAGGCCGGTGATGGTGCGGTGCCGCCCGGCGACCATGCGCGCACGGTTCAGCTTGTTCGCCAGCGTCGTGTAGAGGATGTCGTTGACCATTGTGGACTTGCCCGACCCCGAGACCCCGGTGACGGCGACCAGGACGCCCAGCGGGAACGCCACGTCGATGCCGCGCAGGTTGTTCTCGCGAGCGCCCTTGACGACCAGCTCGCGGCCCGGCGTCAGCTCCCGGCGCTTCTCCGGGATCTCGATCGACTTGCGACCGGAGAGGTACTGGCCGGTGATCGACCGCTCGCTGGCCAGCAGGTCGGCGACGGTGCCGCTGACCACGACCTCGCCGCCGTGCTCGCCGGCACCCGGGCCGATGTCGACCACCCAGTCGGCGACCTTGATCGTGTCCTCGTCGTGCTCGACGACGATCAGCGTGTTGCCCATGTCGCGCAGCCGGATGAGCGTCTCGATCAGCCGGCTGTTGTCGCGCTGGTGCAGCCCGATCGACGGCTCGTCGAGCACGTACAGCACGCCGACCAGGCCGGATCCGATCTGGGTCGCCAGCCGGATGCGCTGCGCCTCCCCGCCGGCCAGCGTCGCCGCCGGACGGTCGAGCGAGAGGTAGTCCAGGCCGACGTCGACCAGGAAGGACAGCCGGGCCTGGATCTCCCGGAGCACGCGATCGGCGATGACCCGCTCCCGCTCCCCCAGCTCCAGCGCGCCCAGCCACTGCGACGCCTCGCCGATGGACAGGTTGGTGACCTCGGCGATCGACCGGCCCTCGAGCTTCACGGCCAGGATCTCGGGCTTGAGCCGGGTGCCGTGACAGACGGGGCACGGGACGTCGCGCATGTAGCCCTCGTACTTGTCCCGCATGTAGTCGCTGTCGGTGTCGTCGTGCCGGCGCTCCAGGAACGGCAGCACGCCCTCGAAGGCGGCGTAGTAGCTGCGCTCGCGGCCGTAGCGGTTCTTGTAGCGGACGTGCACCTGGTCGGGCGATCCGTGCAGGATCGCCTTCTGCACCTTGGCCGGCAGCCGCTCCCACGGCTCGTCCATGGAGAAGCCGATCTGCTGGGACAGCCCGCTGAGCAACCGGCTGAAGTACTCGTTGCTCATCGAGCTCGACCACGGGGCGATCGCACCCTCGGCGAGGCTCTTCTCCGGGTCGGGGACGACCAGCTCGGGGTCGACCTCCTTGCGGGTGCCGATGCCGGTGCACTCGGTGCAGGCGCCGAACGGCGAGTTGAACGAGAAGGAGCGCGGCTCGAGCGCCTCGAACGACAGCCCGTCGTCGACGCAGGCGAGGTGCTCGGAGAAGGTCCGCTCGCGGTGCGGGTCGTCCTCGGGCAGATCCACGAACTCGAGGACGACGAGCCCGCCGGCCAACCCGAGTGCGGTCTCCACCGAGTCGGTCAGGCGACGCTTGGCGCTCTCCTTGACCGTCAGGCGGTCGACGATGACCTCGATCGAGTGCTTCTCCTGCTTCTTGAGCTTCGGCGGCTCGGTCAGGGAGTGCACGGTGCCGTCGACCCGGACGCGGGAGAAACCCTGGGTCTGCAGCGAGCTGAACAGGTCGACGTACTCGCCCTTGCGCGCACGGACGACGGGGGCGAGCACCTGGAAGCGGGTGCCCTCCTCCATGCCCAGCACCTGGTCGACGATCTGCTGCGGCGTCTGGCGGGAGATCGGCTTGCCGCAGTTGGGGCAGTGCGGCTGACCGGCGCGGGCGTAGAGCAGGCGGAGGTAGTCGTAGACCTCGGTGATCGTGCCGACGGTCGACCGCGGGTTCCGGTTGGTCGACTTCTGGTCGATCGACACCGCGGGCGACAGACCCTCGATGAAGTCGACGTCGGGCTTGTCCATCTGGCCCAGGAACTGACGGGCGTAGGCCGACAGCGACTCGACGTAGCGGCGCTGACCCTCGGCGAAGATCGTGTCGAACGCCAGGCTGGACTTGCCGGAGCCGGAGAGGCCCGTGAACACGATGAGCGCATCACGGGGGAGGTCGAGGTGGACGTCCTTGAGGTTGTGCTCTCGGGCGCCGCGGACGACGAGCCGGTCCATGTGATCCCTGTCGGTCGCTGGTGGATGTCGCGTGTGCTGGATGTCGCGGGTGCTGCTGCGGCCGCGCCGGGACGCCGCTGGACCACTGGGTGCAACGCCCGGGCCGGTCGTGGTCGTCCGCTCCCACGGTGTGACCTGCGCCCGTCGGGGGGCGGGCGGGCTCAGGTCGCGGTGGTCGTCCGATCCGGAGGGTCGGGGACGGGCACGGTCGGGTCGAAGACGGGCGCGTAGCGGCGCCACGGGAGCCGGCGTTCCAGCTCTCCGGCCAGCCAGAGTAGTCGTCCCTCGGCTCCCGGGGGGCCGACGAACTGGACGGCCACGGGCGGTCCGTCGGGGCGGCTGCCGCCCGGGAGGACCGCGGCCGGCAGGCCGGCCAGGTTCCAGGCCGCCGTCCACGGGGCCCAGCGCGCGTTGGCGGTGACGTTGGCCAGGAACGACCGCTCGTGCCACGGCCGGGCGGGCAGTGGCGGGCCCGTCGTCACCGGGGTGAGTAGCAGGTCGACGTCACCGAAGAACCCGACCATCCGCGCGCGGAAGCGCTCCTGGGTACGCGGTCGGACCAGGCCGAGGCGGCGGACGATCCGGCCCAGCCGGGCGTGGGTGCGGCTGCGCGGCTGCAACTCGTGCCGGTCGATGCCCAGGAACTCGGCGTCGTCCTCGGCCCCGGCCAGCCAGCGGACCAGCGCTCCGGCGGCCGCGCCCGGCGTGATCGGCGGATCGCGGCGGACCACGGTGTGCCCGGCGCCCTCGAGCTCGCGGACCACGGCGTCGACCGCCGCGCGGGTGGCGGCGTCGGCGCCCACCCCGGGCACCGGGGAGCGCGTGCTCACGGCGATGCGCAGCGGCCGCTCCGGCGCGGACGGCGGCGCCGGCGTCTCCCCCGCCAGGACGGCGTGCGCGAGCGCGAGGTCGGCCACCGTCGTCGCCAGGGCGCCGTTGACGGCCATGCCCGACCAGTCGTCCGCGCCGATGCCGCCGGGGACGACGCCGCTGCCGGGCTTCAGCGTGACCAGGCCGCAGGCGGCCGCCGGGAGCCGGAGGGACCCCATGCCGTCGTTGCCGTGCGCGATCGGCACCGATCCGGAGGCGACGGCGGCGGCACTGCCGCCGGAGCTGCCGGCCGGCGAGAGCGCGGTGTCCCAGGGGTTGCGGCTGACCGTGCCCGGCCCGTCGGTGGCGGCGTAGAGGCAGAGCTCGGGTGCACGGGTGATGCCGACGACCACGGCGCCGGCCTTGCGCAGCCGGGTGACCACCGGGTGGTCCTTGCGCTCCGGCTCGCTGTGGCGGGCCGGGGAGCCGTCGGTGCAGATCTCCCCCGCGACCGCGACGTTGTCCTTGATCGCGACCGGGACGCCGGCCAGCGGCAGCGCGAAGCGGGTGAGGCTGGCGTCGACGGCGGCGGCCTCGGCCAGCGCGGCTTCCCGCCGGACGACGCGGAAGGCGCCGATCCGGGCGTCGACGGCCGCGATGTGGTCGAGGTGGGCGCGGACGACGTCAACGGCGGTGATCTCCCCCGAGCGCACGCGGGCGGCGATCTCCGCCGCAGTCAGGCCGACCAGGGACGGATCGCTGGGCGTGCCCTCGGGATCCGCCGCCCAGGGAACCGGCCGGCCCGTGCTCCCGTTCCCGGCCCGCAACTCGATCGGGGGCAGGCCGAGACCTCCGCTAGCGTCCATGCCTGGACCGTAACGGCGCACGCCGACAGTTTTCGAACGGAGGCCGGAGATGAGCTCGTACACCGGGGACGTCGAGGTCGGGAGAGCACCGGACGTCCGGGAGCTGCCCGGGCTGACGATCAGCAAGCTGGCGGTCAGCGAGATGGCGAACAACGCCTACCTGCTGCGCTGCACCGCGACCGGGGAGGCGCTGCTGATCGACGCCGCGGCCGAGCCCGAGGCGCTGCTGGCGCTGGTCGGCGACGCCCCGCTGCGCACCGTCGTCACCACGCACGGGCACTGGGACCACCACCGCGCGCTGCCCGAGGTCGTCGCCGCGACCGGCGCGGTGACGGTCGCCCACCCGGCCGACGCCGCGGACCTGCCCGTGCCGGTGCAGCGCCCGGTCGAGCACGGCGACACCGTCGCCGTCGGCGAGCAGTCGCTGGAGGTCGTGCACCTGCGCGGGCACACCCCCGGCAGCATCGCCCTGGTCTGGCGCGGGCCCGGCGACGCGGGGACCCACGTCTTCACCGGCGACAGCCTCTTCCCCGGCGGCGTGGGCAACACCCAGCAGGACGCCGCCAGGTTCACCAGCCTGGTCGACGACGTCGAGGAGCGGCTGTTCGGCGCGCTGCCCGACGCGACGTGGGTCTACCCCGGGCACGGCGGCGACACGACGCTGGGCGCCGAACGCCCGTCCCTGCCGGAGTGGCGCGCCCGCGGCTGGTGACCCCGAAGGCGGCCTAGAGGACACCCCCGGTCTCGCTTCGAGGAGGTGTCGGTCGCCAGCGCCAGTCCGGGCTCCATTCTGGCTGGTAGTCGGGGTGATCCCGGTACGGCAGGGCGAGGATCCTGACCGCCTCGCCGAAGGCAGCCCAGGCGGCGTGGCTTTCAAGCCGCTCCGCCGCCATGAACCGCGGATCCTCGGCGGCGGCGCGGTAGGCGGTCTCGCGCTCGCGATACTCCTGAACGAGCCGACGGACGCTGTCGATGTGCGCTTGGACCCGGTCGTGTGTCCAGCGCGCACTCGCATCGTCGTCCGTGCTCACACAAGTCAGTAGGAAGTCGTCTACGTCCACGCAGCGCATCGTGACGGGAAACCCGTCACGATGCCGGTCACGCCCCGTCGCGTGTCCCATAGCGCGCCTGGGGTGCGTCTCGACGACGACGAGCAGCGGCTGTTCGGCACGCTGCCGGACGGGACGTGGGTCTCCCCCCGGCCACGGCGGCGAGCGGACGCCGGGCGCAGAGCCCCCCTCGCTGCCGGCGTGGGGCGCCCGCGGCGGGCGCGCCCGCACGTCGACCTCTCCGCCGAGTGCGGGGTTGCGGTCGGCGACACGCGCCGGCACGCCGCGCCGGGCGACCACAACTCCGCAGTCGGCCGGCGTGGTCACCCGGCGGCGCGGTCAGACCCCGGCGACCTCGTCGTCGTCGTCGTAGGCGGCGGCCAGCTCGTCGGGGGTGCCGGGCAGGTAGAGCGGCAGGATCGACACGTTCCAGCCGGGACGGCGCTGGTCGACGCCGATGGCCAGCTCCCAGGCGGCCCGCGCCGTGAGCGGGCCGAAGCAGCCCTCGTCGCCGTCCTCGCCGACCGTCACCTCCACCAGCCACTGGTCGGAGAGGTCGGCGGCGAGCTCGGCGAAGTCGGGCAGCGCCTCCTCATCGGGTTCGGGTGCATCCGCCAGGACGGGATAGATGAGCGCCATGCCTCACCGTAGAGGGGCGGCGGCCCGACCGCGCACGCCCGCCTAGCGTGGACGCATGACGACCGGCCCGGATCCGGAGGACAGCCGCTCGATGCGCGAGCGGATGGAGGCGGGCGACCTCTACCTCGCCGACGACCTGGAGCTGGCCGAGCTGAGCTCCCGCGCGCTGGACCTGACGGCCGCCTACAACGCGACGTCGGTCCGCCAGGGGACGGTGCGCCGGCAGCTCCTCGAGCAGCTCCTGGGCTCCGTGGGCGAGGGCACCGAGCTCCGGCCGCCGCTGTTCGTCGACTACGGCTCGAACATCACCGTCGGCGCCCGCTGCTTCGCCAACTTCGGGCTGGTCGCGCTCGACGTCGCTCGCATCACCATCGGCGACGACGTCCAGTTCGGCCCGAACGTCCAACTGCTGACGCCCACGCACCCGGTCGAGCCCGAGCCGCGGCGGCAGAAGTGGGAGGCCGCGCAGCCCATCACCATCGGCGACAACGTCTGGATCGGCGGCGGCGCGATCGTGCTGCCCGGCGTCACGATCGGCGCGAACAGCGTCGTGGGCGCCGGTGCCGTCGTCACGAGGGACCTCCCGGCGAACGTGGTCGCCGTCGGCAACCCGGCGCGCGTCGTCCGCGAGCTCGACGCCGGCTGATTCAGCTCTCGTCGTCCGCGTCGACGAGGGCTGCCGTCGCCGGGCCGGGGTTCGCCGGGTTCGGCAGCCAGCGCGCCCACCAGCGCAGGACGTGCTCGAAGCGCGCCACGCGGTGCCGCGGCCGGCCGGAGCGAGCCAGCTCGTGCCCCTCCCCGGGGAAGATCAGCAGCTCCGAGGGAACCCCGCGGCGCTTGAGCTCCGCGTAGAGCCGCTGCCCCTGCTCCGGCGGCGTGGTCGAGTCCTGCTCGGAGTGGATGACCAGGGTCGGCGTCGTGATGTCGGGGGCCGCGGCGAGCGCGTCCGCCGGGTCGGTGGACGGCCGCTCCACCACCGCCGCCGCGAACCGGTCGGTCCGGCCGATCAGCAGCGCGGTGAGGTAGCCGCCGTAGGAGCCGCCCAGGACCCCGACCCGATCGGCGTCCAGCGCCGGGTCCTGCAGCACGGCGTCGAGGAACGCGAGGACGTCGTCGGCGTCGAGCCCACCCCAGCCGCACCGGATCGCCCGCCCGTGCGCCGCTCCGTAGCCCGAGGAGCCGCGCGGATTGCACTGCACCACCGCGTAGCCGGCGGAGACGAGCACCTGCGTCTCGTCCAGCAGCGTGCAGCCGTGCTGGCGGAACGGGCCCCCGTGGATCGCGAGCAGCACCGGGTGCGGCCCGGGGCCGGGCGGCGTGGTGACCCAGCCGTGCACCGGATGGCCGTCCGGGGCCGCGGCGGTGCGCTCCCGCATCCGGTGCAGCCGGCCGGTGGCGCCCAGCTCCCGGCCGAAGGCGGTCAGCAGCCGCCGCCCTCCCCCGGACAGCGCGATCAGCTCGCCGGCCGAGCGGTCGTGCGCGACGGTGGCGACGACGACCCCTCCCCCAGCGGCGATGCCCCGCACGGTGAACGGCCCGTCGACCAGCGCCTCCACCGGTCCGCCGTCCAGCGGCACGCGCAGCAGCTCGACCGAACCGCGCCGCTCGACACCGACGAGGACGGCACCGTCGGCCAGCACCGTCGTCGGGGTGCCGTCACCCCGGTGGTGCTCCTCCGGATCGAGCAGCGGGTGCAGCGCGCCGTCGTCGGCGATCCGGCAGGGCACGGAAGACCGGGCGACGTCGTCCAGCCCGTCGGCACCGAGGTCCGGGACGGCGGTGACGACGAGCGTGCCGTCCGCCGCGTAGGCCGGGCCGGCGCACCGCCCACGGCCGGCGGTGACCCGGCGGAGGCCGGTGCCGTCGACCCCGATCTCGTGCACGTCGCGCACGAGGTCCCGGTCGGCGCGGGGGTGCCGGGACGAGACGAACGCCAGCGCCGCGCCGTCGGGCCGCCAGGCGACGTCGGCGCAGTCGGCGTCCCCGGAGGTCAGCTGCACCGGCTCGGCCAGGGGCGCCGCGTCGTCGCGCCCGTGCGGCGGCAGGTCGAGCAGGAAGACCTGGCTGCGGCGGTCGGTCACGAACCCGACGCCGTCCTGCCGGTACTGCAGGGTGGTGATCAGCCGGGGTGGCTCCGCCGCGGCGTCGACCCCTTCGACCGTGCCGTAGCGCCCGTGCTCGGGCACGCGGGCGACGTAGGCCAGCCGCCGGGAGTCCGGGGACCACACCGGGGCGCCGGCGCCGAGCGGGTGGTCGGTGAGCCGCCGGGGCTCACCCCCCGCTGTCGCCAGCAGCCAGAGCTGCGGCTGCCCGCCGCGCTCGGCGCCCAGGTAGGCGATCCACCGGCCGTCCGGGGAGAACGTGGGCGCGCTGTCCCGGTGTCCGGCGCTGATCGGCCGGGCCGGCGCGGACGCGTCGGTGGGGACGGCCCAGAGCTGACCGCGGTACTCGTCGGCCCCGAGGTCGAGCCGCTCCACGGCGACGACCGCCATCCGGCCGTCCGGGGAGACGGTGGGGACGCCCGGCGTGCGGAGGAACGCGAGGTCGTCGGGGCGCATGGGCCTCGACGCTAGTCGGTGGCCGGGGGCGCCCGTTCCTCCACCGCCCGGCCCGCCGGCCTCACGACGGGACCGGCCGGGCCCGGAGGGTGCTCACCAGCGCCAGGCTGCCGAGCAGCGGCAGCAGGGCGAGCAGCAGCAGGCTGCGGTCGATGCCGAGCACCTCCCCGACCCCGCCGACGACCGCGGAGCCCACTCCCCCTCCGACGAGGAAGACCAACGTGGCGATGCCGAGCGCCACACCGCGGACGTCGGCCGGGACGGCGTCTCCCACGGCGGCCATGAGGGCCGGCTGGCCGAGCCCGAAGGCCAACGTCACGAGGATCACCGCCGTGACGAGGACGGCCGCCGAGCCGAGCGCGGCGCCCAGGGCGGCGACGGCCAGCGCGACCGCCGCGGTCGCGTCGGAGGTGACCAGCGAACGGGCAGGACCCAACCGGGCCAGCAGCGGCCCGGCCAGCCGCGGGGCGAGGAAGCCGGTGAGCGCGCTGGGCACGAGCGCCAGCCCCACCTGCAACGGTGTCCACCCGCGCGCGGCCAGGACCGCGGGCACAGCGATGAGGAGGGCGAACCAGGCCGCCGGCACCGCCGAGGCCGCCAGGGCACTGCGGACGACGACGGGTTCGCGGATCACCGTGCGCGGCAGGAAGCCCTCCGGCCGCCGCCGAACCCGGGCCGCGACCGCGGGGACGCCGAGCCCCAGCAGCAGGGCGCCGGCCGTCGCCACCACGACGCCCGACGCCGGCGACTGCACGAGCAGCACCAGCCCCGCTGCCGTGCCGGCCACGAGCACCGCGCCCAGGACGTCGAGCCGGGCGCCGGTCCCCTGGGTCGGCAGCGCCCGCCAGAGCGCGGGGATGACCAGGAGGCCGAGAGCGGGGAGCGCGATGACCGCCCGCCAGCCCGCCAGGTCCGCCACCAGGCCGCCGGCGAGCGGGCCCAGCGCGCTCACCGCGGCCGCCGTCCCGGCCACCTGGCCGAGGGCGGTGGTCCGGACGGCGCCGTCGTAGCGGGCGCTGACGATGGCCATGCCGAGGACGGGCACCGCGGCCGCGCCCATGCCCTGCAGGAGCCGCGCGGCCAGCAGCACCTCGATGCTGGGTGCGAAGCACCCGAGGACAGCGCTCCCGGCCATCAGCCCGATGCCCACCAGGAGGGGCAGCCGGATACCCGCCAGGTCGGCGGCGCGCCCGTAGACGGCGGTCGCCACCGCGAGCATCAGCGCGTAGAGGCTGATGACCCAGGAGACCCCGCCGGTCGTCAGGTCGAGGTCCTCGGCGATCGCGGGCAGCGTGACCGCGACGGCGGCGCTGCCCATCCCGGCGAGGCCGAAGAGGAGTCCGACGAGCCCGGCGACGCGGCCGGCGTCGGTCTGTTGCCTCACGGAGAGCCCTCAACCCGCGCCCGGCGGGGTCTGTTCCTGCCGGGCTCAGCGCGGGGCGCGCTCCTCGTCCGAATCCTCGGCGATGCGGCTCTCCGCGGCCGCGGCCGCCTCGGGGCCTCCGGTCGGCACGGACTCCGCGGTCTCCGCGTCCACGTCGGGAGGGCCGGCAGCGGCCATCTGGCCGCGGGTCTTCAGCAGGCTCGCCACGGTGGCGATCACCAGCACGCCCAGGATGATCGTCAGGGACAACCAGATCGGGATCTCGGGGATGCTGTCGATCGGCTCGCGCTCGCTTGCGAAGGGCAGCTGGTTCTCGTGCACCGCCTCCAGGATCAGCTTGACGCCGATGAAGGCCAGGATGACCGCGAGGCCGAGCGACAGGTACACGAGCCGCTTGAGCAGGCCACCGAGCAGGAAGTACAGCTGACGCAGGCCCATGAGGGCGAAGACGTTGGCCGTGAAGACGATGAACGGCTCGCGGGTCAGCCCGAAGATCGCCGGGATGCTGTCGAGCGCGAAGATCAGGTCGGTCGTCCCGAGCGCCAGGATGACCACGATCATCGGCGTCCACATCTTCTTGCCGTTCTCGCTCACCCGGATCTTGGCGCCGTGGTAGTCCTTGGTGATCGGCAGCACCTTGCGCATCCGCCGGATGAAGGCGTTCTCCTCGTAGTCCTCGTCCTCGCCGCGGTGCCGGACCAGGTTGATCGCCGTGTAGATCAGGAAGACGCCGAAGATGTAGAAGACCCACACGAACCGCTCGATGACCACGGCGCCGAGCAGGATGAAGATCCCCCGCAGGACGAGCGCGATGATGATGCCGATCATCAGCGCTTCCTGCTGGAACTTCCGCGGCACCTGGAAGCGGGCCATGATGATCACGAAGACGAAGAGGTTGTCGACCGAGAGCGAGTACTCGGTCAGCCATCCGGCGTAGAACTCAGTCGCGAAGGTCGTGTTCGTGAACGCCAGCATCAGCAGCCCGAAGAGCAGTGCCAGGCTGACGTAGAACGTCACCCAGAGGCTGGCCTCCTTGATGGAGGGCTCGTGCGGGCGGCGGGCGACGATGGCGAGGTCGGCGAGCAGCAGGACGGTGAGCCCCACGAACGTCGCGATCTCGAACCAGACGGGGAGCTCCACGGAGCCAGACTCTACGGGGCACCGCAGGGCCCCGCCGACCACCGGTGGACGTGCCGCGGACCGGGTGTCCGGGCCCGCGGCACCCCGTCAGACCAGAGCCCGGGGCATCCCGGAGAGCGGGTCCGCCTCCCCCGGGCCGTCGAGCGCCAGCGCCGGGACGAGGGCCTGCACCGTGCTCCGGAACTCGTCGGCGGCCTCCTCGCCGAGGGCGCCGACGATCCCGTGGAGGACGCGGATGCCCAGCCCCTCGGCCTGCTGGTGCACCACCTGGCCGCTGTCGGTGAGCCGCCATGCCTCGGTGGGCCCACCGCCGGGGCCGGTCACGAGACCCCGGTGCTGCAGGGCCCGCAGCGTGGCCGCGGCCGCCCCGTCGACCTGGCCGGTCCGCTCGGCCACGACGTCGGTCCGGTCGGCTCCGCCGGACACGGCGAGCAGCGTCTGCAGCTCACCGCCGCGGAGGCCGGTCAGCTGCTCCAGGCGGCGGCTCAGTCCTCCGGCCGCGCCCGCCAGGCCGGCGAGGTCGTCCATCAGGTCCAGCACCCCGGCCATCGACGGTGCCGGTCGGCCGGCAGGCGTGACGACGACGTCCGGAGGCGTCACCGGCTGTCCAGCACGTCGTCGGCCGGCTCGCCCGCCGTCCCGGAGCGCCGCGGGGTGCCGTCGTCGGGGCCGCCCGCAGGGTCCGGGGCGACGGGGATGTCGGTCCGCTCGCCTTGCCGCGGCTCCTCCGCGACCGGGTGCCCCGCCGCGGCGAGCGTGGCCCGCTCGCCCTTGTCGCGGCGGTTCTTCGCCAGGCTGGCCACCGTGGTCACCACGAGCGTTACGAGGATGACCGCCAGCGACAGCCAGGTCGGGATCTCCGGGATCACGGTGATGTGCTCGCCCCCGTTGAGGAACGGCAGCTCGTTGGTGTGCAGCGCGTGGATGACCAGCTTCGCCCCGATGAAGCCGAGGATCACGGCCAGGCCGTAGGAGAGGTAGACGAGCCGGTCGAGCAGGCCGTCGATGAGGAAGAACAGCTGGCGCAGGCCCAGCAGTGAGAACGCGTTGGCGGCGAAGACCAGGTAGGTCTCCTGCGTGAGGCCGAAGATCGCCGGGATCGAGTCGACGGCGAAGAGGATGTCGGCGCTGCCGATGGCGATCAACGCGATGGCCAGCGGGGTGATGTAGCGCTTGCCGTCGAGGCGGACCGACAGCTGGTCGGAGTGGTACTCGTCGGTGGTCGGAAAGGCCTTCTTGGCCGCCCGCAGGAGCACGTTCTCCTGGAAGTCCTCGTGGCCGTCGTGGCTGCCGGACCGCGCCTGCACCACGGCGGTGTAGATCAGGATCGCGCCGAAGAGGTAGAAGACCCAGCTGAAGTTCTCGATGGCGGCGGCGCCCACCAGGATGAAGACGGTGCGGAGGACGAGCGCGAAGGTGATGCCGTAGAGCAGCACCTTCTGCTGCAGTTCCCGTGGCACGCCGAAGCTGGCCATGATCAGCACGAACACGAAGAGGTTGTCGATCGACAGGCTCTTCTCGGTGATGTAGCCGGCGAAGTACTCACCGCCGAACTGGGCTCCGTAGAACCAGAAGATCAGCAACCCGAAGACGACGGCGATGCCGACGTAGACGCCCGACCAGATCGCGGACTCACGGAGCGTGGGCGCGTGCGGCGTCCGCACGTGGCCGATGAGGTCGAACAGCAGCATGCCGACGATCAGGCCGACGGTGAGGGCCCACACCCAGATGGGGACGTCCAAGGAAAAGCCTCCGATGACTGGCGTTGAGTCAGTACCGGAGGTCTCTCCCACCGCCACCAGAGGTGGCGACCGGCGGGCCGGGGGTCATGGAACCCCGTATTGACGACCTCGCCGCGCGGGGATACTCCCCTCCACGGACGCGCTCGCTGAGCGCATCTCTCCGCCCCAACGGCCCGGTGCCCGGCTGTGTTCCCGATGTCCCGGATCGTGTCCGGCCGGCGGTGGCCGGCCGCCGCCTCAGGCGCCGGTGGCGAGGAACGCCGCGCGTGCGTGCCGGAGCATCCGGTCCCGCTCGGCGGCCCGCAGGTACCCGGCGTCGATCTGCTCGTCGATCGCCGCGGCGTACCGCGTCAGGTAGCCGTCCACGTCGCCGTACCGCTCGTGCAGCTCGTCGGCCGAGAACGGGTGCCAGCCACCCCAGTTGCCGCACACGTCGGTGATCGACGACGTGCCCACCGGGCTCAGCGCCACGGGCAGGGGCCGGCCCAGCGGGACGACCGCATCGGGGAACCGGACGCCCCCGAGCGGTTGCCCGGTGTCCTCGTCCGCCGCGGGCACGGACAGCTCCACCCCGGGCAGCCCGTTGACGGTCGCCCCCTCGGGGGGCTCGACCAGGTCGAACAACGCGGTCGGCGGCAGCCCCGCGGTCCCGCCGCGGAGGACGTCGGCCACGTCGGCCAGCAGGCTGCGCAGGTAGGGCTCGTAGGTGATCGGGTTGCGCGGCACCTCGACGCCGCCGTTGCACCCCAGGATCCCGAAGACGATCGCGTCCGGGAAGCCGCGGCCCGCATGCGGTGCCGGCCAGTCGTACCGGGGCACGTCGCGGCCGCCGTGCGCCAGCGCGGTGACGCTGGCCCGGAGCCGGTAGTAGTCGGTGTAGGTGGCGACGTCGACGTACAGCGGATCGCTGTCCGGGCGGGCCAGCACCTGCTCGTAGCCGAGCGGCACCCCGTTCTCCAGCAGGTAGGGGCGCTGCTCCTCGTCCCCCGCGAGCTGGTTGATCGCCAGCCAGTTGCCCATCCCGGAGACCGCCAGCGCCGCGTCGAAGACCCGGCCGCCGGTCAGCGGGTCGACGTTGAACCCCTCGGCCACCAGCGTGGTGACGAACCAGGCGCTCTGGCTGATGCCGGCCAGGAGCGACGAGCGGAACCGGGGCAGCACCGGCCCGTCGGGGGCGTCCCCGCCCCGGCCGGTCAGTAGCCGGCCGAAGTCGCGGACGACGACCTGGCCGATGCCCTGCGCGGTGGCGGGGACGCCCGCGGCGATCCCGGTCTCCCACTGCACGCGGGCGTAGCCGAGCCCGTGCTCGGCGAGGAAGCCGGTGCCCCGGCCGGGCGGGTAGACCGCCGTCGTCGGGGAGGTGTCGGCCGAGCCGAGGGCGAACTGCTCGACGCCGACCAGCACCGCTGGGCGGCCCCGGTTCTCCGCGTCGACGAGGACGAGGTCGCCGCCCCCGGCGGGGGCGATGACCTCGAACTCGGCGCTGTAGGTGTGGCGGCCCTGCTCGTCGGTGGGCAGGTCGTCGAGACCGGCCACCCGCTCCCCCGGGTCCACGACGCCGTGCACGGTGCCCGCCGTCCGCTGCCAGGTGCGCCCGCCCAGCTCGATCGGGGCCGTGGTGGCGTGGACAGCGGTGATCGCCGACGTTCGGGTCATGCGAGCGGCTCCGGGGTCAGGCGTGCGCGGCGTCGAACTGGCGGAGTTCCTTCTTGAGCTCGGTCAGCTCGTCGCGCAGCCGCGCCGCGACCTCGAACTGCAGCTCCCGCGCGGCGGAGAGCATCTGCTCGTTCATCGTCTGGATCATGTCCGCCAGCTCCGCCCGGGGCAGCCCCTGCACGTCGATCGACCCGGCTTTCGCCTTGCCCTTGGACGAGAGCCCGGGGACCGGCGACTTCCCGCGGGACTGCTGCCGCCCCGAGCCGCCGAGCAGCTCGGTCGCGGCGTCGGCGTCCTCGGCGGCCTTGTAGATGCCGTCCAGGATGTCGACGATCTTCTTCCGCAGCGGCTGCGGATCCACCCCGTGCGCGGTGTTGTAGGCGATCTGCTTCTCGCGCCGCCGGCTCGTCTCGTCGATGGCCTGCGCCATCGACGGCGTGATCCTGTCGGCGTACATGTGCACCTGGCCGGAGACGTTGCGCGCCGCGCGGCCGATGGTCTGGATCAGCGACTTGCCCGACCGGAGGAAGCCCTCCTTGTCGGCGTCGAGGATCGCTACCAGGGAGACCTCCGGGAGGTCGAGCCCCTCGCGCAGCAGGTTGATCCCGACCAGCACGTCGTACTCGCCCTGGCGCAGCTCGCGCAGCAGCTCCACCCGGCGCAGCGTGTCCACCTCGGAGTGCAGGTAGCGCACCTTGATGCCCAGCTCGAGCAGGTAGTCGGTGAGGTCCTCGGACATCTTCTTGGTCAGCGTGGTGACCAGGATCCGCTCGTCCTTCTCCGTGCGGAGCCGGATCTCGTGCACCAGGTCGTCGATCTGACCCTTGGTCGGCTTGACCACGACCTCCGGGTCGATCAGACCGGTCGGCCGGATGACCTGCTCGACGACGTCGCCCTGCACCTTGCCGAGCTCGTAGTCGCCGGGGGTGGCCGAGAGGTAGACGGTCTGCGTGATCCGGTCGGTGAACTCCTCCCACTTGAGCGGGCGGTTGTCCATCGCCGAGGGCAACCGGAAGCCGTGCTCGACCAGCGTGCGCTTGCGGCTCATGTCGCCCTCGTACATGCCGCCGATCTGCGGCACGGTCACGTGCGACTCGTCGATCACCAGCAGGAAGTCGTCCGGGAAGTAGTCGATGAGACACGCGCCGGCGGTGCCGGGCGGGCGGCCGTCGATGTGCCGCGAGTAGTTCTCGATGCCGGAGCAGAAGCCGACCTGCCGCATCATCTCGATGTCGTAGGTCGTGCGCATGCGCAGCCGCTGCGACTCCAGCAGCTTGCCCTGCCGGTCGAGTTCCGCGAGCCGGCCCTCGAGCTCGGCCTCGATGCTGCGGATCGCCCGCTCCATGCGGTCGGGCCCGGCGACGTAGTGGCTGGCCGGGAAGACGAACAGCTCCTCGACCTCGCGGACGACCTCGCCGGTCAGCGGGTGCAGGTAGTACAGCCGCTCGACCTCGTCGCCGAACATCTCGATGCGGACGGCGAGCTCCTCGTACACCGGGAAGACCTCGATCGTGTCGCCCCGTACCCGGAAGGTGCCGCGGGTGAAGGAGAGGTCGTTGCGGGTGTACTGCTCGGTGACCAGGGTGCGGAGCAGGTCGTCGCGGTCCCGCTCCTCGCCCTTCCGGATCTTGAGCGCCCGCTCCACGTACTCCTGCGGGGTGCCCAGGCCGTAGATGCAGGACACGGTCGAGACGACGATGACGTCGCGACGGGTGAGCAGGCTGTTGGTCGCCGAGTGCCGCAGCCGCTCGACCTCCTCGTTGACCGAGGAGTCCTTCTCGATGTAGGTATCGGTCTGCGGGACGTACGCCTCGGGCTGGTAGTAGTCGTAGTAGGAGACGAAGTACTCGACGGCGGCGTCGGGCAGCAGCTCCTTGAACTCGTTGGCCAGCTGCGCGGCGAGCGTCTTGTTCGGGGCCATGACCAGCGTCGGGCGCTGCACCTGCTCGATGAGCCAGGCCGTCGTCGCCGACTTGCCGGTACCGGTGGCGCCGAGCAGCACCGTGTCCTGGGCGCCGGCGTTCACCCGCTCGGCGAGCGCCGTGATCGCGGCCGGCTGGTCGCCCGCGGGCTCGTACTCGCTGACGACGCGGAAGCGGCCCTGGGTGGGCCTGATGTCGGTGGTCGTGCGCACGGGGACGACGGTACGTCGGGAGTACGACAGAACGCGCGGTCGCGAACCGGCGACGCCCTGCTCACGGCTCCCGGCCCCCCGCAGAACCGGACGCAACGGTCCCGTGGGAGGTACTTGCGGAGGCCCTCGGCTGCGTCCTAGCGTCCCGCCTCGCAGGAGCATCCCGCTCGGGCCAGCGCCACCCGGACCTTCCGGGCGAGGTCGGCCCGGCGCTCCGCGCACGGCGTCCTCGCGGGCTCGCCGCGAGGGCGCCGTCGCGCGTCCCCGGGCGCCCGACGACGTCACATCGATCCGAGGTGTGCGAGCGGCCGGAGCGGGGCACCGCCGTACGGTCGCCCCGTCCCGGCCTCCTCCAGCACCGTCCCGGAGCGAGGCCCCGCCCCCTGCGCGGGGCAATCAGCAGGAGGAACCAGTCCATGACCCAGGTATGGCCCGGCAGTGCCTACCCCCTCGGGGCCACCTACGACGGCACCGGCACCAACTTCGCGATCTTCAGCGAGGTGGCCGACAAGGTCGAGCTCTGCCTCTTCGACGACGAGGGCAACGAGGAGCGCGTCCGCCTCCCGGAGATGGACGGCTACGTCTGGCACGCCTTCCTGCCCGGCATCCACGCCGGCCAGAAGTACGGCTTCCGGGTGCACGGCCCGCACGACCCCGCCCAGGGGCTGCGCTGCAACCCGAACAAGTTGCTGCTGGACCCCTACGCGAAGGCGATCGACGGCCAGATCGACTGGGACCAGTCGGTGTTCGGCTACGACTTCGAGACCAAGGAGCGCAACGACGACGACTCGGCGGCGGCCATGCCGAAGTCCGTCGTCGTCAGCCCCTTCTTCGACTGGGGCGTGGACCGCCCGCCGAGGACGCCCTACAACAAGACGGTCATCTACGAGGCCCACGTCAAGGGCCTGACGATGACCAACCCGCGGATCCCCGAGGAGCTGCGCGGCACCTACGCCGGCGTCGCGCACCCGGCGACGATCGAGCACCTCACCGATCTGGGGATCACGGCCATCGAACTGCTGCCGGTGCACCAGTTCGTGCAGGACGACACCCTGCAGCAGAAGGGCCTGCGCAACTACTGGGGCTACAACACGATCGGCTTCTTCGCCCCGCACAACGAGTACGCCAGCGACACCACCTCCGGGCAGCAGGTCCAGGAGTTCAAGGCGATGGTGCGCGCGCTGCACGACGCGGGCATCGAGGTCATCCTCGACGTCGTCTACAACCACACGGCCGAGGGCAACCACATGGGCCCGACGCTGTCGTTCCGCGGCATCGACAACCGCACGTACTACAAGCTCGTCGAGGGGGACGAGCAGTTCT
>JBBSKB010000061.1:0-19852 GCA_038256725.1 Mycobacteriales bacterium | reverse complement strand
AGGTCGGTGTTCGACAGGGTGTCGTCGACGCTCACGGCGCTGGTGACCGCGCGCATCGCGCCGTCGAGCCGGCCCGGGTCGGTGAACGTGTTCGAGCTGAACAGCTTGCCGAACATCGCCTGCAGGTACTGCTGCTGGCGCCTCACCCGGTCGAAGTCGCCGCCGGGGAGCCCGTACCGCTGCCCGAGGTACCAGCGGGCCTGATCGCCGTCCAGCCGGTTCACGCCGGCGGCGAAGGTGTACGGGCCGTTGCTCGTCGTCTCCGCGACGACGACGTCGACGCCGCCCAGATCGTCGGTGACCTGGATGAGGCCGTCGAAGTCGATGGCCATGTAGTGGTCGATGCGCACATCGGTCAGCTGCTCGACGGTCTGGATGAGCAGTGAGGGGCCGCCGAACGCGTACGCGGCGTTGATCTTGTTCATGCCGCGACCGGGGATGTCCACCCACGAGTCTCGGGGGATGGACACCAGCTGGGCGTGCCGCCGGTCACCGGAGAAGCGCGCGATCATGATCGCGTCCGACCGTCCGCCGGGATCCTCGCCCTCCTCCGCGGCGATCCTCGTGTCGGAGCCGACCAGCAGGAAGGTGACCGGCTCCTCGGACGTCTTTTCGGCCGGGGCGGCGGGGGCCGGCCGCGTCTGCTCGTCCAGACCCCGGAAGACGTCGGCGACGCGGTCGATGTTGCCCGCGTACCGGTCGGTCAGGTACCAGGCGCCCCCGCCGACGATGAGTCCGAGCACCAGCACGAGCACGCCGAAACCGATGAGGGCCCGCCGGAGCATGGGGTGGCGGCGTGACCGGGTGACGGCGTGGGCGTCGGACGACTCCCCGTCTCCCTCGCGGCTGGCGGCCTCGTCGAACGCCGCGGAGTCGGACGCGTCGGTGACCTCGCCGTCATCCGATCTGGACGCGTCGTGTTCGTCGGCGCTCACTGCGACCCCCGTCTGCGGACAACCGTTTCGAGGGTACGGCGGCGGGGCTCTGGAAGCCTGGGTGCTCACTCGGTGGAGGGGGGCTCGACCACCGGGGGCTCGGCCGCGGAACCCGTGGGGGGCGTTCCCGTGCTCGGTCCGACAGGCGCAGCCATCAGGCCCGTGATCCACTTTCTGAACGCTAGGGAGTCCAATGACCCTGCGTGGGAGGTGGACGTGCGAATCTCGGTGGTCGGGTGCGGCTACCTGGGCGCGGTGCATGCAGCTTCGCTCGTCGAGCTCGGCCATGAGGTCGTAGGGATCGATGTTGACGAGCGCAAGGTCCGGTCGCTGTCCCAGGCGAAGGCGCCGTTCTACGAGCCCGGGTTCGAGGAGCTCCTTCGATCGTCTCTCGGTACCGGTCGGTTGAACTTCAGCACCGAGATCGCCGACGCCGCGGGCGCGCGCGTCCACTTCGTCTGCGTCGGAACACCTCAGAAGCACGGCGAGTACGCCGCCGACCTCCGCTTCGTCCACGCCGCGACCGAGTCGCTGTTGGGCGTTCTCGAACCCGGCGACGTCGTTGTCGGCAAGTCCACGGTGCCGGTCGGAACGGCGGCCGGCGTGGCGGCCATGTTCGGGGAGAAGGCGCCCGGGACGTCGGTTGCCTGGAATCCGGAGTTCTTGCGCGAGGGGTTTGCCGTGCGCGACACCCTCTACCCGGATCGGCTCGTCTACGGAGTACCCGACGGCGGTGATCGGATCGTCCGCATCCTCGACGAGGTCTACGCCAGCATCGTCGCTCGCGGCACGCCGAAGGTGGTCACCGACTACGCGACGGCGGAAATGGTGAAGACGGCGGCCAACTCCTTCCTCGCCACCAAGATCTCGTTCATCAACGCGATGGCCGAGCTGTGCGAAGCGACCGGCGCGGACGTCAAGCAGCTGGCCGACGCCATCGGCTACGACGACCGGATCGGCCGCAAGTTCCTGAACGCCGGCCTCGGTTTCGGCGGTGGCTGCCTGCCCAAGGACATCCGCGCCTTCATGGCCCGCGCCGGTGAGCTGGGCGCCGACCAGGCGCTCACCTTCCTGCGCGAGGTGGACAACATCAACATGCGGCGCAGGATCCGCATGGTGGAGCTGGCCCGCGAGGTCTGCGACGGCTCGCTGCTCGGCAAGCGGGTGGCGGTGCTGGGCGCCGCCTTCAAGCCCGACAGCGACGACATCCGCGACTCCCCGGCGCTGAACGTTGCCGCGCAGCTCCAGCTGCAAGGTGCGGTCGTGCGGGTGACCGACCCGGCGGCGGTCGACAACAGTCGCCGCGAGTGGCCGCAGCTCGACTACGCGGCGACCGCCGAGGAAGCGGCTGAGCACGCCGACGCCGTCCTGCTCCTCACGGAGTGGCGGCAGTACCGCGAGCTGGACCCGGCCGCCTTCGGCGAGGTGGTCGCCCGGAAGCGGGTTCTCGACGGGCGCAACGCCTTGGACCGCGAGGCGTGGACCGCGGCCGGGTGGACCTACCGGGCGCTGGGCCGCCGCGCCGGCTGAGCTCGCAGGCGCCCCACCGGCCCCTGGCGGCTCCGTCGCCACGGGAATCCGCCGCGTCGTGACGAGCCGTTCACGTTTCTCCCGCAATCTGCCGATAGTGACCACGTGTGGTGGGTCTGGATTCTCGGAGTGGTCGTCGCGTGGTCGGCTGTCGCCGTCGTGGCCGGTGTCGTCGTCGGCCGCGGGATCCGGCTGGCCGACCAGGGGCGGCCGGGTGCCACGAGGGCGCTCACCACCGCTGACCTCCCGGGTCACACGGCTCAGCCGCAGCGGGCCGGGGCCCGCACCCGTCGTCGCGCCGTGCCCCTCCCGCCGGTGGGCATCGCGCTGGCTGCGCTGGCGGTGTCCCTCGAGACCGTCGGCTTCGTCGTCCGCCTCCGCGGGGAGTCCGGGCCTGTCGCCCGGGCGCTCTCCATGGACGCGCCCTACTCCGTGCCCCGCACCTTCGTCGCCGTCCTCTTCGCCGTTGCGGCCGTCGCCGCCGTGGCCGGCGCCTCCCGGCTGCCCGGCCGCCGCGCCTGGTGGCTCGGCGTCGGGCTCGTCGCCGGGCTGATCGCCACGGTGAAGGCAGGCAGCACCGTCCACGTCAACGGCATGGAGGTGCTCACCGAGGCCTTCGGGGACGCCGGCGCCCTGGCGGTCAGCGTCGCCGTGGCCGCCGCCGTCATCGGCGCACTCTGGTTCCTCAGCCGCACCGAGCGCCGTGACCGGCGTCGCGTCCTCGGCGTGCTCGGCCTCTACGCCGTCGCCTCGGTCGGACTGTCAGGCCTCTCCAGCCTCGCCGCGAGCAGCTTCACCGCCACCGTCGCCACCGCAGCCACCTACCTGGAGGAGTCCGGGGAGGCGCTGGCCGGTGTCGCCTTCCTCGTCGCCGTGCTCATCGGTGTCGCGCCCCGCATGGTGCTCCCGGCCGAATGGGCGCTGCGCCGCACCGCGGACGCCCAGACCCTCGACGCCCCCGTCGCCGACGCGGTGCATCGCCCGGTGTCCGGCTGACCCCTGCGGGTCAGGAGGCATGACGACGGGCCGTACCCCGACTAGCGTCGTGGCCTGCAGTGCGGGTCAGGGACGTGCCCGACCGGACCGACGCACGACAGTGAGGGAACAAGCAATGCGCATGCTCGTCACCGGCGGTGCCGGCTTCATCGGCGCCAACTTCGTGCACCAGACGCTGCGCGAGCACCCCGAGCACTCGGTCACCGTGCTCGACGCGCTCACCTACGCCGGCAACGAGGCCTCGCTCGCCCCGGTGCGCGGCGACATCGAGTTCGTGCACGGTTCCGTCGCCGACGCCGACCTGGTCGACCGGCTGGTCGCCCGGCACGACGTCGTCGTCCACTTCGCCGCCGAGTCGCACAACGACAACTCGCTGCGTGACCCCTCCCCGTTCCTCACGACCAACCTGATCGGCACGTTCACCGTCCTCGAGGCGGTGCGCAAGCACGGCGCCCGGCTGCACCACATCTCCACCGACGAGGTGTACGGCGACCTCGAGCTCGACGACCCGGCCAAGTTCACGCCCGCGACGCCGTACAACCCGTCCAGCCCGTACTCCGCGACCAAGGCCGGCTCGGACCTGCTGGTGCGCGCGTGGGTGCGCTCGTTCGGCATCCACGCCACCCTCTCCAACTGCTCCAACAACTACGGGCCCTACCAGCACGTCGAGAAGTTCATCCCGCGGCAGATCACCAACGTGCTCTCCGGCCTGCGCCCCAAGCTGTACGGCGCCGGCCAGAACGTCCGCGACTGGATCCACGTCGACGACCACAACGCCGCCGTGCACCTCATCCTCGACAAGGGACGGTCGGGGGAGACCTACCTGATCGGCGCCGACGGCGAGAAGAACAACCGCGAAGTGCTCGCCCTCGTCCTCGAACTCACCGGCCAGCCGGTCGACGCGTTCGACTCCGTTCCCGACCGGGCCGGCCACGACCTGCGCTACGCGATCGACGCCTCCAAGCTGCGCGACGAGCTCGGCTGGGCACCGCGCTACACCGACTTCCGCGACGGGCTGGCGGCCACGGTCGACTGGTACCGCGAGAACGCGGCCTGGTGGCGCCCGCTCAAAGCGCCGGTCGAGGCGCAGTACGCGGCGCGCGGCCAGTGACCACCCTCATCGTCGGCGCCGGCGGACAGCTCGGCCGGGCGCTGCAACGCCAGTTCCCCGACGCGGTCGCCCTCGACCGGACGGAGCTCGACCTCACCGACCGCGCGGCCGTGCGCGACTTCAACTGGGCCGACGTCGACGTCGTCCTCAACGCCGCCGCGTGGACGGCGGTGGACGCCGCCGAGGACCCGGCCAACCTGCCGGCCGTCCGCGCGATCAACGTCGAGGCCATCGGCTACCTGGCCCGCGCCGTGCGCACCTGCGGCGCCACCCTGGTGCACGTCTCCAGCGAGTACGTGTTCGACGGCCGCCACGACGGGCCGCACCCCGAGGACTGGCCGGCCAACCCGTTGAGCGTCTACGGGCACAGCAAGGCCGACGGCGATGTGCAGGCCGGTTACGTCACCAAGCACTACCTGATCCGCACCACCTGGCTCGTGGGGGAGGGCGGCAACTTCGTCGCCACCATGGCCGGCCTGGCCGACCGCGGCGTCTCGCCGTCGGTGGTCGACGACCAGATCGGCCGGCTCACCTCCGCCGACGACCTCGCCGCAGGCATCGGGCACCTGATCCGGACGCGGGCGCCGTTCGGCACCTACAACCTGACCAACGGCGGCGAGCCGGCGTCCTGGGCGGACGTCGCCGCCGCGGTGTTCGAGGCGCGCGGACGGTCTGCCGACGACGTGACGCCGGTCAGCACCGCTGACTACTTCGCCGACAAGCCCGGTGCCGCGGCCCGCCCGCTCAACAGCGTGCTCGACCTGAGCCGGATCACAGCCACGGGCTTCACCCCGCCGGACTGGCGGGACGTCCTTCCGAGGCTGCTCGGCGGGGCCTAGCTCGAGCCTGTCTCGCGGGCCGGTCCGCGGGCGGCTGCTGACTGGTCACCCTGGCTCATCAGGATGCGCGTGGCCAGGATCGCCCCGCCCACGTGCTGGGTGCCCCACGCCGTCGGGCGAGACCCTGGCCGGTATCGGCGCCGACAAGTGCCGTCACCCGCCGATCCGGCGATAGGTCAGGACAGCTCGGCGGAGGCCCGCTTGTGCAGGTAGCGCTCGACCGACTCGGTGCTGAAGGCATCCTCGCCGATGGCGTCGGCCAGCCGGATTCCGCGGCCGAGGAGAACCGCCATGGGCGGAGAGAGCAGGGCCCACGCGCTTGCAGCGGCGATCAGCAACGTCATGCCCTCTTCCTACGGGCCTGATCGTGATTCTCCGTGACGCCGCGCAGGCAGATTGTGACGGAATGGTCCGGGCTCTCTGGTGGTCAGGCTCCGGGGGATACCTGACCGCAGCGGCAGCGATACAGGACTGCACTGCTGAACGGGTCGTCGCCCAAGCGGCGGAACCAGTGCACATGCCCCCGGCCCGCATTCGTGCCGGGGGACACCGTCTGTCGCGCGCGGTTCCCGCCCTGCATGACGCTCCACATGACGTGCCCACCTCCGTCAGCCGTGTGGGGGCGGCCGCCCGGCGGTGAGCCGGGCGTACCGCGCCCGCTGCACAGCATGCTCGACGGACGGAGCTCGTGGGCGGTCGGGAGCTCCGCCGATCACAGTTGTCGCAGGGATAGCCGGCTCGCCGCACCGGATGCGGGAGGTCTGCTCTGGGACGCGGCGACCGGCGCCCGGTCGGGTCAGGCGACGCCGACCGGTCGGCGCCGGTCCCTGTCGGTCTGGGGAGAGTCGCCCCTCCGCGACAGGGGTCCGGGCCCCGTGGCGAGCGAGATGCCGCGCCCCACGGCCAGCGCTGCTGTCGCACCGACGAGGAGCCAGGCGAGCACGACGACCAGAGCGAACATGGGCCATCCCTAGGATCGGGCCGCGGCTCCGTTGCCACGGCAGCCGATCCGCTACCCGTGACGGGTGCCACAAAACCTGCGCCCCTGCGACCACGCCACCCCCGCCCGCTCGGCGGCTCTCCCGTGAGGCGTCAGCGGCCGGCGCCCCGCATCGCCGAGCCAATGGTCCGCAGCATGATCCGCATGTCGAGCCAGAGCGACCAGTTCTCGATGTGGTTGTCGAATCGGGCCCTGTCGGCCGGCGAGGTGTCCCCGCGCCCGTGCAGCTGCGCCCACCCGGTCAGCCCCGACGGCACCCGGTGGCGCGCCCCGTACGAGGGGCGCAGGTCGCGGAACCGGTCCACGACGTGCGTCCCGGAGACGAGTACGTCGACCAGGCGCTTGAGCCGCCAGGTCGGACTGCGGTAGGTCGAACGACGGAGACGCACCAGGGGCAGGCCCCACGCCGTCTCCATGTCGCCGTCGACGTGGTGCAGCTCGAACAACCGTGGGACGACGCACACCTCGCAGCCGATCCGGTCGCAGGTCCGGATCATGTCGACCATCTCCGACTCCTTCATCGAGGAGAAGGCGACGATCACGTGGTGCACCTGCCACGACCGCAGCACGAGCGGGAGCGTCTCCGGCCCGCCGAGCAGCGGCAGCGGGAGCGGTCGGTCGCGCCGGGGCGGGTCGGCGTCCAGGAACCCGACCGGGTGCAGCCCGTACTCCGGGTGCGCGGTCAGGATCTCGGCCACCTGGATGGCGACGCTGCCGCCACCGATCACGAGCGTCCGGCACGTCACGACGCCTCGCGTCCGGAGGCTGCGCACCGCGGCGTACCCGGCGGCTCGCAGGACGATGACGAACAGCCCGATGGCCAGGGCTCCCCAGAGGAACCGCCAGTTGATGAGGTAGTCCTGCCACACGGCACGGGACCACACGATCTGCCCGAGGATCGCGGCCGTGACCGCGATCAGCCACCGGCCCAGCATGCTGGGCAGGTCGTCGAGGACGGAGAGCGAGAGTCGGGAGCGGTGCAGCCCGCCGGCCCAGAAGACGGCCAGGAGGATCGCGCCGAACGCCAGGGTCTTGCGGAGCGGGGCGTCGGTGGAGAGCCCTCTGCTGGTGACCTCCATGACGGACACACCGAGGACGACGGCCACCGCGTCGATCGTGACGAGGAAGGGGCGGACCCCCAGCGCCGCCACAGGCGTCCATCGCGTCGGCGTCGGCGGCGGGGGTGATGGCGGCGGGGGTGATGGTGGTGGCGGCGGCTCGGGCGCGACGGGTGCGGCGCCGGGCGTGCGGACGTCGGGGTGCTGCCGCGACTTCATGGAACATGTCCTCGGGTGCACGGGGCGCGTGCGCACTGAGCACGGTGCCGGGTGGCGTCCGGCAGCCTCCCGGCGCCGTCGTCCCCGGCCGAGTCCACGGCGGGCGGCTCGTCCGTCCGCGCCGTGCCGCCCGGCGGGCGCCGTGACCACCGTGCTGCGCTGTCCATTGCTCCCGAGCTCCCCCTGCGTCTCGTCGAGCGGTGCGAGATCCCGGTACTCCGGCGCCTCCGAGCGGAACCCTCGCGACGGTCGGCGTCAGGCGCAAGTGCCCCCGCGACGGACCCGCGGCTCCCGCGCCCGGTGGTCACCGAGCGTGAAAGGACGAGGCCCTGTCGTGGTGGTCGTGTGTCTCGGGGCGCCGCTTCACCCCGGAGGGGGAGCCTGGAGTGCGAGACCGGCCCGAGCGGGGGTGTGGTCGGCCGGCGGCACCTAGTCTCCATCCGTGACGTGGTTGGTGACCGGAGGAGCGGGCTACATCGGATCGCACGTGGTGTCCGCGATGCGGGCCGCGGGGCAGCCCGTCGTCGTCCTCGACGACCTCTCCTCGGGTGACCTGGCGCGGATCCCCGATGTGCCGTTCGTGGCGGGGAGCGTGCTGGACCCGACGGTGGTCGGCCGGGTGCTCCGCGACCACCAGGTCCGCGGCATCGTGCACGTCGCCGCCAAGAAGCAGGTCGAGGAGTCGGTCCGCCGCCCGTTGTTCTACTACCGCGAGAACGTCGAGGGTCTCCGGACGCTGCTGGAGGAGGCCACCGCCGCGGGCGTGGGGTCCTTCATCTTCAGCTCCAGTGCCGCGGTCTACGGGTCGCCGGACGTCGATGCGGTCCACGAGGGCATCGACTGCCGGCCGGTCAACCCCTACGGGACGACGAAGCTGGTCGGGGAGTGGATGGTCCGCGAGGTGGCGGCCGCCACGGGGCTCCGCTACGCCAATCTGCGGTACTTCAACGTCGCCGGCGCATCGGACCCGGCCCTGGCCGACCGCGGGATCACCAATCTCGTCCCGATGGTCTTCGAGCGGCTGCACGAGCAGCTGTCGCCGCGGATCTTCGGCGACGACTACGACACCCCGGACGGGACCTGCATCCGCGACTTCATCCACGTGGGTGACGTCGCCTCGGCCCACGTGGCGGCGGCCACCGCCCTCGGCGAGGGGTCGGTGGAGGCCCTCACGGCCAACATCGGGCGCGGTGAGGGCGTCTCCGTCCGCCAGATGGTCGACCTCGTCCGGCGGGTCACCGGCACGGCCGACAGCGAGTGGTCGACCCCTCAGGTCGAGCCCCGCCGCCCCGGCGACCCGGCGCGGGTCGTCGCCTCCGCGGACGTGATCCACTCCGCCCTGGGCTGGCGTGCGAGGTACGACGTGGCCGACATGGTCGAGTCGGCCTGGGCGGGGTGGTCGGTCCCGGACGGTTCCGCGACGGGCTCCTAGTCCGGAGGTCGTCGAGCCGCGCCGGCGCGGCTCATCGCGACACGGCGTCCCCGGGCCGTTGCTCGGCGAGGAGTGCGGCCCACCGCTGCTCCGCGGCAGCGGCGCTGAAGCGCTCGCGGACCACCTCGCGAGCGCGCAGCCCGAGCGCCCGGCACCGCGCCGGATCGGTGGCCGTCCGCCGGATGAGATCGGCGAGCTCGACCGCGGTGCCGGCCTGCACCGCGACACCGTCGGGCAGGCCCAGTCCCTCGAAGGCGCCGGCGGTGCCGACGACGGGCAGGCCGTGGGCCATGGCGTCGAGCACCTTCAGCTTCACGCCACCCCCCGCGACCAGCGGCGCGACGAGGACCCGCCGGCTCAAGGCCGCGTGCAGATCGGGGACGAAGCCGTGCAGGACGATGCCCGGGACGTCGAGCTCCGCCCGGACGACGTCGGGGCAGTGACCGATCACGTGCAGCACGAAGCGCGGATCGGTCGCCTCGAGGTGGGGGAGCACCTCGTCCCGGTAGAACCGCAGGGCCTGGACGTTCGGGAGGTAGTCCAGGCCGCCGAGGAACGCGAGCCCGTCCTGCTGGTCCACCGGCCGCTCCGGGACGGGCACCGCCGGAGGGAGCCAGGCGACGTCCCGGCCGGCACGCTGCGCGAGCAGCTCGGCCTCCGACCGCGAGACGAGGCTGACCGCCGACGCCGTGGCGCAGGCGGTCAGTTCGCGCACCGCGACCCGGCGGGACTCCCAGCCGAGCAGCAGGACCGCGGCTCGGCCGGCCACCGCGCGCAGGGGCCGGGGGATGCGTTCGGCGGCGAACCCGAGCACGGCGGCCGGGTCCGCTCGCGCCGTGGTCCGCAGGCGCCGGTAGCGGACGCTGAGCAGGTCGTCGAGGTCCACGACGACGGGGACGTCGCCCCCGGTCGTCGCCGAGAGCAGGCGCAGGGAGTCGAGCACCACCGCGTCCGGGGCGACGTCGTCGACCAGTCGGGCGACCTGCCGGCGCACCGAGCGGTCGACGAACAGGCACTCGTTGAGCGACCGGGGGCCGACGGTGAGCGCCCGGAGCGCCGAGAGGGCCACGGACGGCAGACGGGGCGAGCGGATGTGCTCCGTGCGCAGCGCCCCGTCGGCCCCGGGTGGGGCCCCGTCACCCCCGGGCGGGCGGGGGGCGATGACGCCGACGGTGACCCGGTGGCCGAGGGCCGTGAGGGCGGCGGCGTGCGTGCGCAGCACGATGATCCGTCCGGTTGCCCGCCCCCCGATGTCGCGGGTGGTGAGGAGGAGGATGCTCAGCGGCCGGCTGCTCACGAGCCCTCCTCGGAACCGAGCCGGGCGACCAGCTCGTCGGCCACGGCGCGCGTGCCGGAGGCCCGGGCGGCATCCTCCCGGGGGAGCAGGTCGTACGTGCGCACGCGGCCCTCCGTGAGCAGGCCGGCCACCACGTCGTCCAGCCGATCCGCCCGGGCGTGCTCGCCCAGGTGGCGCAGCAGCAACGCGCCGGAGCGGATCAGGCCGAGCGGGTCGGCACGGTCGGTGCCGGCGTGACGGGGAGCGGAGCCGTGGGCCGCCTCGAAGACCGCCAGCCCGGGCCCATAGTTGGCGCCGGGGGCCAGCCCCACGCCACCGGACATGCCGGCCACCAGATCGGACAGGATGTCGCCGTACTGGTTGGTGGTGACGATGACGTCGTGCTCCTCCGGACGCCCGACCAGCTGGGCCGTCAGGTTGTCGACCAGGACGTCGTCGATCTCCAGGTCGGGGTTCTCGGCGGCCAGCTGCCGGCCGATGTCGAGGTACAGGCCGTCGGTCGCCCGCATGACGGTGGCCTTGTGGGCGACGGTCACCCGGTGGCGCCCCTGCTGCCGGGCCCACCGCACGGCGAACTCCAGCGTGCGGCGGACAGCGGCCTCCGACGCCGGCTTCAGGGAGACGGCCGAGCCGGCCGCGAGCGTCGCTCCGTACGCCCGCGCCGCCGCCGCGACCGCCTCCGCTCCGGCGCTGCCGGCCCGGAACTCGATCCCCGCGTACAGGTCCTCGGTGGTCTCGCGGATGACGACGACGTCCAGCCGGGGGAAGAGGCTCGGGACCCCCGCCAGCGTGCGGGTCGGACGGACCTGCGCGAACACATCGAGCGCCCGGCGCAGGCCGGTGTTGGGTGACGGGAACCCGCCGGTGCGACTGGTGCTGACCGGCCCCTTGAGCGCCGCACCGGTGCGCCGGACGGAGGCGACCGCTGCCTCCGGCAGCGCGGTGGCCGCGCCCTCGTCGAGGGCGGGCTGCCCGATCTGCTGGACGTCCCAGCGGAACACCGCGCCGGTCGCCTCCAGGACCCGGCACGTCGCTGACACGATCTCCGGCCCGATGCCGTCACCGGGGATCAAGGTCACATCGTGGGCCACCGGGGGAGGCTACTGGAACACAAACGGGTGATGCGCCCGCTCGGCACGCCCGCGTAGCCTCTGTGTGCCGCTGGACTGCGGCGCCACCTCGCGCCTCGCCAGGTCTTCAGCCTCGCCAGGCTCTTCCTCGGAGGACGAATGTCAACAGGGAGCGACCGCCCGCAGTCGGCCGAGATGACCCCGGGGCCCGGCTTCCGGTACCGGCGGAACACCCGTGTGCCGTCGCCCGAGGTGGTCCGTCGCTTCGGCACGTTCGCCGCCGCCGACGTCTCGGACATGATGAACCGGCTCTACACGATGGAGCCGGCCATCAAGCCGGTCACCCCGCGCACGCTGCGCCTGCTCGGGCCGGCGTGCACGGTCAAGGTGTTCCCCGGTGACAACTTGATGGTGCACAAGAGTCTCGACCTGGCCAACCCTGGCGACATCCTCGTCATCGACGCCAGCCGCTCCATGATGACGGCCGTCCTCGGTGATCTCGTGTCCACCAAGGCCCGCCACCGGGGCATCGCCGGCGTCGTCGTCGACGGTCTGGTGCGCGACGTGGACGGGATCCTCGCGCTGGGCGACCTGCCGGTCTTCGCGCGGGGAACGACGCCGCTGGGCCCGCTGCACCGCGGTCCGGGCGAGGTCAACTACCCGGTCAGCGTGGGCGGGATCGTCGTGAACCCGGGCGACATCATCGTCGGGGACGCCGACGGCGTGGTCGTCGTCCCGCAGGCCAGTGCCGAGTCGATGCTGGCCCGGCTGGACGCGCGGGCCGCCTCGTCGGCCGACTACCAGAACGCCGTGGCCCGCGGCGACTTCTCCAACGCGTGGGTGGACGCCATGCTCGCCGCCGCCGACCTCGACGGGGAACCCGACCTTGCCTGACGCGCAGCCCGCTCCCGCCGTGATCCTGGGCGGGAGCTACAACTCCCTGTCCGTGGCGCGGGCGCTGGGCCGGCAGGGCATCCCGGTGCACGCGCTCGGGGACGGTGCCGGCGGGTCCCTCGTGCGCCACTCCCGGTACCTGACCAGCTACACCGACGTCAGCTCGGCAGCCGGTGCCGCCGGCGAGTGGCTGGCCTGGCTCCGGTCCGGCCCCTCCGGTGCGGTGCTGCTGCCTTGCAGCGACGGGGCGCTGCAGTTCCTGGCTGAGCACCGCGCCGAGCTGCACGCCCTCGGTCATCACCCCGCGGCCGGCGCGGACGACGTCACGCTCGCCATGCTGGACAAGGAGCAGACCTACGCGCTGGCCCGGTCCGTCGGCGTCCCGGCTCCGCGCACGGCGTCGGTCACGACGCTGGACGAGCTCCGCGCGGCCGCCGCGACGATGGACTACCCCTGCGCCCTCAAGCCGAGGCACTCGCACCTCTTCGCGCGTGCCTTCGACAGCAAGGCGCTGGTCGTCGACGACGCCGCGGCGCTGGAGGCGGCGTTCCTGGCCACCGCCGAGCACGACCTCGAGATGATCGTCACCGAGATCGTGCCGGGGGACGACAGCCGGTACTGCTCGTACTACAGCTACATCGACGACGACGGCACCCCGCTGTTCCACTTCACCAAGCGCAAGCCGCGGCAGAACCCGCCCGGTTTCGGGCTGGGCACCTACCACGTCACGGAGTGGGTGCCGGACGCCGCCGAGCTGGGACTGCGGTTCTTCACCGGCGTCGGGCTGCGGGGCGTGGGCAACGTGGAGTTCAAACGGGACAGCCGGGACGGCCAGCTCAAGATCATCGAGTGCAACCCGCGCTTCACCGCGGCCGACAAGCTGGTGCAGCGGGCAGGGATCGACATGGCCACGCTGTCCTACCGCCGGGCGCTGGGCCAGCCGGTCGACCCGCTGCCGTCCGCCTACCGGACCGGCGTGCGGCAGTGGCACCCGGTCGAGGACTTCCAGGCGTTCCGCGCCTACCGGGCGGCGGGGCAGTTGAGCACCGGGGCGTGGCTGGCGTCGGTGGCCCGGCCGATGCTGCTGCCGATGCTCGACCCGCGGGACCCGCGCCCCAGCGTCGTCTACGCGGCCGCCTTCGCGCGGCGCGTGGGCCGGTACGTGCGGCGCCGGGTGACGACGGCCGCCCGGGGGCGCTGAGCCCGGAGCGGCCGCGGGTCAGGCGGCGCCGTCGGAGCCCGTCTGCGCGACCCGGTCGTCGGGCAGCGGGCGGGCCAGCAGGTGCTGCTCCCCGAGGTCCCCGCCCAGGAGCACGTCGATCACCGACTCCGCCACCCGCTGCGCGCCGACCGGGTCGCGCACGAGGTAGTGGTAGGTCAGGCCGGGGGTGCTGTTCACCTCGATGACCCCACCTCCTCCACGGGCCAGCCCCAGCTCCGGGTTGTCGCAGGCGACCTCGACGCTGGCCAGCCGCAGGCCCAGCGCTGCGACGGCGGCGACGGCGTCCGCCGCGAGAGCCGGCGGGGCCACCTCCGTCTCGCAGTCGGAGAGGCCGCCTGCGTTGACGGCGCCGGCGACGACCACCCGTGCTCCCTCGGCGGGCACCGACCGGGCGGAGGCCCCCTGCCGCGCCAGGGCGAGGCAGGCGTCCAGGGACAGGTCGAGCAGGAAGAGGCCCTCGCAGCCGCCCGCCTCCAGGCGCCGCCGGTTCTCCGAGACGATCAGGTCGGTGACCGTCGAGCGGCCGTCACCGACGACCGACGGCGGCCTGCGGCGGACCGCGCCGACGACGACACCGTCCAGGACGAGCAGCCGGTGCTCCGTTCCGGTCAGCTGCCGCTCGATGACCAGCTGCGGGCAGTGTCGTACGGCGGACAGCGCGGCGCGCACGAGCTCGCCCGGCGTCCTGATGTCGCAGGTGACGCCGTTGCCGGCGCCGGTTCCGTAGGCCGGCTTGACGACGCACCGGCCGTGCGCGCGCAGCAGGGCGAACGCGGGCCGGGCGTCGGCGAGGGTGAACGTGGCGTGCTCGGCGACCGGCAGCCCGGCGGCGGAGAGGCGTTCGGAGGCCACCGTGCGGTCACCCGCGACGTCCAGGGTGACCGGGTTGTCCAACTCGACCAGGTTGTTCCGGACGACGGTGACCGAACCGCTGCGTGACAGCTCCAGGAAGCCGCCGGACAGTTCCCGGACGGTGGCGCCGGACGCCAGCGCGGCCGACGTCCAGAGGTCCTGGTACACGGCCGACCGGGCCCGTTCGAGCTGGTCCTCCGCAGCCCCCAGCTGCCGGTGCACCCGCCGCACGTCCGGAGAGGGCGCGAGCCCGGCGAGTGCCGCCACGGGCGCGACGAAGCGGCCGGCCTTCCCCGTCCGCGCGCAGGCCGCCAGCAGCCGCAGGGCTCGTCGGTCGCTCACGCTTCGCTCCGGGATCGTCGCATCGTGGTCACCAGGTGCCTGATCTCCCGCAGTGCGGGGCGGCACAGGAGGAGAAGCAGGGCTGCGGCACCCAGGATCCCGCCGGCGATCGCCAGCACCAACGTCACCGGGCCCGGCTCGAGCACGAGCACCACCGGGAGGGCGCCGAGAGCCGCGCCCGCTGCCGCGACGGCGCCCGGCACCATCGTGTTCAGACTCACCGACAGGGGCACCTCGAGCAGCCGGTTGGCGACGGCCAGCCGGACGGCGGCGAACACCACGCTCAAGCAGAACAGGGTCGCGGCCATGGCGTCGAGCCCGTAGGGGGCGGCGATCAGCAGACCCGCCACCTTCACCAGGACCATCGGCGCCACGATCCGGATGAGGAGCCCGGGGCGGCCGACCGCGGGGAAGACGTCCCCGGAGGCGTAGCCGATCGAGGAGACGGCCATCGAGAGCGAGACGAACAGCATCGGTGTGGCCGCGTCCTCCCATTCCCATCCGAGCAGGGAGACGGTGACCGACTGCGACACGACCGCCATCCCGACGCCGGCGGGGAAGGCGAAGAGGGTGATGACCTGGAGCGCCCGCATCGCGGCCGACCGCAGGTCGGCCAGGTCGCTCGACCGGGCCCGTGCGTAGATGGAGAACGCGACCGTGGAGAAGATCCAGAAGACGTTGGCCAGCACGATCTCCGGCACGCGGAAGGCCAGCGTGTAGATGCCGAGCGCGTAGGTGCCCAACTCGGCTCCGACGATGTAATAGTCGGCGTTCTCCAGGACGGCGCCGAGGATCTTCAGGCCCAGCACGGCAGATCCGAAGCCCAGCAGGGTCCGCGCCACCGCCCGGTCCAGGGAGAAGGTGGGCACGAAGCGCACGGCGCCCCAGGTCAGGACGATGCCCGCCAGCTCGCTGCTCAGGATGCCGATGACCAGGGCCCACGGCCCGGCGCCCGTGACGGCCAGCGGGATGGAGACCAACCCCCGGGTGAGCGCCCGGGACACCTCCACGAGGGCCCGGCGGCGGAACAGCAGGTCGCGGCGCAGCACGGCGTCCGGCACCTGGACCAGCCCGCGCAGGAGGAAGTAGAGGAACAGCACCCGGAGCAGCAGCACGTCGTCGACGTCGAAGACCTCGGCGACCAGGGGTGCCATCAGCACGCCCACCACGGTGCATGCCGCCGCGATGGCCAGGTTCAGCGTGAACGCCGTCTGCACCCGGCGCGTGATGCCGTGCTCCTGCTCGTAGACCAGAGCGGAGCCGACGCCGAGGTCCAGGGCCACCTCGAGGAAGGCGACGATGGCCAGCCCCACGGCGACGACGCCGAAGTCCACCGGCACGAGCAGACGCGCCATCACGAGGGTGACCACGAAGACGAGCAGCTTGCTGGCGGTGAAGGAGACGGCCGACCAGAAGAAGCTCGAGCCGGCGGTCCGCGCGTCCACCTTGGGCGCAGCCTCGGGCACCTCGGCGGCCGCGGTGGCCACGGGATGGACGGCGGGCACTCCGAGGTGGGTGTCGGACGGCCCCACCTCGCTGGCCGTCTCCGTCCTCACGGCCGTGTCGGCTGCCGCGCGCGCCTCGGGCCGCGACGGTTCGTCGGTCCTGCCGGCCATGTGCTCCTGGTCCCTCGTCGCGTCCGGTGGTCGTGGGCGCCAGCACCGGTGGTGAGCAGACGTCTCGGCCGCCCTGGCTGTTGTACCAGTGCGGGAGTGCCCATGTTCCCGCATCCGCGCCCCGCCGGGGCTCCCGGTCGCACGTTCACCCGGGAGCGGGACACCGTCGTCGTCGGAACTGCGGGCCGGCCCCGCCGTTCCGCGGGTATCCCAGATTTCCGGACCGCACGGTACCGCAGAGAATGTTCATCGCCGCTCCGGGGCGTTACTCTGTGCGACGCCCGTTACGCTGCGCTACGGCAGGAGCCGCTCCGCGGTCTGTGGGAGGAGCGTCTCCGGGCGCTGCACCGGAGCAGCCACACGGATGAACGGGATGGAACGGCAGAGCGGCGACGAGGAGGCGATCGAACTGAGCGTGCGCGACGACGACCTGGCCCCGACCATCCCGCGTCCTTCGAGCGCCGGCCGAGCCGGTCCTCCCTCCCCCGACGACGCCGGAGTCGCCCCTGTGCCCGAGCCGTCCGCGTCGGGTCGGTGGTCGTCCCTGGCCGGGTTCGGCATCCCCCCGTTGCTGGTCCTCGTCGATCTCGTCGCCGTGGCCGTCGGCGTCCTCGGCGCCGAGCTCGTGTCCCGCGGCACCGGCGTCGACTCGCCGGCCCGGAAGATCGCTGCGTTCGGCGCCGTCCTCCTGGTCCTCTTCTGGCTGGCCGGGCTGTACCGGTCCCGGCTGTCCCTGTCGATCCTCGACGTCATCCCAGCCATTGCGGGGCGCTGGCTCGCGGCCGTCGCTCTCGCCGTCCTCGGTCAGATCATCTGGTCCAGGGCGGTGTGGCAGGACTACGTGATCGTCTGGGAGTTCCTGTGGGGGGCCGCGGCCGCCGGGTTGCTGGTCCTCGCCTTCCGCGCGGCTGGCTACTGTGCCGTCCGCCGCCTCCGGGCGCACCATCTCGTCGCCCACCCGACCCTGATCCTCGGCGCCGGCCGGGTCGGCCACCAGGTGGCCGAGATCCTCCGCACCCACCCTGAGTACGGGCTCAAGCCCATCGGTTTCGTCGATGCCCACCCACGGTTCGCCCACGGCACCGCCGGACTGCCCGTGCTCGGTGGCACGGACCTCCTGACCACCCTGCTGGCGCGGCACGGCGTGCGCGACGTGGTCGTGGCCTTCTCCTCGATCAAGGAGTCGGACATGGTCGGCGTCATCCGGGCCTGCGACCGGCAGAAATGCGAGCTCTTCGTCGTCCCCCGGCTCTTCGAGCTCCACCACGTGCACGACCAGATGGACACCGCCTGGGGGCTGCCGCTCGTACGCCTGCGCCGGGCGACCTACCGCAGTCGGGCCTGGCGGGTGAAGCGGGTCATCGACGTGATCGCCTCCGGGAGCGCGCTGCTGCTGATGCTGCCGGTGCTGTTCGCCGTCGCCGTCGCGGTGCGCCTGGACGGCGGCCCGGGGATCCTGTTCCGGCAGGAGCGGGTGGGGGTGGACGGCCACACCTTCGACGTCCTCAAGTTCCGCTCGCTGAAGCCGGTCGACGAGACCGAGTCCGCCACGAACTGGAACATCTCCCACGACGACCGACTGACTCCCGTGGGCCGCTTCCTGCGCAAGAGCTCCCTGGACGAGCTCCCCCAGCTGTACAACATCCTCCGGGGTGACATGAGCCTGGTGGGCCCGCGACCGGAGCGGCCGCACTTCGTGCACCAGTTCCGGAACGCCTATCCGAGCTACGAAGCCAGGCACCGGGTGCCCTCCGGGCTGACCGGCTGGGCGCAGGTCCACGGACTCCGCGGCGACACCTCGATCGCCGACCGGGCCCGCTTCGACAACTACTACATCGAGAACTGGTCGCTCTGGCTCGACGTGAAGATCGTCCTCCGGACCGTCTCGGCCATGGTCCGCGGCGCCGGCGGCTGAGTCCGTCGCGGTGCGATGACCATCCGATCCGGTGGTTGCGTCCGGCGGGCGCCGATGCGGGCACCTCGGCGCCGCTACGCTCGGCCGGCGTCCGACGCGGGTCGGACCGGCTGGAGACCGCCCCCGGGCGTCCGCCCTCGCTCATGACGGGCGCGTCGGAGGAGACGTAGGGCCGCGCGGCCCGGAGGAGGTGCACGGTCTTGACCCCGCTCAAGATCACGCTGGTGGAGTTCAGCCCCTCGGGCGGTCTCTTCCAGTTCGCCGTGCAGATGGGCGAGGCACTGGCCGAGCGCGGGCACCACGTCGAGCTGGTCACCGGACCCCGCCCGGAACTGGCCTCCCGCCGTCCCGGTTTCACCGTCGTCCCAGCCCTGCCCACCTGGCACGCCGGCGACGGCGCGGGCGACGCCGGGATCAGGCGACGGCTGCGTCGCGTCGTCCGTGCCGGCCGCTACCACCTCGCCTGGGCGGTGCTCCTGCGGCGCCTGGCGCGCACCCGCCCCGACGTCATCCAGTTGTCCGGCGGGCGCTTCCCCGTCGACGGACTCGCCGCGGCCTGGCTGGCGCGCCGGCGCCGAGCGGGCCGTCCGGTGCTCATCACCCTGGCCCATTCGCCGTTGCCCTTCAACGAGCAGAAGCCGACCGGCGAGGTGCTCCGCCAGAACCAGCTCCTGAACGCCTCCATGGGCCTCGGCTACCGCAGCATGGACGAGATCCTGGTGCTCGGCGAGCAGTCGGCGGCCGACCTGCGCGGCGGCTGGCCCGACGTCCGTGGGATCACCGTGGTGCCCCACGGCGACGAGGGGGTGTTCCTCGACGAGGAGCCGGTGCCCGCCGACGGCACCGGCCCGGTGGTCCTCTTCTTCGGCACCATGCAGGCCTACAAGGGGCTGGACGTGCTGCTGGAGAGCTTCGCCAAGGTCCGTGCGCAGCGCGCCGACGCCCGGCTGGTCGTCGCCGGCGCTCCCTCCGGTGACACCGACCAGGCCGAGCTGCGCCGCACCGCCGAGCGGGTCGGGGGCGTGGAGCTGCGAGTGGGCTACGTGCCGATGGGGGAAGTCCCGGCGCTCTTCCAGGCCGCCCGGGTCGTCGCCGCGCCCTACCGCTACGCCAACGCCAGCGGGGTCGTGGAGCTGGCGCGGACCTTCGGCCGGCCCGTGGTGGGCACCCGCGTCGGCGATCTGCCGGCGGTCATCGACCACGAGGAGACGGGGTTGCTGGTGGATGCCGGCGACGTCGACGCGCTCGCAGTCTCGCTGCTCCGCCTCCTCGACGACCCCCAGGAGGCCCAGCGGATGGGGGCGGCCGGGCGGGAGCGGTCCGCCACCGGCGCGTCATGGGCCGTGGTCGCCGAGCGGGCCGAGGTGGTGTACCACCGCGCCGTGGAGCGCGCCGGACGGACCGGCGGCGGGGCGCCGTCGTGAAGGTGCTCGTCGTCATCGACTCGCTCAACTTCGGCGGTGCCGAGAACGTCCTGGTGACGCTGGCGGCGGAGGCTCCCCGGCTCGGCCTGGAACTGGACGT
>JBBSKB010000060.1:0-20631 GCA_038256725.1 Mycobacteriales bacterium | reverse complement strand
TGTGCCCCCCGTGGCACACCTGGGACGAGTGCGGGCCGGTCTGGCCCCGGCTCAGTCGGGCGAGGTGCCGGTGTCGGCGACCGGGCCGCCGATGGACCCCGCGAGCGGGGCGCTGCGTCCGGCGCTGAGTGCCAGGACGACGTCGACCGGTGTGGCCGGCAGGACTGCGGCGCCGGTGAACCCACCGCCGACGGTGCTGCCGGAGCCACCGCTGTGGAGACCGCAGCCCGTGGGCGCGCCGGAGGCGGCCGGGGCGGCGGGTGCGGGGGCGGGGGCGGGGAGCGGCTGCGGCGGGGCGGGCTGCTCCGCGGGGAGCTGAGGGGTGCGCACGGACTGCGGCGCGGCCGTTGACCGGCCACGACCCGATCGCCGGGGACGTCGCGCTGGCGGAGGCGTGCGTCCGGCCCCCCGATCGGGCGACTCCCTGGACTCCCTGGACTCCCTGGACTCCCTGGCCGGCCTGGGCCGGCTCGCCGGCAGCGACCAGGCCCAGGAGTGGGGCCGGCTGGCGAACGAGAACCCGCCCCGCCTCCGGACCCACGACCGCTACGGGCACCGGATCGACGAGGTGGAGTTCCACCCGGCCTGGCACGAGCTCATGCGGACCGCGGTCGGGAACGGCCTGGCCGGCGCGCCGTGGCGGGCGGCGGCGGACGGCGATGCGCACGCCCACGTCCGGCGGGCCGTGGGCTACCTGGGGTGGACCCAGGTCGAGATGGGCCACGGCTGCCCCACGACCATGACCTACGCCGTCGTCCCTGCACTGCGCCGGGCGCCGGAGCTGGCGGCCCGCTTCGAGCCGGGCCTCACCGCGACGGCCTACGAGTTCGGGCTGACCGAGCCGTCGGGCAAGCGCGGCCTGGTCGCCGGTATGGGGATGACGGAGAAGCAGGGTGGGTCCGACGTTCGGGCCAACACCACCCGCGCCGTCCCGCAGCCGGACGGGAGCTACCGGCTCACCGGCCACAAGTGGTTCACCTCGGCGCCGATGAGCGACCTGTTCCTCGTGCTGGCGCAGCTGGACGAGGGGGTCTCCTGCTTCCTCGTCCCGCGGGTGCTGCCGGGCGGCGAGCGCAACGTGTTCCACGTGCAACGTCTCAAGGACAAGCTCGGCGACCGGTCGAACGCCTCCAGCGAGGTGGAGTTCGACGGGACGACGGGCTGGCTGGTGGGCGAGCCCGGTCGCGGTGTCCCGGCCATCATCGAGATGGTGAACATGACGCGGCTGGACTGCGTCCTCGGTTCGGCCGCCACGATCCGGGCCGCCCTCACCCAGGCGGTCCACCACGCCCGGCACCGGTCCGCCTTCGGGGCGCTGCTGGTCGACCAGCCGCTCATGCAGAACGTGCTGGCCGACCTCGCCGTGGAGAGCGAGGCCGCGACGGCGCTCGGCGTCCGGCTGGCCGCCGCGGTGGACGCCGGCGAGGCCGCGTTCCTGCGGCTCGCGGGGGCGGCCGCGAAGTTCTGGGTCTGCAAGCGGACGCCCGGCGTGGTCGCCGAGGCGATGGAGGTGCTCGGCGGGAACGGCTACGTCGAGGACTCCGGGCTGCCCAGGCTCTACCGGCAGTCGCCGCTGAACTCCATCTGGGAGGGGTCGGGCAACGTCATCGCCCTCGACGTGCTGAGGGCGATGGGACGGTCCTCGGAGTCGCTCGCCGCGGTGACCGCGGAGATCGACCTCGCCCGAGGCGTCGATCCGCGGTTCGACGACGCGGTGGAGCGGCTCGCTGCCGAGCTCGGCGAACCGGAGCAGCTGCCGATGCGGGCCCGTCGCATCGCCGGCCTCCTGGCGCTGTGCCTCCAGGGCTCGCTCCTCCTGCGGCACGCCCCGGCGCCGGTCGCGGACGCCTTCTGCGCCTCCCGTCTGGGCGGGGACTGGGGAGCCGTGCTGGGCACTCTGCCCGCGCCCACGGACGTCGCCTCGCTGGTCAGCCGCGCGGCGATCGGAACACCCGGCTGAAGCGCCGGGAGCAGTAGGCTCATGACGTAGGGCCGAGTGCCTTCCGGCCGGGACCGGCACGGATCTGTGCCGTAATCTCCGCGTACGCGGACCATCGAGAGCCAGCGGACGGAGTGCGGGGAGCGTGGCTTCAGACGACGGGTCCCGGCCGGACCTGGCCGGTGTCCCCGACGCCGTCTTCCGCGTCGACGCGGAGGGTCACTTCACCTACGTCAACGCCGCCGCCGAACTACTGCTGGAGCGGCGCGCCGAGGAGCTGCTGGGGCGCCGGGCTCGGGACTGCTTCCCGGCCGCGGTGAACACCATCGCCGATGAGCGCTACCAGCAGACCCTCGGCGACGGCCGGACCCGCGAGTTCGACTACTTCTACGAGCCGCAGGACCGCTGGTACGAGATCCGGGTGTTCGCGGACCCGCCCGGGATCTCGGTCTTCTTCCGGGACGTCGACTCCCGGCACCGCGCCGACGCCGAGCGGGACGCCGAGCTGCGGCGGCTCACCTCGGTGCTCGAGGCGCTGCCGTCGGCGACGGTGCTGATCGACGAGAACCGGCGCATCCTCACCGGGAACCGGTCCTGGATGGACCGACGGGCCCAGCCGGAGCTGTCGATCGGGGTCCCGGGCAGCGACTACCTGGCAGCCGTGCAACCCGGGCTCTCGCGCGCCGACGCCGAGGCCATCGCGCCCGGGATCGGCCGGCTCCTCGAGGCACCGGCCGGGACCGCGCCGGCCACCTTCGAGCACGAGTACCCACGCTCGACGCCGACCACGACCGGCTGGTACCGGATGCAGGCGTCCCGGGTGGAGGCTTCCACGCGGGTCGTCGTCACCCACACCGACGTCACCGAGCGCGTGCGCGGCGAGCAGGCGCTGGCCTGGCGGGCACGGCACGACGACCTGACCGGCCTGCCGAACCGCAGCACGCTGCTGGACCTGACGGCCGAGGCGCTGACGGCCGGGCTGGACGAGGACGGCGCCGGGGCCGCGCTGATCGTCCTCGACCTCGACGGCTTCAAGACGATCAACGACTCGCTCGGCCACGGCATCGGCGACCAGCTGCTCCGCCAGGTCGGCCACCGGCTCTCCGGTGCGCTGCGGCCCGGGGATTCCGTCGGCCGGCTGGGCAGCGACCAGTTCGTCGTCCTGGCCCACCGCTGCCACGTGTCGGACGCCGCGGACCTCGCCTTCCGGCTGCAGGGCACCTTCACCCGGCCGTTCCCCGCCTCGGGGATCTCGGTGCCCCTGTCGGCGAGCGTCGGCGTGGCGGTCGCCCAGCCCGACGCCCGGGATCCGCACCAGCTGCTCAGCGACGCAGACGCCGCGATGTTCGCCGCCAAGAGCATGGGCCGGGACCGGGTGCGGCTGTTCTCGCCCGGCCTGCGGGAGGCCGCGCGGTGGCGGCTGGAGGTCGCCACCCGGCTCCGGGACGAGGCGATCGACCAGCTGGTCGTGCACTACCAACCGGTGGTCCGGCTCGACACCGGCGCCGTCGAGGGCGTGGAGGCCCTGGTGCGCTGGCAGCACCCCGAGCGCGGCCTGCTCGCCCCGGACACCTTCCTCGCCGTCGCCGAGGAGACCGGCCAGATCATCCCGATCACCCGCTGGCTGCTCCGCGAGACCACCCGCCGCGCCGCAGCGTGGGCCGCCGAGGGGCTGCCGCTGAGCATGTCGGTGAACATCAGCGCACGGCACTTCTCCGCCGAGACCCTGGTCCGCGACGTCCGGCTGGCGCTGCGGGAGTCCGGTCTCCCGCCCGACCAGCTCGTGCTCGAGCTCACCGAGACCAGCATCGCGGAGGACCCGACCCGCGCCGAGGACCAGCTCACCGTCCTCCGGCGCGCCGGGGTCCGGGTGGCGATCGACGACTTCGGGACCGGCTGGTCCTCGCTGGCCCAGCTGTTCTCCCTGCCCATCGGCACGCTGAAGATCGACCGCTCGCTGCTGGTCGCCGCCGAGCGGGTCACCGGCGGCGAGGGCGGCGCGGTGCTGGCGGCGATCGTGGCGCTCACGCGGACGCTGGGCATCCGCTCGGTCGCCGAGGGGGTCGAGACCGTCGAGCACCTGCGGATGGTGCGGGAGGCCGGGTGCGACATGGTCCAGGGATGGCTGCTCGGCCACCCGATGCCGGCGGACGAGGTGCCGCGCTGGGTGCGGCGGGTGGACGCGGCGGGTGGCGACGCCTGCGCGATCGCCGCCGCGACGACGTCGGTGCCCACCGTCCTGTGAACGCCCGCCGCATCACCCGTCGGGCGACCGCCCCGGCGGGGCCGCCGACCGCCGTCCCGCCCCCCTCCCCCGGACCGTCCGCGACGGAACGCCGGCCGGAGGGGCAGACTGCTCGCGTGCTGGACAGCCCCTCCGCCCCCGCCCCCGCCCCCGTCGACGACGCCCCGGCCCCGCTGCCTGCCGACGGCGCAGCGGCCGACGGAGGTCGCCTTCGACCACCGCTCGACCTGCTCATCTGGGACGCCCCCAACATCGACATGACCCTGTCGACGGTGATCGGTGCCCGGCCGACCAAGGACTCCCGGCCGCGGTTCGACGCGATCGCGGCGTGGTTCGTGGCCGGTGCCGAGAACGGCGGGTCCGGGTCGGTGCCGGAGGTCGAGGCGTGCGTCTTCGCCAACATCCCGCCGCAGCCGGGCACGCTGCGCGGGTTCGTCGAGGCGCTGCGCGGGTTCGGCTACGCGGTGTTCGCCCGCCCCAAGCTGCAGCCGAACGACGACATCGACCAGGACATGCTCGACCACATCGCGGTCCGCGAGCACAGCCACCAGTTGCGCCGCCTGATCGTCTTCTCCGGCGACGGGCGGAACTTCGCCGAGCCGCTCGAGCAGCTGGCCCGGCGGGGGACCCAGGTCGTCGTCGTGGCCTTCAGCGAGGTCGCCGGCTACGCGAGCAGCTCCGACCTCCTCGAGTTCATCGACATCGAGGACGTGCCCGGCGCGTTCGTCGAGCCGCTGGACCGGGTGCGGCTCGACGCCCTCCCCGCCGACGGCGCCTGGCTGCGCCCGACCCGCAGCCTGCGGGAGTTCGTCAGCTCCTACGCGGCACGGCGCCCCTGAGGCGGGCGGGCGAGCGGGGGCCGTTGCGGCTACCGTTCGTCCGGAACAGGGTCCGGTCCAGGTTGCGGGTCACGGTCTGCAGCTGGAGAACGGAGACGTGGATGTCCAGGGTTCCCGGTGTCGACCACCCCGAGGAACAGAGCGAAACAGACGTGACCCTCGCCGCCCGCGGCATCTCGGTGAGCTCCCGGGTGGAGTTGGTGGGCGACGGCGTGCTCACGGTGCGCCCCTCCGCCGGCGAGTTCGTCGAGCAGAGCGTGGTCGTCCTCGGGGACGACGTCGAGGTCTGCTGGAAGGCCGCCGAGACCCGCCGCGCGTTGCCCGCACAGGTGGTCGAGGTCGAGACCCGGTCCGTGGTCCGCTGGCGCCTCCGGGTCACCGGTCCCGCGGAGGAGAGCCAGAGCCGCACCGCCGTCCGCGGACGGGTCACCGTCCCCGTCACGGCCGGCCACGGCGGGGTCGACCTCACCGGCGAGAGCGTGGACCTGAGCGAGGACGGCATCCGGGCCCGGTTCGAGGGGTTCGGTCAGCTCCCGGACCCGGGCGCCCTGCTCGACCTCGTCTTCACGCTGGAGGACGGCGAGGTGCGCACCAAGGCCGAGGTGGTCCGGGCGCGGGCCCGTCGCTCCCGCTGGGTGATGTCCATCCGGTTCGTCGGCATGCAGGAGAAGGACCAGGACCGGGTGCGTCGACGGGTGTTCCAGGCCCTGCGCGAGGAGCGCGCGCGCACCATGCAGTAGCTCCGTGATCTGTCGTCCTCCGGGGCCACCTCCTCACGCCGGGACGACTCGCGCCCTACTCGCGGGGGCGCTCTCCGGAGCGGGGCTCGGGGAGGCGGTCGCGCTGCCGCGCCTGCTCCTGGGCTTCGGCGCGGCCGGAGGGCAACCGGGCCCACACGTGCTTGCGGCCGGGGCGTTTCTCCCAGCCCACGCTGGACGACAGCTGGGTGACCAGGTGCAGCCCCATGCCGCCCAGCGCGGGGTCCCGGTCGATGGCCGGCACGGGCGGGTGGTCGGGTGCCTCGTCGCTCAGGTCGAGCAGCCACCCCTCCGGCCCGGCGACGACGAGGGCGCGCACGTCCCCGCCGCCGTGTCGTAGCGCGTTGGAGGCAAGTTCCTCGAAGACCAGGAGCAGCCCGTCCCGGGCGTCCTCGGTCGACGCCGACGCCACCGAGGGGTGGGCGATGCGCGCGCGCAGGTCCGACCGCACCCGCGAGACCACGTGCATGGCCTCGAGCTGCCAGTGCCAGACGTCGCCGGGAACGGAGGGCACGGGCGCCGTGGGCCACGCCTCCTGGGCCGGCTCGTCGGCCATCACTTCTCCCTCGCGTCTGCTCCGCAGGCGGGGCCGGGGTGCTCCCCGGCCGTGGCCCCATCCTGACCGATGCGGGGCCGGAGCGCGAAGGGGGGCGGGGGACGGGGACGCGCCCGGGGCACAATGCCCGTGTGGACGCGCTCACGCGAGACCTCAGCCGCGTGGTCCTCGCCGACCGCGCCCTCGACGAGGTCCTTCCCGAGATCACCGCCATCGCCGCGCGGGGAGTGCCCGGCGCCGAGTCGGTGTCCACCACGTTGCTGCGCGGCGAGGAGCCCTTCACCGCCGCCCACCACGGCGAGATGGCGCTGCTGGCCGACGAACTGCAGTACGACGAGGGCTACGGGCCCTGCATGGACGCCGGTCGCGGTGGTGTCGTCCTGCGGGTCGACGACATGCTCACCGAGCAGCGGTGGCCCACCTACGTCCCGCGGGTGCGCGAGCAGGGGGTGCGCAGCTCCCTGTCGGTCCCGCTGCCCTTCCAGGGCAACGTCATCGGGGCCCTGAACGTCTACTCCTCGAAGCCGGAGGCGTTCGCCTCCGGCGAGTCGCTGGACGCCGGCCGGGACGTCGCCGAGGCGATCGCGATCGCCGTCGTCAACGCCACGGCGCACCACCGGCTGACCGAGCAGGCCCGCAACCTGCACATCGCGATGGAGACTCGTGCGGTCATCGAGCAGGCCAAGGGCGTGCTCATGGCCCAGCGCCGGGTGGACGAGGACCAGGCCTTCGAGATCCTCCGCGACGCCTCGCAGCGCTACAACCGCAAGCTGCGCGAGATCGCCGTCGGCATCGTGGAGTCCACGCAGCCGGGTTAGGCGGGCCCGTCGAGCCGGCTCAGGCGCGACACCAGGAACTCGACCGCGGCCGCGGCGTCCACCCTCTCGGCCACCCCGACCGCCGTCGGGGACGTCGACACCGTCCGGCGGTCCACCAGCGTCTGGCCGCGGCCGGCGCCCAGCGTGGTGTCGACGACGACGTCGCGCGGCACCGTCCCGAGGGTGCCCGGGGCGATCGCCTCCGTGAGCGCCAGCGCGTCGTGCACCACCACCCCGGCGGTGCCGTAGGCGTCGCGGGCGTGGTCGAGGTACTGCTGCAGGATCGCGGCGGCCGTCGCGCCGATCGGGCCGGCCGCGGCGAACCGGGCGATGCCCTCCTCGGTCAGCACGGTCGGCAGGGTGACGTCCAGGCCCACCATGACCGTCGGGATGGTCGAGCCGAGGACGGCGGCGGCCGCCTCGGGGTCGGACCAGATGTTGAACTCGGCCGCGGCGGTCACGTTGCCGCCGCGCCCGGCCGAGCCGCCCATGACGACCAGCCGGCCGATGCGGGCCGCGGCCTCGGGGTACACGGCCAGCAGCAGCGCGATGTTGGTCAGCGGGCCGATCGGCGCGACGGTGACCGGCTCCGGTGAGCTCATCAGCAGGTCGGCGAGGGCGACGACCGCAGGGCGCGGATCCAGCCGCGCCGGGGACGGCGGCAGCTGCACCCCGCCCAGCCCCTCGGTGCCGTGCACGTGCCCGGCCCGCTCCGGCTGCGGGTGGATGAGCGAGGCCTGCGCACCGGCGGCGACCGGCACGTCGGAGCGACCGGCCAGGTGCAGCACCCGCAGCGCGTTCTCCGTCGTCAGCGCGAGGTCGACGTTGCCGTGCACGGTCGTGACCAGCCGCAGGTCCACCTCGGGGCTGGCCAGCGCCAGCAGGATCGCCAGTGCGTCGTCGATGCCGGGGTCGGTGTCGATCACCAGGGGGATGCGGGGAGCCACTCCGGCATCCTCCCAGTGCCGGTCGCGCGCCTCAGGAGGCGGTGGGGACCTGCTCCTCGTGCTCCGGCTCCTCCGACGACCCCCACCACGGGGCCTGGGCCAGCAGGTGCAGCAGCACGCCGACGCCGAGCAGGAGCGCTGCCCGCCCCCAGGTGCCTGCCGTCTGCTCGTAGAGGAGCAGCACGCAGGACGCGATCGCCAGCGCCGGGATGACGGCCCACACCCGGAAGTGGTCGGCCCCGACCCGGTCCTTCCGCAGCACCAGGATGACCACGATCGCGACCCGCATCGGGAGCCGTACCGCGCCGCCGACCTCGGTCGCGATCTCCCCGACCGGCGCGCAGACGCCGGCGCCCACGCCGCGACACGCGGGCGCGTCGCGCGCGGCCGGGTGTGACCGATGGGGCGGACGCGCACTTCCACGCTCGCGGAGCGCGGCTTGTCGACAAGGCCACGCCCCGGGGACCGGATCACCGGCCGGTCCGGGAAGGCCGCGCAACGGTTCGGTCACGCGCGCTCCAGGACGTGTCGGGAACGGCCGTCGCGCCGGACCGGACTGCCTAGTTTTCTCCTTGTCCGCGACACCTTCCCCCGTCGCGGACGACGACCCAGGAGGCGACATGAGCAGCAGCGAGGCGAGCGCCATGGCGCCGGCACGCCGGGGCGCCTCCGGTCCCGCGTCCGGCGCGTCGCTCGCCGGTCTGATCGGCGTCCTGGACCGCGCCGACGGTGCGGCTCCCACGCGGACCCGGCCGGTGCACAGCGGCGCCTTCCGCGCCTCGGTGCGCGCCGTTCCGCTGCGGTCGGTGCAGCTCGCGCCCTCCGCCCGGTCGGCCCGCCTGCCCGCCGCCCCGCCCCGCATCCCGACCGTGACCGTCGTGCCCGACCCCGACCCCGAGCGCCGGCCCGTCACCGGCCTGCGCGACCTCACCCGCAGGATCGCGCTCTGGGGCGGCGGAGCCCACGGCGAGTACCTCGCCTGGCGCACTCCGGAGCCGGCGCCGACGAGGCCCCTCCGGCCGCGGCTTCGCGCCCTCACCCGCCGGATCGCCCTCTGGGGCGCCGGTCCGGACGGCGAGCACCTCGCGTGGGGCCGCCCCACCCCCGTCCCGGCACCCCGGCAGGTCGACCCCCCGGTCGTCCTCCGCGAGCTGCCCAGCACCCCCACGATCCGGCCCGCGGCGCCTTCCCCCGCCGTGGCGCTGCTTCCCGCGCCGATGGGGCCCGTCCGGCCGGGGTGGGCGCCACCGCCCCCCGGCTGGCCGCAGCCCCCGGCGTGGGGCACGTCTGCTCCGGCCCGCGCGGCGACGATCCGCCCGGCGGCGCCCCGCCGGCCGCTCGCCGCGACGGTCGTGGCACCGGTCCCCTCCGGACCGGGGCGGACCGTTCCCGCCGCCAGGTCGCCCTCGGCCGAAGCGCGCGCCGGGCCGGCCCGCGCCCGGGGGGACCCGTCCTCCCGCTCCGACCCCGCTCCCCTCGAGCACGCCGCGACCGCCCCCTCCTGACGGGGACCGCGACCGCGTCTCGGTCGTCCGAGTGCGACCCTCCCGGGCCGGCTCGGCCTCCTCCTGGCCCTCCTCGACGGTGCCCCTCCGGGCGCCGGCAGCCCCTTCCGTCCGACGTCGTACCGCCTCGACCCACCGCCGACTGCAGCACGCAGCGCGCGGACCCTCCCGGGAGGCGACGACCGACGACGACGGCGACTGCCGGACCCGGATCCGCCGAGGGGAGAACAACAGTTCCTGCCGGTACCCGGTGCTCACGCCCTCCCGTGAGCCGCCCGGGTCTCTGACCGGCAGCGACTGGCCGCAGGACGCCGACGCAGCCCCGGGAACGGGAACGCACCACGACCGACGCGGTCCCGGACACGGCCGGTCCGGGTACCCGCTGGGGACGCACCACCCGCACCACCCGCACGATCCGCCGAGCGGCGGGCGCCCTCCGGAAAGAGCCTCCGGACCGGCGCCCGCCGCTCTGCGTCGTCCCCGACCCGCGCCGTCGCCCCCGGGCGGGGAGAATGGAGCCGGCGGGCCGCTTCCGGTGCCGTGGACGCCGACCGGCGAGGAGGAGGCGACGACGTGACCTCGGTCGATCGCGTCGCCGTCGACCGCATGGCCGCGGTCGAGCGGCTGCAGGCGACGGCCGTCGGGTCCGGGGCGCTGCAGCGGCTCACCGCTCTGGCCGTGCAGCTGCTGGGTGCGGACGCCGCGCAGGTGTCGCTGTTCGGGGACGACGAACTGGTCCTCGGCGGCACCGGACTCCCGCAGGGCACCGTGGGGCTGCGGGTGCCGCTGGTCGAGTCCCTCTGCGCCGTGACCTCCGCCGCCTCCCCCGACCCGCTCGTCGCCCCGGACGCGCGGGCGGATCCGCGGCTCTCGGCCCTCCCGCCGGTGGTCTCGGGCGCGGTCGGCAGCTACCTGGGCATCCCGCTCGCCGTCTTCGAGGGGCAGGTGGTCGGCGCCCTGTCGGCCTTCGGCCGGGAGCCGCGGAGCTGGTCGGCCGCCGACGTCGCGCTGCTCCGCCAGCTGGGGGACTCCGTGGCCACCGAGCTGCAGCTGGCCGCCCAGGTCCGCGAGCTCGAGTCCAGCCGGATGGCCTTCGAGCTGGCCATCGACGCGGCCGGGATCGGCAGCTTCGACTGGGACCTGGGCACCGGTCGGCTGGTCTGGGACGACCGGCTCAAGCAGCTGATGGGCTTCGCCCGCAGCCCGTTCGACGAGACGATCGAGGCCTTCACGACGGCCGTGCACCCTGACGACCGCGAGCGCACGACGGAGGCACTGCAGACCGCCATCGAGACGGTGGGGGAGTACGACGCGGAGTTCCGCGTCGTCCTCCCGTCCGGCGAGACCCGCTGGGTGCAGGGCCGCGGGCGCGCGCTGGCCGACGGCGGCGGGCGCGCCGTCCGCCTGATCGGGGCCGCCTACGACACCACCGCGCAGCGGCACGCCGACGCCCGGGTCGCCCGGGTCATGGAGTCGGTGAAGTCCGCCTTCTTCACCCTCGACCGCGACTGGCGCTTCACCTACCTCAACGCCGAGGGCGAGCGGGTGCTGCAGACCACTCGCGAGGCGCTCCTGGGCGAGGTGATCTGGTCGGCCTTCCCCGACGCTGCCGACAGCGACTTCGGCGTCCACTACCGCGATGCGGTGGCCACCGGTCGTGAGCAGATCTTCCAGGCGCACTATCCGGCCCCGCTCGATGCCTGGTTCGAGGTCCGCGCCTGGCCCGGCCCGGACGGGCTCTCGGTCTCATTCCTGGACGTCACCGACAGCCGCGCCGCCCAGGAGCGCGCCCGGCGCGCCGCCGAACGGGTGCGGTTGGTGGCCGAGACCACGACGGCGATGGCCGAGCGGCTGGCCGGCGGGGCCGGCGAGGAGGCCGCCCTGCAGCAGGTCTCCGAGGCGCTGGTGCCGGGGAGCGGTGACTGGGTGATCGCGAGCCTCGTGGACGCCGGCGGGCGGATGCGCGACGTCGCCTCGTGGCATCGCGACGCGGAGCAGCGCCCGGTCGCGGAGCGCTACGCAGCACTGCGTCTGTCGTCCTTGCCGCCGGACGCCCCGCTCCTGCGGGCGCTGGCGTCCGGGCAGCTGCGCGAGGTCGCCGATGTGATGGACTCGGTCGGCAGGGCGGTGTCGCCGGGAGAGGCCCGGGACGTGCTCCGCGCGCTCGCGCCGCGGTCGGCGGTCGCCCTGCCGCTCGTGGCCCGCGGGCGGACGCTCGGCGCGCTGAGCGTCTACCGGGCGGCCGAGCGCGACCGGGCCGATGCCGAGGACGTCAGCACGCTGCGCGACATCGCCGACCGGGTGGCGCTGGCCCTGGACAACTCGCGCCTCTACGAGCAGCAGCGGCGCCTGGCCGAGGGCCTGCAGCGCAGCATGCTCACCGAGCCGCCGGAGCCCGACCACGCCGAGATCCAGGTCCGCTACCTGCCGGCGGTGCAGGCCGCCGAGGTCGGGGGCGACTGGTATGACGCCTTCCTGCAGCCCGGCGGAGCAACGGTCCTGGTCATCGGTGACGTCGTCGGGCACGACACCGCGGCCGCCGCCATGATGGGCCAGCTGCGCGGGATGCTGCGGGGCATCGCCTACCGGGACGGCATCGGGCCGGCCGCCGTCCTGACCGATCTGGACGCCGCCATCGAGGGGCTGGGCATGAGGACGATGGCCACCGCCGCGATCGCCCGTGTGGAGCAGACCCCGGACGAGCGGGCGCAGGGCATCAGCCGGCTGCGCTGGTCGAACGCCGGCCACCCGCCCCCGCTGGTGCTGCACGTCGACGGCCGGATCGAGGAGCTCGCCACCGAGCGCGCCGAGCTGATGCTGGGGGTCGACCCCACCGCGCGGCGCACCGAGTCGGTGGTCACCGTCCGCCGGGGCGGCACGATCCTGCTCTACACCGACGGGCTGGTCGAAGGCAGGGACCTGCCACTGGACGACGGGATCGCCCGGCTGCGGGAGGCGTTCGCGGAGCTCGCGGACCGTCCGCTGGCCGAGCTGTGCGACGAGGTGATCGAGCGGTTGCGCCCGGAGGGGTTGCAGGACGACGTCGCGCTGGTGGCCATCCGGTTGCATCCGGAGGACCGGCCACGGCCGCCGGGGGCCGGCCCGGAGCGGCTCCACCCGGGCGCCGACTGACCGAGCGTCACGAGCGCGGGAGCAGCGCCCAGACGTGCTTGACGGCGTTGCCGGCGTACCAGCCGTGGCGCAGCGCCATCCGGGCGATCAGGTAGAGGCCGAGCCCGCCCTCGCTGGGGTCCCGGTCGACCGCGGGCGTCGGCGGCTGCGCCGCGGCCGAGTCGGACACGACGATCAGGTAGCCGGTGTCGGTGAGCCGGACCGCGGCCTCGACCGCGCCGCCGCCGTGCCGCAGGGCGTTGGAGGCCATCTCGTCGAGGGCCAGGATGAGCTGGTCGAGGACGTCGGGGTCGACGGTCTGGTCGATCGCGCGGCGCACCTGGGCCCGCATCCGGGGCAGCTCGGCGACGTCGGCGAGCTCCCAGGAGAGCAGTGGATCGGCCGCCGGAGGGGCCGCGGACGGCCACGCATGATCCGCCGCCCGACCTGTCACGTGCTGCACCCTCGCAATCCAGGCCCCCGTAGACGTGGCGGACCAAACAACTGTGTATCGGCCTTGCGGACGGGCGCTAAACCTGGATGCGACGTAGGTCACTCCGGTGACGGGCTGAGGCCTCCCGCGGACCCGAGCGCGGCCAGGTGGTCGGCCACCACGGCAGGGGTGCGCATGACCGCTCCCATGACAGCGACCCCGTGGGCACCGGCCGCCAGGCAGCCCGCGACGTCCTGCGGGCGCACACCGCCCAGGGCGAGCACGGGCGGCGCCCCGGGTACGAGTGCGGCGAGCCCGTCGAGCCCGAGTGCCGGACCGTAACCGGGCTTCGACGTCGTCGGGAAGACCGGCGACAGGAAGACCCAGTCGCACCCCTCGGCCGCGGCCCGGGCGAGCTCGGCCGCCGAGTGGCAGGAGCGGCCCACCAGCGGAGGACGCTCGGCGGGGAACGGGTCGTGCGCGGACAGGTGCACCGCCATGCCCGGCGGCGCTCCAGCCGCACCGGCCCACACCAGGAGCCCGCCAACCGGGTCGAGCACCGCCTCCAGCTCGCCCGCGAGGACCGCGCGGTCGCGGAGAGGCAGATCCTTGTCCCGCAGCAGCACCGCTCGGGCCCCGGCGGTCACGGCCGTCGTCACCACCTCCGTAAGCGGCCGGGACGCCTGGGTGCGGTCGGTGACGACGACGAGCCGGGGGACGGTCACAGCTCGGGCAGGCCCTCGAACGGCGTCGACGCCTCGGCGTGCCAGCGGCGCGGGATCCGGCCGGCGCGCGAGGCCAGCCGCCCCGCCTCGACCGCCTGACGCATCGCCAGCGCCATCCGCTCGGGGTGGCGGGCGCGGGTGACGGCGGAGGCCAGCAACACGGCGTCGCAGCCGAGTTCCATGGCCAGCGCGGCGTCCGACGCGGTGCCGATGCCGGCGTCCAGGACCACGGGGACGGACACCGCGTCGCGCAGCAGGGCGATGTTGTGCGGGTTCCGGATGCCGAGGCCGCTGCCGATGGGCGAGCCCAGCGGCATCACGGCGGCGCATCCTGCGTCGCCCAGCCGGCGGCCGAGCACCGGGTCGTCGGTGGTGTAGGCCAAGACGGTGAACCCCTCGGCGACCAGCTGCTCGGCGGCGTCGAGCAGCTCCACGGCATCGGGCAGCAGCGTGCGGTCATCGCCGATGACCTCGAGCTTCACCCACGAGGTACCGAAGGCCTCGCGGGCCAGCCGGGCGGTGCGCACGGCCTCCCGTGCGGTCCGGCATCCGGCGGTGTTGGGGAGCAACCGGACGCCGGCGCGGTCCAGGACCTGCATCATCGAGCCGGTCGCGGACGCCTCCACGCGCCGCAACGCCACGGTGACCAGCTGGGTGCCCGATGCGCGCACCGCCGCCTCGAGCGCGTCGAGGCTCGGGACCCCGCCGGTGCCGAGCAGCAGCCGCGAACGGAAGGTCTGCCCACCCAGCACCAGGGGGTCGGCGTCCTCCTCCTGCTCCAGCGCGGGTGCGAGTGCTGCCGTCCGCACGTCCTCCGTCGCCATCTCAGCCACCCGCCGTCGCTGCCAGCACCTCGACGACGTCACCGGGTGCGAGTGGTGTGCGCGTCCAGGCGCTGCGCGGCACGACGTCGCCGTTGCGGGCGACGGCCACCCGGTCGTGCCCGTCGAGGCGCTCCGCGACGAGTGCGGCCACCGTCGCGTCCGCGGCGACCTCGGTGGGCGTGCCGTTGACGGTCACCTTCATGCCGGTCCTCTCCCGAACCTGTCGACGCCGAACGGAGCGGCGAGCGCGGGCGGCTCGCCGCAGACGATGAACTCGGCCACCAGCTCGCCGGTGAGCGGGGTGAGGAGCACCCCGTTGCGGTGGTGCCCGGTGGCCAGCACCAGCCCGGGCATCCCGGACGCGCCGAGCAGCGGGGCGTTGTCGGGTGTGCCCGGACGCCAGCGGGTGAGGGTCTCGGCCAGCTCCAGCTCGCTCACCGCGGGCACCAGCTCGATCGCGTCGTGCAGCAGGTCGTGCACGCCGCCGGCGGTGACCGAGGCGTCGAAGCCCCGCTCCTCCACCGTCGCGCCGACCACGAGCCCGTCGACGCCCTGGGGCACGAGGTACACGGTCCTGCCGCGGACCAGGGCCCGCACGGTGCCGTCCAGCAGGCCGGCCGCGCCCCGCAGTCGGAGGATCTGCCCCTTCACCGGCCGGACCGGGACCGGCGGCGTCCCCGCGAGCCCACCGCTGTGCGGACCGAGCGCCAGGACCACCGTGGTGGCCCGCACCTCGCTGCCGTCCACGAGCGCGAGCCCGCCCGCGCGCCCGCCCTCTGCGAGCACGCCGGCCACGCGCGAGCGGACGAGCCGGACACCGGCTCCCTCGGCAGCCGCCAGGAGCACGGGGTGCAGCTCGCGCGGGTCGACGGAGAGGTCGCCGGTGACGTGCAGCGCGCCGCGCACGCGCGGGCTCAGCGAGGGCTCCCTCCGACGCACCTCGCGGCCCACCAGCCGATGCACCTCCAGCCCCAGTTCCACGTGGAACGTCTGCAGGTCCGCCAGCACGCGCATGTCGTCGTCGTCGAAGCCGACCACCAGGGTGCCGGCGGTCCGCAGTGGTACCCGGACGCCGGTGGCGGCCGCCAGCTCGTCGAGGAAGTCCGGGTAGCGCCCGAGCGAGTCGAGGCAGAGCCGCAGCAGCGCCTCCTCGCCGTAGCCGGCTTCCGAGACCGGTGCGAGCATCCCGGCGGCCGCCCACGATGCGCCGCTGCCCGGCGCGTCGTCGACCACGGTCACCGACAGCCCCCGCTGGGCGGCCCGCCAGGCGACGGACAGCCCGATCAGGCCCCCGCCGGCGACGGCCACGTCGACCTGCGTCACCGCGCCGCCCGCCTCCGGCGCAGCGCGGACGGCAGCACGAGCAGCGCGGTCAGCGTCGCCGCGACGCCGAGGCTGATCAGGGACGCCGACCAGCCGTTGGCCGGGTCGATGCCGAGGTCGGTCTGGCGCGCCGTCCACCACGAGGTCCACCCGGAGCCGGCGCCGCCGAAGAAGGTCGGCAACGTCAGCTGGTAGGCCACGAACCCCGCGGCCCAGGGCAGCAGCAGCGCCGGCCGCGCGCGGGCGGTGTCGGAGGTGTCCCAGGCGCCTCGCGGGGTGAGCGCGTAGGCGACGGCGAAGACGCCGACGAGCGGCACGAACACCGCGCCGATGAGGAAGAGGAACGGCTCGTAGGCGGCGATGTCGAACGTCAACGCGAGGGTGGTCGCGACGGCGCCGACGACGACGGCCAGCACGCGGCGGTCGGCCCGCGGGACGACGTTCTGGGCGGAGACCGCCGTGGAGTACAGGTTCGCGAACGCCTCGTCGAGCTCCACGGCCACCAGGACCAGCACGGCCAGCGCGCCCAGCGGGACGGCGAGCAGCGCGTCGACCACGTCGAGCCCTGAGCTGCCGTAGGCGGCCAGCGCCAGCACGCCGAGGGTGAACATCACGATCGTGGCCAGGCCGTAGCCGATGCTCGCCCCGGCGAACGCCGCCCGGCCGCTGCGCACGTGGCGGGTGTAGTCGGCGGCCAGCGGGAACCAGGAGATGGGCAGCGCGATGACGATGTCGGTCGCCGTCCAGAACGATGTCGCGGCGCCGCCGGCCACCTCCGGCAGCGGTTCGAGCAGGATCTCCACGTAGAGGTAACCGATCGCTGCGAGCGCCGCCCAGATCGCGTAACGGGCCAGCAGCCGCACCACGCCGAGCGGGCGCAGGGCCATGAGGGTGGCCAGCACGCCGGCGGCCAGCGCGAAGGGCCAGCGCGGGGCGTCCAGGACCCGGGACGCCGCCTCGGCGATGATCACGATCTCGAACGTCGCCCAGCCGACGCACTGCACCAGGTTGAACGCCGTCGGCAGCCAGGAGGTGCGCCGGCCGAGCAGGCCCCGCAGCAGCACCATGGCCGGCACGCCCTCCCGGGCGCCCGCGGCGGCGCCGATCCCGAGCAGCAGCGCGCCGATCACCGCCCCGACGACGACGGCGCCGAGCGTCTCGGCCAGCGGCCGTCCGGGCAGGACGACGAACACTGCGGCAACGGGCAGCAACAGGCTGACCCCGAGGTTGCCCCACAACCCCAGCGCGTCGCGGAGACCGAGTGTGCGCGCGGGGCGCTCGGCGAGGGTGAGGGGTGCGTCCCCGGAGGGGGCTCTGCCGCCGAGGGGCGTGCGGACGACGTCGGACGTGCTCATGACCAGCTCCCTACGCCGGAATTACCCGGACAGGTTCCAGCGGTCGGCGGCGCAGTCAGCCGCCCTCTCAGCCCGGTCCGCCCGAGCTCCCGCACATGTGCCACGGAACTCTAGCCCCGCCCGTACTGTCACGCCGTGCCGACGTCCGATCTGCTCCACGACCACCCGGCGGCCTGGGAACGGGCCACCCGGCATCCCTTCCTGCTCGGCGTGCGCGACGGCACGCTGCCTGCCGGGGCCTTCGACACCTGGTTGGTGCAGGACCACCACTACGTGGGTGACCTGCTGCGCTTCCAGGCCCGGCTGCTGGCGCGGGCGCCCCGGCCCGCGCACGCGGTGCTGGCCGGCGGAGCGGTCGCCCTGGTCGACGAGCTGGCCTGGTTCGAGGAGCTCGCCGCGAGCCGTGGTCTCGATCTCGACGCGCCCCGGCTCCCGGCCACCGTGGCCTACGGGGAGCTGCTCGCGCGCCTGGACGCCGTCGACGTCCCCGCGGCCCTGGCCGGTCTCTGGGCGGTCGAGCGCGTCTACCTCGATGCATGGACCGCCGCCGCTCCTGGGGTGCCGGAGTACGCCGGGTACGTCGCGCACTGGACCGCGCCGGGCTTCGCCGGGTACGTGGACGGGCTGGCGGCCGCCGCCGACGCGCTCGGCGGCCGGCACGACGACGTGGTGCTCGAGGTGCTCGACGCCGAGGTCGCCTTCTGGGACACCGCGTGGGCAGCAGCATGAGCCTCGCCCGCCGGCTCTGGGCCGACTCCACCGACCTCGCCGACGCCACGCTGGCCCACCCGTTCGTGCAGGGCCTGGCCGACGGGTCGCTGCCGCGGGAGCGCTTCGCCGGCTACGTGGCCCAGGACGCGTTCTTCCTCCAGGCCTTCGCCCGTGCCTACGCCATGGCCGTCGTCCGCAGCCCCGACCGGGCCGGGCTGGAGGCGTTCGCCGACCTGCTGGCCGGCGTGCGGGACGAGCTGCGGTTGCACGACGGGTACGCCGCCCGGGAGGGCATCGACCTGGCCGGCGTCGAGCCCGCCCCGGCGACCGCGGCCTACACCGATTTCCTCCTCGCCACGGCCGCGACGGGCGGGCTGGGGGAGATCTGCGCGGCGATGACGCCGTGCATGCGGCTCTACGCCCACCTCGGGCAGTCGCTGGCCGGGCACTCCGCCGACACCTACGCAGAGTGGGTCAGCACGTACGCCGACCCCGGTTTCGAGGAGCTCGCGGTCACGATGGAGCGATTGCTCGACCGCTATGCCCGGGACGACCGGGGCGTGGCGCGGGCCTACCGGCGGGCGATGGAGCTGGAGCTGGGCTTCTTCGCGTCCGCCTGGGTCGACGCCTTCGACGCGGTGCCGCCCGAGGACCTGCGGCGCGCCGACGTCCGGGACGAGCCGTGAGGCCGGGCCTGGACCCGACGCTGTACCTGGTCACCGACACCGCGCTCTCCCGGCCGCGGCCGGTCGCGGACGTCGTACGGGCCGCGGTCGCCGGCGGCGTGACCGCCGTGCAGGTGCGGGACAAGGCCGCGTCCCGGCGAGAGCTGCACGCGCTCACGCTGGCGGTGCGGGAGGCGCTGACGACGACTCCGGGCGTGGCGCTGTTCGTCAACGACGCGGTGGACGTCGCCCTGCTCGCCGGTGCCGACGGCGTGCACCTCGGGCAGGACGACCTGCCGCCGGTGGAGGTCCGCGCGCTGCTCGGCCCCGACCGCCTGCTGGGGCTCTCCGCGGGCAGCCCGGCCGAGATGGCGGCCACGCTGGCGCTGCCCCCGGGCACCGTCGACGTCGTCGGCATCGGGCCGGTGTGGGCGACCCCCACCAAGCCCGACGCCGGCACCGGCCTGGGCCCTGGGGGTGTCGCGGAGCTGTCCGCGCAGGCCCGGGCCGCGGGGCTGCGGACGGTGGCGATCGGCGGCATCGATGCCGCGCGGGCGGCATCGGTGACCGGCGTGGACGGCGTCTGCGTGGTCTCGGCGATCTGCACGGCGACCGACCCGGAGGCAGCGGCGCGCGAGCTGCGGTCCGCCCTGGTGACGGCGGGGTCGTGGTGACCGCCGTCGCCGCGCGCGGGGTGGGCAGGCCCACGGCGTGGGCGCCGGTGGTCGAGCAGGCCCACGACCACCTCCAGGAGGCCCTGGCGGCGGGGGAATCCCTCGGCATCGGCTCCGGGCACGGGCCGGTGCACCACGTCGTCCGCGGGTGGCCCGCGGGCTTACCCACCTCGCGGGACGCGCAGCGCCCCGCCGGGCGACGGTGTGCGCTGATGCGCGGTTCCCGTGGAAGGAACTGCGCATCAGCACACCGTCGGATCGATCAGGCCGGGTCGTCGGCCAGCTTGACGACCATCTTGCCGGTGTTGCCGCCGCGCAGGAGGTCGAGGAAGGCCGGCACGGCCTGGTCGAGCCCCTCGCGGACGGTCTCGCGGACGACGAGCTCGCCGGAGGCGACCAGCGGCGTCACCTTCTCGAAGAACTCGCCGCGCAGGTCGGCGTGGTCGCTGACGATGAACCCGCGCAGGCTCAGCTTGCGGCCGACCATCAGACCCATGTTCCGCGGCCCGGGCGCCGCCTCGGTGGCGTTGTAGCTGGAGATGGCACCGCAGAGCGCACCGCGGCCGAACTCGTTGAAGGCGCCGATCGCGGCCTCGAGGTGCTCACCGCCGACGTTGTCGAAGTAGACGTCGATGCCGTCCGGCGCGGCCTGCGCGAGCTGCTTGGCGACCGGTCCGTCGTGGTAGTCGAAGGCGGCGGTGAAGCCGAGCTCCTCGGTCAGCCAGCGGACCTTCTCGGGGGTGCCGGCGCTGCCGATGACGGCGGCGGCGCCGTTCAGCCGGGCGAGCTGCCCGACGATGCTGCCGACGGCGCCCGCGGCGCCGGAGACGAAGACGACGTCGCCGGCCTTGAACTCGGCGAGGCGGAACAGGCCGGCCCACGCGGTGAGCCCGGGCATGCCGAGGACGCCGAGGTGGTAGCTGGGCGGGATGCCGGGCAGCTCGGGGAGGACCTGGACGGCGTGCCCGTCGAGGACGGCGACGTCCCGCCAGCCGGCGTTGGTGGACACCAGCGCGCCGACGGGGACGTCGGCGGAAGAGCTCTCGACGACGCGGCCGATCGCGCCGCCCTGCATCGTCTCGTCGAGCTCCCACGCGGCCGCGTAGGACTTCCCGGCGTTCATCCGGCCCCGCATGTAGGGGTCGACGGACATGGCCAGCATCCGGACGACGACCTGGCCCTCGGTCGGATCGGGGTGCTCGA
>JBBSKB010000059.1:0-21146 GCA_038256725.1 Mycobacteriales bacterium | reverse complement strand
CATGAGCGAGTACTCGGAGAAGCACTCCGTGGCGCGGCTGGTCGGCGCCCCGCCCGGCTACGTCGGCTACGAGGCCGGAGGTCAGCTCACCGAGGCCGTGCGGCGGCGCCCGTACACGGTCGTCCTCTTCGACGAGGTGGAGAAGGCCCACCAGGACGTCTTCGACGTGCTGCTCCAGGTGCTCGACGACGGCCGGCTCACCGACGGCCAGGGGCGGACGGTCGACTTCCGCAACACGATCCTGATCCTGACCTCGAACCTCGGCTCCCAGCTGATCGCGGACCAGTCCGTGGCCGAGGAACGGCGCCGCGACGCGGTGATGGACGTCGTCCGCACGCACTTCAAGCCGGAGTTCCTCAACCGGCTGGACGACATCGTGGTGTTCCGCGCCCTCGGCAGCGGGGAGCTGACCGGGATCGTCGACATCCAGGTCGACGTCCTGGCCCGGCGGCTCGCCGCGCGGCGGCTCACCCTCCGCGTGACCGACGCCGCGAAGGAGTGGCTGGCGCTGAACGGCTTCGATCCCGTCTACGGCGCCCGGCCGTTGCGGCGGCTCGTGCAGTCGGCGATCGGCGACCAGCTGGCCCGCGCGCTGCTCTCCGGCGACATCAGGGACGGCGACGAGGTCGTCGTCGACGTGCCGGCCGACGTGACCGAGGGCGACGCCGGGCTGAGCGTCACCCGCGGCTGATCCGGACGGCCCGCCGGGTCACCCCGTGATCCGGCGGGCCATGATCGGTCCGCACACCGAGGCGGGGAGGACCACATGACGTCCGAGCAGGGCGGCCCTTACGGCGAGCCCGAGGGCGGTCCGGGCGCGCCCCCGCCGCAGGGCTGGAACGCCCCGCCGCCGCCCCCGCAGGGCTGGAACGCGCCGCCGCCTCCCCCGGGCTGGCAGCCGCAGGATCAGCAGTGGCCCGGCTACGGCGGCTACGTGCCGCCGCCCCCGCCCGGCTCGCCGGAGCCGCCGCTGACCGTGCGGGCGGGGATCGGCGCGTTCGTCGCGACCGTGGTCCTCAACCTGGTGGCGGCGGTGGTCATGTTCGTCAACTACGACACGGTCCTCGACGAGGCGATCGCCCAGGCGGGCATCGGACTGACCGGCGAGGACCGCAGGATCGCGCAGGACATCGCCGAGATCGTCGTCCAGTTCAGCCTCGCCGTCAGCGCGATCTTCGCGGCGGTCTTCTTGCTGTTCGTCTGGTTCGCCTGGCGCGGGCGGAACTGGGCCCGCGTCGTGCTCTGGGTGTTCGGCGGGCTCTCGGTGCTGAGCGGCTCCGCCGGAGTGGGCGGCGGCGGAACGGGGGTCGGCTACCTCGACGGCCTGAGCGTGTTCATCCTGCTGCTCACCATCGCCGGGGTCGTGCTGCTGGCGCTCCGGCCCAGCAACGAGTGGTACCGCTACACGGGCTGGATGCGCCGGTACGGCCCGCGCCGCTGATCAGGCGGCGGGCATCCAGTCGCGCGTCGTACGAGCCATCAGGCTGGCCACGGCCGCGACCGAGAGCACCAGCAGCAGCAGCGACGCGACGCTGACCCCGCCCGTCGCCAGGACGCTGACGAGGGTGAGCGCGGCGAGCAGACCGGAGGCGACCACCCCGGCCCAGCGCGCCCAGGAGCGCCGCCGCGGGACGAACACCGCCGCGAGCACCAGCACCAGGCCCAGGATCAGGTAGGGCACCAGCGACAGGAGCACGAACTGCTCGGCCTCCGCGCGCGTGACGTCGTCGGTCTCGTCCACGATCCGGTCGACGGCGACGTCGAATCCGAAACCGAGCAGCGCGGCGTTCGCCAGCAGCAGCAGGGCGAGGACCGCCATCACCCCCACGGCGACCCGCACCGAGGGGGGCATGACGGTCGCGGGAGCGGGCGTGGGCTTCGTCACGTCCCCAGCGTGGCAGACGGAGCGGTGTCGGCCGGGGAGATCACCCGGTCGGGCACCCGACGATGATGCGCGGCATGCATCCCGATCGGCCCGGGGCACGAAGACTGGGCGTGACGACGACGCTGCCCGCCCCGGACCCCGTCGCTCCCGCCGGCCGCCGCCGGCAGGCGGGGCCGCTGGCCGCGCTCGCCGGGCTGCTCGCGGCGGCGGTCGCCCTCGGGGTGGCGGAACTGGTCGCCGGCCTCGTGCGCCCGGCCTCCTCGCCGGTCATCGCCGTCGGCGACACCGTCATCGCGCTGGTCCCGGAGTCGGTCAAGGCGTTCGCGATCCGGACGTTCGGGGAGGACGACAAGGTCGCCCTGGTCGTCGGCACCCTGCTGGTGGTCGCTGCGTACGCGGTGCTCGTCGGCCTGGTGGGGCTGCGGAACCGCCGGCTCGGCGTCCTGGGTGTGCTGCTCTTCGGCGCCGTCGGGGTCCTGGCCGCGACGACCCGGCCCGCGGGGGAGTGGCCGGATGCGCTGCCGTCGGTGGCCGCCGCCCTCGCCGGGGGAGTCGCGCTCCTGGCCCTGCTCGCGCCGCTCGACCGGCCGGACAGCGCACCCGAACGCCCGGGGGACCGGAAGCTGGTCGACCGGCGGGGGTTCTTCCTCACCGGCGCGGTCACCCTGGGGGCCGCCGCCGTCACTGGTGGCGGTGGCCGCCTGCTCCAGCGCCGGACCGAGGTCACCAGCCTCCGTGACGGTGTCGCGCTACCGGCGCCGGCCTCGCCGGCGCCTCCGCTGCCTCCGGGCGCCGACCTCGCCGCCGAGGTCGACGGCCTGACCCCGCTGGTCACCCGCAACGGCGAGTTCTACCGGATCGACACCGCGCTGATCGCCCCGCGGATCCGGCCGGCCGACTACCGGCTGGAGCTGGCCGGCATGTTCGATTCCCCGCGGAGCTACACGCTGGCCGACCTGCTCGGGCGGCCCGACGTGATCGAGCGGGACATCACGCTCACCTGCGTCTCCAACGAGGTCGGCGGCGCGCTCGCGGGCAGCGCGCGCTGGCTCGGTGTCCCCCTGGCGGCCCTGCTGCGGGAGAACGGCATCCGCCCCGGCAGCGACCAGTTGCTGTGCCGGTCCTCCGACGGCATGACGATCGGTGCCCCGACCCGCAGCGCGCTCGAGGTCGAGGACGCGATGCTGGCCTTCGGGATGAACGGTGAGCCGCTGCCGGTCGTGCACGGCTTCCCGGTGCGGATGATCATCCCCGGGCTGTACGGCTACGTCTCGGCCTGCAAGTGGCTGACCCGCATCGAGGCGACGACGTTCGACGCCGTCGACGCGTTCTGGATCGAGCGGGACTGGGCGGTCGAGGGGCCGATCAAGATCGCTTCGCGCATCGACACCCCCGAGATGTTGCGCGAGTTCCCGGCCGGCCGGCGCGCGATCGCCGGCGTCGCGTGGGCGCAGACCCGGGGGATCGCTGCAGTCGAGGTCCGCGTGGACGACGGGGAGTGGGCAGAGGCCCGGCTCTCCCCGCAGGTCGACGCGGACGTCTGGCGGCAGTGGGTGCTGCCCTACGACTTCGCGCCCGGCCGGCACACCGTCACCGTGCGCGCCACGGGGGCCGACGGCGAGGTGCAGACCCACGCCCTCGCCCGCCCCTTCCCCGACGGCGCCAGCGGCTGGCACTCGGTCGAGGTGCTGGTCGGCTGACCGGCCTTCTAGGGTCGGGCCCATGACGGCCCCTGCTGCGCACCCCGACCGCGACCGCCTGCTCGAGCTGATCGTCGACCTCGCGGTGGTGCACGGGAAGGTGACGCTCTCCTCCGGCCGCGAGGCCGACTGGTACATCGACATGCGTCGCCTCACGCTGCACCACGAGGGCGCCCCGCTGGTCGGCCGCGTGATGCGCCAGCTCACCGGCGACCTGCGCTACGACGTCGTCGGCGGGCTGACCCTGGGCGCGGACCCGGTGGCGACGGCGATGCTGCACGCCGCGTCCGCCGGCGAGGGCTTCCTCGACGCCTGCGTCGTCCGCAAGGAGGGCAAGGCGCACGGCCTGCAGCGCCGGATCGAGGGCCCGGACGTCGAGGGCCGCGCCGTCCTGGTCGTCGAGGACGTCTCCACCACCGGCGGCAGCCCGCTCACCGCGGCGCAGGCCCTGCAGGAGGCCGGCGCGGAGGTCATCGGCGTCGCGGTGATCGTCGATCGCGGTGCGCGCGCGGCGGTCGAGGCGGCGGGCTTCGAGTACCGCGCCGCCTACGAGCTCTCCGACCTCGGTCTGGCCTAGGTCAGCTCCGGCCGGTGCTGTCCAGCAGGACCAGCGCCGCCCCGTGGACGCCCGCCTCGGCTCCGAGCGTGGAGATCGTGATCGGTGGCGGCTCCCGCCAGGCCAGCCCGCCGGCCACCGCGGTCCGGACGGGGGCCGCCAGGCGCTCGCCGGCTCCGGTGAGCCCTCCGGCCAGGACCACGAGCCCGGGGTCCAGTAGCAGGATCGCGCTCCGCAGGCCCAGGCCCAGGGCGTCCGTGCCCTCCGCCCAGATGCGACCGGCGAGCGGGTCGCGGTCGATGGCCCCGGCGATGTCAGCGGCGCTGAGCGCGGGGTCGCCGCCGGCTGACCGGTAGCGGCGGACCATCCCGCCTGCCGAGGCGTAGACCTCCAGGCAGCCGCGCTGACCGCATGGGCAGCGCTCTCCGCCCGGGTGCACGGGGGCGTGCCCGATCTCCCCGCCGAAGCCCAGCGAACCCGGCACGATCCGGCCACCGGAGAGCACGCCCGCGGACAAGCCGGTGCCCAGGACGACGAGCAGCAGATCCTCGACGCCCCGGCCGGCGCCCAGCCGCTGCTCGGCGAGGCAGGCTGCCCTGGCGTCGTGCTCCAGCGTCACGGGCAGGCCCACCGCCTCGTGCACGATCCGCGCGAGCGGGACGTCGCGCAGCCCGAGGTTGCCGGCGCGGCGGACCACGCCGGCTCCCGTGTCGACGAGGCCGGCCGAGCACAGGCCCACCCCGATCGTGTCGGGACGGGCGAGCGAGCGTGCGACATGGACGACGGCCTCCACCACGGCCGTCGGCCCCTCGGCGACCGGCGTGGGGACGGCGATCCGCTGCAGGACCCCACCGTCCAGGGCCAACCGTGCGCCCTTGATTCCCGTGCCGCCGAGGTCGAGGCCGACGACGGACCCGGTCGACGTGCCGGACCCGGTCACGGTGCCGGGTCGGGGCCGGCCACCCGGCGACCACCCCGCAGGACGACGACCGGGTGCAGCTGCTCGTCGACGACGAGCACGTCCGCGCGGCGTCCGGACTCCAGGGCCCCGACCTCGCGGTCCAGGCCGAGCAGCGTGGCCGGCGTCTCGCTCGCGGACGTCACGGCGGCGAGCAGCTCGACGCCGGCCGAGAGCACCGTGCGTCTCAGCACGTCCAGCAGGCGGAAGGTGCCCCCGGCGATGGGACCCGGCTCTCCAGTGCCGTCGGATGCCAGCCGCGCGACGCCCGCGGCGACCGACACCTCCCGCGAACCCAGGCGGTACGAGCCGTCGGGCATGCCGGCGGCGGCCGTGGAGTCCGTCACCAGGGCGATCTGCCGGGGCCCGACCAGGTCGAAGACCGCGGCGACCGTCTCGTCGTCCACGTGGACGCCGTCGGCGATCAGTTCGACGACCGCTGTTCCGCGGGCGGCCGCGGCCAGGCACGCGGCGACCGGTCCGGCCGCACGGTGGTGCCAGGAGGGCATGCCGTTGAACAGGTGCGTCACGCCGACCGGCGTCCCTGCGGACCGCATCCACCGGGTGGCCTGTCGCGCATCTGCGCCGGTGTGCCCGAGGCAGGGGAGGACGTCGTACCGCCGCAGCACGGCGACCAGCTCGTCGCTGCGCGGCACCTCCGGCGCAAGCGTCATCGACCGGACGGCCCCGCCGGCGCGCACGAGCACCGCCTCGAGCGCGTCCGGATCGCCGGGGAGGAGCGCGGCGGCGTCGTGCGCGCCGCGAAACGTCGGCGACAGGAAGGGTCCTTCGAGGTGGATGCCGGCCAGTTCTCCGGCGGAGACCAACGCGGACAAGACCTCGACCTGGCGCAGCAGCACCTCCACCGGAGCCGAGGCGAGGCTGGCGAGCACCGTGGTGCTCCCGGAGTCGCGGTGGTACCGCACGGCAGCCAGCGGGCCGTCGCCTTCCACCTCGCTGAACCCGTGCCCGGCCCCGCCGTGGCAGTGCACGTCCACCAGCCCCGGGAGCAGCGTCCTGCCGGAGGGCGGCGGAACCTCGTGCGGCCAGTCCTCGACGGGTCCCACCCAGCTGATCCGCTCGTCGTGCAGCACGACCAGCGCGTCGTCCAGGACCCCCTCGGGGGTCACCACCCGCCCGCGCAGCAGCTGCTCCGGCCGCACGGCGTGGTGTGTCCCGGTCACGGATGGCTCCTCAGTGCTGGGACCGACGGCGGTCCGTGCGTCGGCGTGCCAGTGTGCGCCCGGCTCCACGGTGCGGGCGAAGGCCCCGCGGCCGGCGGCCTGCGCAGCGGCACCGCCTACCGTGTGACGGTGACCACTTCCTGGGTGACCGAGCTGCAGGACGCGCTGGGCACTGACAGCGTCCTCACCGATCCCGACGTCACCGCCGGGTACGCCCGCGACCAGGCGATGCTCGCTCCCGCCGGCACCCCGGCAGCGGTGGTCCTGCCCCGGACCACCGCCGACGTCGTCGCGGTGATGCAGGTGGCGACGCGGCACGGGGTCCCGGTCGTGCCGCGCGGCGCCGGTTCGGGGCTGGCCGGTTCCAGCAACGCCGTGGACGGCGCGATCACGCTGGTCATGACCCGGATGGACGCCGTCCTGGAGGTCTCGCCGGCCGACCGGCTCGCCGTCGTCCAGCCGGGCGTCGTGAACAAGCACCTGCGCGACGCCGTCGCCGGGTACGGCCTGTTCTATCCCCCGGACCCCTCCAGCTACGACTGGTGCACGATCGGCGGCAACCTCTCCACCAACTCCGGTGGCCTGTGCTGCGTGAAGTACGGCGTCACCACCGACTACGTGATGGCCCTGGAGGTCGTGCTCGCCGACGGGCGGGTGCTTCGCACCGGACGGCGCACGGTCAAGGGCGTGGCCGGTTACGACCTGCCGCGGCTGTTCGTGGGCTCGGAGGGCACGCTCGGCGTCATCACCGAGGCGACGCTGGCGCTGCGCCCGGCACCGAAGCGCCCGGTCACCCTGGCCGCCTCGTTCGGGACGACGGCGCAGACCGGACAGGTGGTCGAGCGCGTGGTCACCAGCGGCCTGGTGCCCAGCCTTCTCGAGGTCATGGACAACACCTGCATCTGCGCGGTCGACGACCTGCTCAAGGCCGACCTCGACCGCTCCGCCCACGCGCTGCTGGTGGCCCAGTCCGACTCCGGGGGCGCGGTCGCCGCGGAGGAGATCGAGGCCCTCGCGCAGCTGTGCCGCGAGGCCGGCGCGGAGTTCGTGCACACCACCGACGACCCGGCCGAGGGCGACCTGCTGCTGCAGGCCCGGCGCATGGCGCTGCCGGCGCTGGAGCTGCTCGGCACCACGCTCATCGACGACGTCGCGGTGCCGCGCTCGCGCATCGCGGCGTTCCTCGACGGCTGCGACACGATCGCCCGGCAGCGCGGGCTCACCATCGGCGTCGTCGGCCACGCGGGGGACGGCAACATGCACCCGACCATCTGCTTCGACCCCGCCGACGACGGCCAGCGCGAGCGGGCCTACGCCGCTTTCGACGACATCTGCGAGTTGGGGCTGTCCCTCGGGGGCACGATCACCGGCGAGCACGGGGTGGGCGCGATCAAGGTCGACTGGCTGGAGCGCGAGATCGGTCCGGTGGCGCTCGACGTGCACCGCGCGATCAAGGACGCGCTCGACCCCCAGGGCCTGCTCAACCCGGGCAAGGTGTTCCGTCGTGCGTCCGTCCGCGACCTCGCGGCCGTCGGCGAGCTGACCGGACGCTGAGTCGCACACCGGCTCCGCCGGCGCAGCCGGCGTCGGACCGGGGTGACACGCTGTGCCGGTGAGCACCGATCGGCTGGTCGTCATCGGCGGGGACGCCGCCGGGATGTCCGCAGCGGCCCAGGCGCGCCGTCTGCGGCCCGAGGCGGACCTCGACATCGTCGTCCTCGAGCAGGGGCCGGACGTCTCGTACTCCGCCTGCGGCATCCCGTACTGGATCGGCGGGCAGGTCTCCGACCGCGACGCCCTCATCGCCCGCACCTCCGAGCGGTTCGAGGCCGACGGCATCACCGTGCACACGCACGTCCGCGCCGAGGCGATCGACCTCGAGGCGGGCAAGGTCGCAGCCTCCGACGGGCGCACCTACGGCTACGACAACCTCCTGGTCGCGACCGGTGGCCGCCCGACGCGCCCGCCGATCCCCGGCCTGGACGCCGAGGGCGTCTTCGGCGTGCACCGGCTCGCCGACGGCGCCGACATCAGGGCCGCCATCGCCGCGGGTGCGAAGAAGGCCGTCGTCCTCGGAGGCGGGTACATCGGCCTGGAGATGGCGGAGGTCCTGCTCGCCCGCGGGCTGGCGGTCACCGTCGTCCTCGCCGATCCGCTGCCGATGGGCCAGCTCGACGCCGACATGGGGGCGCGGATCTGCGCGGCGATGGGGGCGATGGGCATCGACGTCCAGAACGACCAGCCGGTGCGGGAGATCGAGGTCGGCGCCGACGGCGTGGCCCGCGCGGTGCGCACCGACTCCGGCAGCTACGACGCCGACCTCGTCGTCCTGGGGCTGGGCATGGGCCCGGAGGCGTCGTTGGCACGCGAGGCCGGCCTGGGGATCGGCGTCACCGGAGCGATCGATGTCGCGGCCACCCAGCGCAGTCGCTCCCACCCGGAGGTGTTCGCCGCCGGCGACTGCGCGCAGACGTACCACCGGCTCACCGGCGAGGCGGTCCACATCGCCCTGGGCACCCACGCCAACAAGCAGGGGCGGGTCGCCGGCTCCGTCGTCGGCGGCCGGGCGGCCCGCTTCGCCGGCGTGCTGGGGACGGCGGTGACGAAGGTCGGCGACCTCGAGATCGGGCTCACCGGGCTGTCCACCACCGCGGCCGAGCGGGCGGGCTTCGCCTGCCGTGCCGAGACGATCGAGGCGACGACCCGGGCGGGTTACTACCCCGGCGCCGAGCCGATCGCGGTCAAGATCATCACCGAGCAGGGCTCGGGTTTGCTGCTGGGCGCGCAGATCGTCGGCGGACCGGGCAGTGGCAAGCGGATCGACGTCCTGGCCACCGCGATCTGGGCCGGCATGACCGCCGAGGAGCTCGCCGGCTCCGATCTGTCCTACGCCCCGCCGTTCTCGCCCACCTACGACCCCGTGCTGGTCGCCGCGCGCGTCGTCAGCCGGATCGAGACGGGCTGAGCCGTGACCGAGCCGACGGACGAATCCATGGCCGCCGAGGTCCGCGACGCGGACTGGTACGGCGAGGACCTCTCCGGCCGGGAGCACACCGGCGTGCGGTTCTCCGGCGTCGACCTCACCGAGGCGACCGGTGAGGGGGTGGTCTTCACCGACTGCGTCTTCGTCGACTGCAAGTTCAACGCCACGCGCTTCACCGACTCCGCGTTCCTGAACTGCTCGTTCACCGGCTGCGCGTTCTTCCAGGCGGAGTTCATCGCGTGCAAGCTCGTCGGCAGCCGCTTCGCCCGCTGCACCTTCGATCTCATGCGTGTCGACGGCGGGGACTGGTCCTTCGTCCTGCTGCCCGGTGCCGACCTCGCCCGCGCCGCGTTCACCGGCACCCGGATGCGCGAGGCCGACCTCACCGGGGCGCGCGCCGCGGGGGCCACGCTGCACGGACTGGACCTCTCTGCCGCCGAGCTGTCGGGCATCGACCTGAGCGGCGCCGACCTGCGCGGCAGCGACCTGACCGCGCTCGACCCGCGCGACGCCGAGCTCGCCGGCGCGCAGGTCGACGTTCCCCAGGCGGTCGTCCTGGTGACCACCCTGGGGTTACGGGTCGGCCCCGACGCCCCGGAGTAGCGGGCTCCCGGGATACTGGGCCCGAGCAGCGCAGGACGTCGACACGAGGAGTGCCCCGCATGCCCATCGCGACCCCCGAGGTCTACGCCGACATGATCAGTCGGGCCAAGGAGAGCGGGTTCGCCTACCCGGCGATCAACTGCACCTCCTCGGAGACGATCAACGCGGCCCTCCGTGGCTTCGCCGACGCCGGTAGCGACGGCATCATCCAGTTCTCCACCGGTGGTGCGGAGTTCGGCTCGGGCACCAAGGTGAAGGACATGGTCACCGGGGCGGTGGCGCTCGCCGAGTTCGCCCACGTCGTCGCCGAGAAGTACCCGGTCAACGTCGCGCTGCACACCGACCACTGCCCCAAGGACAAGCTCGACGGTTACGTCCGCCCGCTGATCGCGCTGTCCAAGGACCGCGTGGACGCCGGCCAGGAGCCGCTGTTCCAGTCGCACATGTGGGACGGCTCGGCCATAGAGCTCGGCGAGAACCTCGACATCGCCGAGGAGCTCATGGAGAAGTCCGCGGCGGCCAAGCTCGTGCTCGAGCTGGAGATCGGCATCGTCGGCGGCGAGGAGGACGGCGTCGTCGCCGAGATCAACGAGAAGCTCTACACCGCCGACGGCGACTTCCTGCGCACCGCGCAGAAGCTCGGCCTCGGGGAGCGCGGCGTCTACCTGCTCGCCGCCACCTTCGGCAACGTGCACGGCGTCTACAAGCCGGGCAACGTCAAGCTCCGGCCCGAGATCCTCAAGCAGGGGCAGGACGTCGTCGCCAAGGAGTTCGGCCTCGGGGACGGCGCCAAGCCGTTCAACCTGGTGTTCCACGGTGGCTCCGGCTCCGCGGAGTCCGAGATCCGCGAGGCGCTGTCCTACGGCGTCATCAAGATGAACGTCGACACCGACACCCAGTACGCCTTCACCCGCCCGGTCGCCCCGCACAAGTACAGCAAGTACGACGGCGTGCTGAAGATCGACGGCGAGGTCGGGGACAAGAAGGCCTACGACCCGCGCAGCTACCTCAAGGCCGCCGAGGCCGGCATGGCCGCCCGGATCGTCGAGGCGTGCGAGCACCTGCTCTCCGCCGGTCAGTCGCAGGGAGCCTGAGATGACGCACTCCCACAACCTGCTCGGTGAGCCGGACCCGACGCTGCTCCCCGCCAACCCGGAGGCCGACGGCGCGCTCGCTGCCGGCACGCCGGCCGCCGAGGTCGCCGCGCACCATCCCACGGTGAGCGCCACGTGGGCCGCGCTGGCCGAGGCGGCGCTGAACCGCACCGAGCGGCAGCTGCCCGACACCATCGAGGCCTACGCCTACGCCCGCACCGGCTACCACCGCGGGCTGGACGCGCTGCGCCGCAATGGCTGGAAGGGCTTCGGCCCGGTGCCGTGGTCGCACGAGCCCAACCGCGGCTTCCTGCGCTGTGTCACCGTCCTGGCCGCGGCGGCCGGTGCCATCGGGGAGCACGACGAGCAGGAGCGCTGCACCCAGCTGCTGCGCGACTGCGACCCCACCCTCGCGCCCTAGTCCCTCGCGCCCTGGTCCGTGGGGCAGAAATGGCCATTTCTGCCCCACGGATCAGCGGTCGCCGAGCTCCGGGTGCAGCGCGGTCAGGGCGTCGGTCAGCACGCTCAGCTGGTCGCCGCCGGCCATGAGCGCGGTGAGGCCGTCGGCGTCCACGTCCTCCCGGGTCAGGTTGCCCGCCACCTGACCGCCGGCCAGCAGCAGGAACCGGTCCCCGATGAGGTGGGCGTACCGAGGGTTGTTCGTGATGACGACGACCGACAGCCCCTGCGCGCGGGCGTCGAGGATGGTCTGCCCGAAGAGGGTCTGGCGGGCCACGGTCATCGGCGTCGTCGGCTCGTCGATGACCAGCGCCCGGGCGCCGAAGTGCAGGGCCCGGGCCACCGCGAGGCTCTGCCGCTCCCCGGCCTGGAGACGGCTGGCGGGCTGGTCGGGATCCACACCCGGGACGCCGACCCGCGCCATGGCCCGCACGGTCGTGGCGCGCGCCGAGTCCAGGTCCAGCCGGCGCAGCGGCCACACGCCGCGGGTCGGCTCGGCGCCCAGGAAGAAGTTCCGCCAGACCGAGAGCAGCGGGGCGACGGCGAGGTCCTCCCAGACCGTCGCGATGCCGGCGGCCCGCGCGGCCTTGGGAGTGCTGAAGCGCACCGCCGTCCCGTCCACCAGGAGCTCGCCCTCGTCGTGCCGGCGCAGCCCGGACAGCAGGGCCACCAGCGTCGACTTGCCGGACCCGTTCTCGCCCAGCACGCAGGTGATCTGGCCGGCGGGGAAGGCCGCGGTCACCCGGGACAGCGCCGGCACGCTGCCGTGCCGCACCGTCACGCCGCGGAGCGCCAGGCCGCGGGGTGCGTCGTCGTCGCTCACGAGCGGGGCACCCCCTTCAGTCGGTGGCCGACCACCGCGTTCGCGACCAGCGCGACCACCAGCAGGACGCCGAGCAGGGTCTGGAACCACGGCGGGTCCCAGCCGGCCAGCCCGATCCCCTGCCGGGCGACGGCGTAGAGCAGCGCGCCGATCGAGGCGCCGAGCGCCGAGCCGTAGCCGCCGGCGAGCAGGCAGCCGCCGAGGACGGCCACCTCGATGAAGTCGAGGCCCGTGGCGAGCCCGGCGTTGCCGAGCTGCACGCCGGCGAACCGGACCAGGCCGAGCGTGCCGATCAGCCAGCCGGCGGTGGCGCTGAGGCAGAACAGCGCGACGGTCGTGCGGCGCACGGGCACCCCGAGCTCTCGGGCCGCCGTGCGCGCGCCACCGCTGGCGAAGACGGCATTGCCGAACTTGGTGCGCCACAGCACCCAGGTCGCCACGGCGGTCACCCCGAGCCACCAGAGCAGCGAGACGCGGAACCGCCCGTCGCCCAGCTGCGCGGTCGAGCCGAACAGGGTCGCCGTCGACGACCACCCGGGGGCGTCGTCGAGCCCGGTGATCCGCCCCGACCCGGCGATCGCCTGCACCCCGGCGAGCGTCGTCCCCTGCAGGACCAGGAACGTCGCGAGCGTGACCAGGAAGCTGGGCAGGCCGGTGTTGACGACCAGCACCCCGTTGACGACGCCGACCAGCAGCGCGCAGGCCAGCGAGGCGACCAGTGCCGGCCACGTTCCCCAGCCGGCGTGCCCGACGAGCAGCGCGGTCACCGCGGCGCTGGACATGGCCAGGACGCCCACCGACAGGTCGAACTGGCCCGCGATCAGCAGCAGGGCGACGGCGACACCGCCGATCCCGAGCGTGGCCGCGACGTCCAGCACGCCGGCCAGCCCGCGGGAGCTGAGCAGCTCGGGCGCCACCAGGGCGAAGAACGCCACCACGAGGGCCAGGGCGACCAGCGCCGGCAGGCTCGGCCGGGTCAGTGCCCGATCCAGCACCCGGCGACGATCGGCCATCACCGGCGGCAACCGGCAGGGCGGGGGGACGACGGCAGCGGATCCTCCTCGACAGGCGTGCCGCCCAGTGTCCACGACGCGCGACGCCACCCGCAGGGTGCTCCGGTCAGGGGTGGAGCAGCCAGTGGACCCGGTCGTCGGCGAACCAGGTCCACCGCTGCACCGGCCGCGGGTACCGGACACCGTCCCGGAGGATCCGCGCCGGATCGGAGGCCACCTGCAGCGCCCGCCCGCTGGTCCGGCGGGTGGGGCGCAGCGGCTGGGTCATGACGGTGACGGCGAGCGTGTCGACGGCGGTCCAGTCGGGGCGCACGTCGATGCGGGTGATCTCGCCGTCGGCCACGCGGATGTCGTCGTGGTGCGCCTGCAGCCCCAGCCGGCGGCTCAGCGACCGCCGGCCGTCGCCGTCGGCCTCGATGCGGCCGTGGTGCAGCAGCACCCCGCCGTGATCGTCCCGGACCAGCGTCATCTCCCGCGGCCCGCCGCTGCCGATCCCCAGGTCGCGGGCCAGGCCGGTGGCGTCCTTGTCCGCGGTGGGCTCCCAGGACACCGGGACCTCCGCCGTCCGCCCCGCCCTGAGCAGCACGCCGAGGACGGCGGACAACCCCGCGACCGGTCCGCGGACCAGCACCGACGCGGCGTCGGCCGCTCCCGTCACGGAGGCCGCGCGCGGGGCCTCACCGGCCGCCAGCCGCCGCAGATCCAGCTCGACCGCACCCATGCGGATACCCTGCCATCCGACCGGTTCCGCAGCCCCGACGCACCCGAGGAGACCTTTTCCCATGCCCGCAGTCGTGCTGATCGGCGCCCAATGGGGCGACGAGGGCAAGGGCAAGGCCACCGACCTGCTCGGTGGGCGCGTCCCCTACGTCGTCCGCTACCAGGGCGGTAACAACGCCGGCCACACCGTGATCACACCGGACGGCGAGAAGTACGCCCTGCACCTGATCCCGTCCGGGATCCTGACGCCGGGCTGCACTCCGGTCATCGGCAACGGCGTCGTGATCGACCCCGAGGTGCTCATCCACGAGCTCGCCGGCCTGGAGGAGCGGGGCGTGGACACCTCGCGCCTGACCATCTCCTCGGACGCGCACCTGATCATGCCGCACCACCGCGCCCTCGACAAGGTCACCGAGCGGTTCCTGGGCAAGCGCAAGATCGGCACCACCGGCCGCGGCATCGGCCCCGCCTACGGCGACAAGGTCGCCCGCACCGGCATCCGCGTGCAGGACCTGCTCGACCTCTCCATCCTGCGGCAGAAGCTCGAGGGCACGCTGCAGGAGAAGAACCAGATCCTGGTCAAGGTCTACAACCGCAAGGCCATCGACGTCGACGAGGTCGTGGAGGAGTACGCCGCGTACGCCGAGCAGCTCAAGCACCGCATCGCCGACACCCGGCTGATGCTGGGCAAGGTGCTCGACGCGGGCGAGTGGGTGCTGCTCGAGGGCTCGCAGGGCACGCTGCTCGACGTCGACCACGGCACCTATCCCTTCGTCACGTCGTCCAACCCGACGGCGGGCGGCGCGGCGGTCGGCGCGGGGATCGGTCCCACCCGCATCGAGCGGGTGGTCGGCATCCTCAAGGCGTACACGACCCGCGTGGGCTCGGGCCCGTTCCCGACCGAGCTGTTCGACCAGTGGGGCGAGTACCTGCGCAAGCAGGGCGGCGAGGTCGGCGTCACGACCGGCCGCGACCGGCGCTGCGGCTGGTTCGACGCCGTCGTCGCCCGGTACGCCGGCCGGGTCAACGGCATCACCGACTACTTCCTCACCAAGCTCGACGTGCTGTCGGGCCTGGACACGGTGCCGATCTGCGTGGCCTACGAGATCGACGGCGTGCGGCACGACGAGATGCCGATGACGCAGACCGACTTCCACCACGCGAAGCCGATCTACGAGGAGATGCCCGGCTGGTTCGAGGACATCCGGCACTGCCGCACCTTCGACGAGCTGCCGGCGAACGCGCAGGCGTACGTGCGGCGGCTCGAGGAGCTCGCCGGCGCGCGGATCAGCGTCATCGGCGTCGGCCCCGGTCGCGACGAGAACGTCGTCATCCACGACCTCATCGGCTGACGATCCACGCCTGTCGGGTCAGGCGACGGCGGCCTGGCGGCTGCGGGTCCGCAGCGCGGTGACGACGTGGTCGGGCGAGTCGGTGATCAGCCCGTCGAGGCCGAGGTCCAGCAGGTGCCGGGCGTCGGCGAAGGCGTCCCCGAGGGCGCCGGGATCGGTCCCGCGGCGCAGGGCCTCCGGCAGGAAGACGTTCTCGGCCCGCAGCGTCCAGCAGAAGACCGACAGCGCGGCGCGGTGGGCCTCCTCGACGAGCGGGCAGCGGGCGCCTCCGGTCGGCTCGGCGTCGGCGAGGATCCGCTCCCGGCTCGGCGCGATGCCCTGGGCGTAGGTGGAGATCTCGCGCAGCCCCGAGCGGGTGACCATCTGGTCGAAGCGGGGGAGGTCCGCGACCAGCTGGATCAGCCGCGGGCCCCGCTCGCCGAGCAGCGCCCGCAGCTCGCGCAGCAGTCGCGGGTCGAAGGCCTGCACCAGCACGGGGCCGGTGACGTCCGCGACGCCCAGCCGGCGCAGTTCGGCGGCTGTCAGCTCGGCCAGCGTGGGGCCGTCGCCGCCCGGCCAGGTGACCGTCTTGAGCTCGATCAGCACCTGGACGGTGCGCTCCGGCGTCGACCGGCGGACGGCCAGCTCGATCACCTCGGCGAGGGTGAGGATGCCGAAGGAGCGGTCGTAGGCGGTGTTCAGCGGACGCAGCTCCGGCATCCGCTCGACCGCCCCGAGGGTGCGCAGCTCGGCGAGGGTGAAGTCCTCGGTGAACCAGCCGGTGACCGGCTGCCCGTGCACCTCGCGGGTGCTGCGGCGGTCGACGAACTCGGGGTGGTCGGCGACGTCGGTCGAGGGCGACAGCTCGCTCTCGTGCCGGACGACGAGCACGCCGTCGCGGCTGACCACGACGTCGGGCTCGATGAGGTCGGCGCCCTGGTCGATCGCGAGCTCGAAGCTCGCGGTCGTGTGCTCCGGCCGGTACGCGGGGGCACCACGGTGCCCGATGACAGCGGGGCGGGGAAGGCGGGTCACGGGCGGCATGGCCAGCGACTCGGTCGCGTGCATGGGTCCCATGCCACCGCACCGAGGTGGCCGGAGGGCGAACTGCGGGCAACGTGTTGCGCACGGTCGGGCACACAGCCCGCTGACCTGCGGAAGTGCATGGCAGTAGTGACGCATCTCTCTTCTTTGCGATTCGGTTGCGCCGCGCGTCGCCGGCCCGTGACGTCGTCCCGCCCGTCCCCGGTGTCCCGCCGGTCATCTCCCGCCCCGGGGCCGTCGGTAGCGTTCGCCCCGTGCGCGTGCTCGTGATCGGCTCCGGTGCCCGGGAGCACGCCCTGTGCGTGGCTCTGACCTCCGACCCCGCCGTCGAGGCGCTGGCTTGCGCGCCGGGCAACGCGGGGACCCGCGCGCTCGCCGAGCCGTTCCCGCTCGACGTCCGCGACCCGGACGCGATCGCGTCCCTGGCCGGGTCGTGGCGGGCAGACCTCGTCGTCGTCGGGCCCGAGGTGCCGCTGGTCGCCGGTGCGGCCGACGCCGTCCGCGATGCCGGGATCGCCTGCTTCGGCCCGTCGGAGCAGGCGGCGCAGCTGGAGGGCAGCAAGTCCTTCGCCAAGCACGTCATGACCACCGCCGGGGTGCCCACCGCGCAGGCCTGGCCGGTCGGCGGGGCCGCCGAGCTGGAGACCGCGCTCGACGAGGTCGCCGCCCTCACCGGCGGCGCGCCCTACGTGGTGAAGGACGACGGCCTGGCCGCCGGCAAGGGCGTGCTGGTCACGCCGGACCGGGACGCCGCCGTCGCGCACGGCCGCTCGGTGCTCGACGCCGGGGGTGCGGTGCTGGTCGAGGAGTTCCTGGACGGCCCCGAGGTCTCGCTGTTCGCCGTCACCGACGGGACGACGGTGCTGCCGCTGGTCCCCGCACAGGACTTCAAGCGCCGGGACGACGGCGACGGCGGCCCGAACACCGGCGGCATGGGCGCCTACGCGCCGCTGCCGTGGGCGCCGGCCGGCCTGGTCGACGAGGTGCTCGCCACCGTGCTGCAGCCGACCGTCGACGAGATGGCGCGCCGCGGTGAACCGTTCAGCGGCCTGCTGTACGCGGGGCTCGCGCTCACCGCGCGCGGCGTCCGGGTGGTCGAGTTCAACGCCCGCTTCGGCGACCCGGAGACCGAGGTCGTGCTGCCGCTGCTCGCGACGCCGCTGGCCGGCCTGCTGCACGCCTCGGCCACGGGCACGCTGGCCACGCACCCGCCGCTGGAGTGGCGGGCGGGCTCCGCCGTCACCGTCGTCGTCGCCGCGTCCGGGTACCCCGAGCGGCCACGCACCGGTGACGCCGTGACCGGGGCCGACGGCGACGGCGTCCTGCACGCGGGGACCGCCCTGGCCGACGACGGCACGGTCGTCTCCGCCGGCGGCCGCGTGCTCGCGGTGACCGCGGTGGGCGAGGACCTCGGCGCCGCGCGTCAGGCCGCCTACGAGCGGGTGGCCGGCGTCCGGTTGGCCGGCGCGCACTGGCGCACCGACATCGCGCTGGCCGCCGTCGAGGGGCGGATCGTCCTGCCCTGACCGGCCTGCGGGACACTGTGCGCGTGCTGATGGCGACGAGGTGGCCCCGATGATCGAGCGCTACACGCTCCCGGAGATGGGGCGGGTCTGGAGCGACCAGCACAAGTACGAGCTGTGGTGCCGCGTCGAGACGCTGGTGCTCGAGGCGCATGCCGCCGCCGGCCGGGTGCCTGCCGAGGTCGTCGAGCCGGTGCGCAACGCGCCCCCGCCCACCCCGGAGCGGGTCGCGGAGATCGAGGAGACGACGCAGCACGACGTCATCGCCTTCCTCACCGCCTGGGCGGACAACACCGAGCCCCGCTCGGCCGCCGCCTACGTGCACCACGGCATGACGTCGTCCGACCTGCTGGACACGGCGTTGGCCGTGCAGCTCACCGACGCCACCGACGTGCTGCTCGCCAAGGCCGACCGGCTGGTCGCCGCGCTGCGCGACCACGGGCTGGCGCACCGCGCCACGATCAAGGTCGGCCGCACGCACGGCGTGCACGCCGAGCCCGTCGTCTGGGGGCACCGCGTCGCGGACCTCGCCTTCGCCGCCGCCCGCTCCCGTGACCGGCTGCGCGCCGCGCGGGACGCCGTCGGCGTCGTCGCCATCTCCGGCGCCGTCGGCACGTACTCGCTGATCGACCCGTCGGTCGAGGCGACCGTCGCCGAGGCGCTGGAGCTGCGCCCGGCCGACGCCTCGACGCAGGTGGTGCTGCGCGACGGCATCAGCGAGTGGGTCTCGGCGCTGGCGATCATCGCCACGGTCTGCGAGGCGATCGCGCTGGAGGTCCGGCACGGCCAGCGGACCGAGGTGCGCGAGCTCTCCGAGGCGTTCGGGTCGGGCCAGAAGGGCTCGAGCGCGATGCCGCACAAGAAGAACCCGATCCGCTCCGAGCGCATCGCCGGGCTCGCGCGGGTCGTGCGCGCGGCGATCGTGCCGGTGATGGAGGGCATCCCGCTGTGGCACGAGCGGGACATCTCGCACTCGTCCACCGAGCGGGTCTTCCTGCCCGACGCCGCGATCACCACCGACTACCTGCTGGACCTGACCGCCGGCCTGGTCGAGAACCTCGTCGTCGACGCCGACCGGATGCGCGTCAACCTGGAGTCGACCGGCGGGCTGATCTACACCTCGTCGGTGCTGCTGGAGCTGGTCGAGAGCGGCCTGTCCCGGGAGGACTCCTACGCGCTCGTGCAGACGGCGGCGATGGAGACCTGGAACTCCGGGACCTCGTTCCGCGAGACGCTGCGCGCGCGGGCGTCGGCGTCCGGAGTCGCGCTGGACGAGGCCCGGCTGGACGAGATCTGCCGGCCGGAGCGCTACGTGGCCAACCTCGGCCCGCTGTTCGACCGGCTCGCGGCGCTGTCGTGAGCGTCGATCTCCCCCTGGTCGCCCGCGGCAAGGTCCGGGAGATCTACGACGCAGGGGACGACCGCCTGCTGCTCGTGGCGTCGGACCGCATCTCGGCCTACGACTGGGTGCTGCCCACGCCGATCCCGGACAAGGGGCGGGTGCTCACGCAGCTGTCCGCGTGGTGGTTCGAGCAGCTGATGCCGGTGCTCGACTCGTTCGGTGCGACGCACCACCTGGTGTCGGCCACCGACGTTCCGGCTGCGGTGGCCGGGCGCGCGATGCTGGTCCGGCGGCTGGAGATGCTGCCGGTGGAGTGCGTGGCCCGCGGCTACCTCTCCGGCGGCGGCACCGCGGAGTACGAGCGCACCGGATCCATCCGCGACGTCGTCCTGCCCGCGGGGCTGGTCGAGGGCTCGCAGCTGCCCGCGCCGGTGTTCACGCCGTCCACCAAGGCCGAGCTGGGCGCGCACGACGAGCCGATCGACTTCCCGCGGGTGGTCTCGCTGGTCGGCGCCCCGCGCGCCGAGGAGCTGCGCGAGCTGACGCTGGCGCTGTACCGGCGGGGTGCGGAGATCGCCCGCGACGCCGGGATCGTGCTGGCAGACACCAAGTTGGAGTTCGGCCTGGACGCCGCGGGTGGGCTGGTGCTCGGCGACGAGGTGCTCACCCCCGACTCCTCGCGCTTCTGGCCGGCCGACACCTGGGCGCCCGGCTCGGTGCAGCCCTCCTACGACAAGCAGTTCGTCCGCGACTGGCTGACCGCGTCCGGCTGGGACCGCGTCTCCGAGCCGCCCGAGCTGCCCGCCGTCGTCGTCGCCGCCACCCGCGAGCGCTACGTCGCCGCCTACGAGCGCCTCACCGGCACCCCCTTCGCCTAGCCCGCCCCGCCGCCCCGCACTCGATGCCCTGTGGACGAGCCCAGCGGGCGGGGGCCGCGGCCCGGCAGGCTGCCCGCGTGCCGACGCCACCCGTCCCGCCGCGCCTGCGGGCACCCTCCGACCGGCGCGGCGCCCTGGCCAAGGGCGTCAGCGATTGGCAGCTACGGCACCGAGAGATCGTCCGCTCGTCCCGGGACACCTACCTGCCGCAGGCCGAGGCCGACGAGCCGCGCCAGCGGATCCGCGCCGTCCTCCTGGGGGCGCCACCAGGGGCCGTTGTGAGCCATCTGACCGCCGCGGCGCTGTGGCGCTTCGAGGTCCCGCTCGCTGCCGACGACCGGAGGGTGCACCTGTCGGTACCGCCGGGCAGCCGGGTCCGTTCGCGCGCGGACCGCGTCGTCCACGCGTCGGCGGTGCCGGGACCGGAGACCCGCCGCCTCGATGGGCTGCTCGTCACGTCCGCCGGCCGGACCTGGATGGACCTCGCGGCGGTCGTCCCGCCGGCCGCTCTGCTCGCGGTCACCGACCAGCTGCTGGCCCGCCGCTTCCCGGCCGACGAGTTCCCCGCGATCGTCGACCGGTCCCGCGGCCGGCGAGGAGCGGCCCGGGCCCGCGCGGTGATGGCCCTCGGCGATCCGCTCGCGGGCTCGCCGATGGAGTCGGTGCTGCGGTGGCTCGTCCACGAGGCGGGCCTGCTGCGGCCGGTCCTGCAGCACGTCGTCCGGGACGCATCCGGTCGGTTCCTGGGGCGGGTGGACATGGCCTGGCCGGACCGGAAGGTGCTGGTCGAGTTCGACGGTGACGTCCACCGCGAGCGCACGGTCTTCGTCGACGACCTGCGAAGGCAGAATGGGCTGGTCCTGGCCGGCTGGACGGTGCTCCGCTTCACCTCAGCCGATGTCCTCGGCCGCCCGGTGCAGGTGCTGGCGGCCATCCGTGCGGCCCTCGGGCCGGCCTGAACGGACGAGTGGGGCGAACACGTGGGCCTCAACGCACGATCGCCCCCAGTTAGTCGCCCACGCCGGGGGGGTGGGGTGGGGGAGCGGGATG
>JBBSKB010000058.1:0-21358 GCA_038256725.1 Mycobacteriales bacterium | reverse complement strand
GTGGTTCCGGTGGAGGACGCCGTAGGGCAGCCGTTCGGCCATGACGAGATCGTGCGGCTCGCCGTCGACCGGGTGCGGCAGGACTACGCCCTGCAGCCCGACCCGGCGGGTCTGCTCGGGGAGCAGTTCACGCTCAAGGCACTGCAGTCCCTGCACGACGCCGTGGCGCCACAGCCCGGGCCGGGGGAGGCGCGGCCGTCCATCGACACCTTCCGGCGCTACATGGTCGGCAGGGGACTCATCCAGCCCACAGGCCAGTCGGCCCGTAAGGAGCCGGGTTCCAGCGTGATGGGCAAGCCGGCAGAGCTCTACCGCCGATCCGCGGACGGCGGAGACCTCACCGAGGTGCTCGGCGTCCGGCCGGTGCGGAAGGACCGCAACCGAGCCGATCGAGGCGTGGACACCTCAGGGCCCGCAGGGTCCTTCCAGTTGCTGTGCGGCCACAACGTGAACGCGCACATCCAGCGCCTCGTGGACGAGGTCGGCGCGCGAGTGCCGCTCACGCTCTCGGTGATGCCGCACTACGTGGCCGTCCGCCCGGTCGGGGAGGAGCGGGTCGCTGCCTACGCCCGGCCGCAGACGCTGTCCATCGGCCTCGACCCGGACGACGCGATCGCGGTCAGCGCAGACTTCCCCGGCTTCCGGCTCGAGCAGACGTCCGCGGCCACGCACCACGTGCACGTGCCGATGCTCGCCGTGGCCGATCCGGGGGAACGGCGAGCGGCGATCGCGGCGCTCGAGCGGGCGCTCGCACGCGTCACCGGCGTGGCCTGACCCGTGGCCGGCGGGGCTCGGTGACCCGCGGGACATGTGTGTTCTCGCGCGACATCCTGGTCCGGTGGAGTTGCAGCCCGTATACCTGAACCGGCGCGTAGCGGATCGGCTTTCTGTCTGTGCCCGCTGTCAGGCTGCGCCGACGGTCCACGAGCACGGGGGGTGCCATGAGTACGAGGACGGGCTGCTGGTGACGGCACGCATTTTTCCCGCCGAGCCAACGTACGAGTCGTACGCGGAGCGGTTGTTCGCTGAGGCACTCCGCGACCAGTTGCCCGATGAAGCCGTGCTGGTGTTCGGGCAGCGGTTCAGCGATCGCAAGGAGGACCGCGAAGCCGACGTCATCGTCGCCTGGCCCGGCTTCGGCATCGCCGTCATCGAGGTGAAGGGCGGCAGCGTCTCCCTCCGCGACGGCGAGTGGCGCCAGCACGGCGGCGGCATCGACAAGCGGATCCACCCGGTCGACCAGGCGAAGAGGTGCAAGTACCTGCTGCGCGACTACCTGCGCAAGGACCGCCGCTGGAGCGCCGGCGACCCCCGGATGGTCCACCTCGTCGCCCTGCCGACCACCACGCTGCCGGACGGCTTCGCGGCCCCCGACGCCCCGCGCTGGATGGTGCTCGACCGGACCGACCTGCCGCAGTCGGCCGCTCGCATCGCCGCCGCACTGCGAGCGCTCGAGCGGGAAGCCCCCACTCCGACGGCGGACGAAGTGGACCTCGTCGTCGAGTGCCTGATGGGCGTCGGCATCCCGCAGCAGGACCTGGTCGCCGGCCTGCACGAACGCGAGGCCGAGTGTGACCTGCTCACCCGCGACCAGGCTCGCGTCCTCGACATGCTCGACGGCAACTCCCGCGTCGAGATCCGCGGCGGTGCCGGATCCGGCAAGACGTGGCTCGCCCTGGAGAAGGCCCGCCGGCTGACCGCGGAAGGGCAGCGGGTCGCCGTCATGTGCTACTCCCGCGGCCTGGCCGAGTTCCTCAAGCGCCGGGTCGCCACCTGGCCGCTCAAGCACCAGCCCGCCTACGTCGGCACCTTCCACTACCTCGGCATCGGCTGGGGTGTGCCCGCCGGATCGGACGACGACAGCGCGTACTGGGAGGACTTCCTGCCCGGCCAGATGGTCTCGCTGGCCGGGCAGCTGCCTCAAGCCGAGCGCTTCGACGCCATCGTTCTCGACGAGGCGCAGGATTTCGCCGAGAGCTGGTGGCCGGCGGTGGTCGCCGCTCTCCGCTCCCCGGACGACGGGTGCCTGTACGTCTTCGCGGACGAGGGGCAGCGGGTCTTCGCCCGGCAGGGGCGGCCGACGGTGGCCCTGACGCCGATCAACCTCACCGAGAACCTGCGCAACACCAAGCAGATCGCCGGCACCTTCGGCAGCCTGACGACGTCGCAGATGAAGAACCGCGGCGGCAACGGCGTCCCGGTCCGGTTCGTCCAGTGCGCTACCGACGACGCCCTCGATGCTGCCGACGACGCGATCGAGGGGCTGCTCGACGACGGCTATCCCTACGACGCTCTGGCGCTGCTGACGACCTACCGCCGGCACCCGGAGCAGGCGGCCCGCCAGAAGGAGGGTCCGGATTCGTACTGGTCCTCCTTCTGGAACGGTGAGGACGTGTTCTACGGGCACGTCCTCGGCTTCAAGGGCCTCGAGCGCCCCGCCGTCGTGCTCGCGGTGAACGGTTTCCGGGACGAGGCGCGTGCCCGGGAGATGTTGTACGTCGGGCTGTCCCGCGCCCGCGACCTGCTCGTCGTCTGCGGCGATCTCGAGCTCATCCGCCGCGTCGGCGGCGAGGCCGTCGCCCATCGCCTGACCGGCGCATCGAAGGGAAACGCATGACCCCGCCCCACCTGCCGGCCCGAGCGCCGTCCGCCAAGACTTCGGGCGGGAACTTCCGGGCCGGTGGCTGGTACTTCGTGCTCGCCATCGCGTCGGGCGGGATCCTCGCCGCCGTACCGTTCTGGCATGCCGCCAGCCGGTTGGCCCGGCGCGACGTGCGCACCCTGGCGCTGACGTACACCGCGGCCGGGGTGTACCTCCTCATCCTGTTCGCGGCCATGCCACCCCAGCAGGCCGACGGGACCTCGGGCAACCCGACGCTCAGCACCATCGGCGGGCTCAGTGCCCTGTTCGTCATCGTCATGGCCTGCATCCAGCTGCGCCCCCTGCGCCGCGCGGTCTACGGCGGGGAAGGGGTCGTGCCGGTGCATGCCGATCCGGTCGTCGCCCGCGCGCTGGGCGCCCGAGCCCGACGCCAGGAGACCCGGCAGCTCATCGCCCGCGAGCCGGGCCTGCAGCGGGAGCTGGGCATCGGCCGTCCCGATCTCCGTCGGGGCTACGACGACGGCGGGCTGATCGACGTGAACACCGCGCAGGCCGACGTGATCGCTCGCGTCGCGGACATCGCCCCCCGCGAAGCCGAGGCCATCGTGGCGGGGCGCACCGCCCGGGGAGGTTCGTGGTACGACCTGGCCGAGCTGGTCGACAACGTGCCGCTCACCCCGTCCGCGAGGGAGCAGCTCCAGGACCGGGCGGTCTTCTGATGACGCACGCACCCGGCGTCGGACCGCCGCCCTCACCCATCGCACCGCCCTGGTGGGTGGTCATCGGCGGTCTCGCCGTGATCGGACTCGGCGGTGCCCTGGTGGGCGGCATCGGGAGCGCGTCCGAGACCACCCCAGCGGCGGCCTCGACGTCCCCGACCGTTCCGTCGGCACCGGCTGCTGCTGCTCCGACACCGACCAGCGTGCCGAAGACGACGAGCCCCGTCGCGAGCCCGAGCGCCGTCGACTTCGTCATGCCCGACCTCGGAGGATCGGACCTCCAGTCGGCGCAGGACGCCGTCCAGGAGCTCGGCGTCTTCTACAGCGTGTCCCACGACCTGCTGGGCAGCCGGAACCAGGTGATCGACTCGAACTGGATCGTCTGCGACCAGAGCGTCGCACCGGGGGAGCGGGTAACCGGCGACGCCGAGGGACAGCTCGACTTCGGCGTCGTGAAGCGCGAGGAGTCCTGCCCGTGACCGAGGCCGACGACATCCGGTGAGGCGTCGTCAGTCCTCTCCTTCGAGCCACGGGATCGGCGCGACCATGTCGTCGAGAGCGTCCAGCGGTAGCTCGAGCAACCGACGCACCCGACGGCGAGCACGCACCAACGCGTAGCCGAACGGATCGTCCTGTGCGTCCAGGGCGTCGACGTCCACGTGACGGGTGCCCATGGTGAACCAGCGATGCGCCTGGCCGAGATCCCCGGCCTCCTCGTAGCTCTCGCCCACGACCTCGTAGATCGCGAGATCCGCGGGGCCCCCGCGCCGGATCTCGTCGGCCAGCTGCCGCGCCTCGTTGGCCAGCCCTGCGGTCAGCAGGGCGCTGTGCAGCCAGCAACGGGTGTCCGGCGCGGCGTTTCCCGGTGCGGACACGGCCCGGCGGTAGAGATCGAGCGCCGCTGCCGGCTCGTCGGCCTGTTCACGGTGCCAGGCAGCGGCCACCAGCAGTCGTGCCGGCGAGGGTTCGTCCCCGGGCACGGGCTCATCGGCGAAGCCGGTCAGCCGCGCCGCCGCCGCCCGGTGATCGGCCGGCCTCCGGGTCGTGGCCTCCAGCATCTCGACGTCGTCCTCGGTCACCGGTCTCCGCATGCCTGCGACGGTAGGGCGGCCGTCACCCCACCGGCCAGCTCCGGCGTGGCAGGACCGGGACGGCGGTGCGTCCGTTGCCGACGTGCAGGCTGCAGTCCAGGCCGGCGGGGCCGTGGCGTTCGAGGAGCATGGCCAGGTGCAGGTCGCCGGGGTCGGCGTCCTCGGTCTCCGCGACAGTGGCGTGCGCAGCCGCAAGGTCGTCGAGTGCGACTCGATCGGGCTCGACCGGCACGCCATCGACGGGCATGAGCAGCGGAAGCATCGTGCCGTCCCGACGTATCCAGAGGAAGAACAGCGTGCGGCGGGAGGGCGGACCGTCGAGCTGCAGGAGGGTGCGCCAGCGCTGGCAGCGGCTCACGAGGCCGTTGCGTACCTGCCGCCAGGGGCGTGTCCCTCCCTGCCAGCGCGTCGAGGTCCGGGCCGTCCGGTCGAGATGGGTGAGGCCAGCACGCCTTCAATGACTCCCTTGCGGCCCTCACCCCCGCGGGGGAGGCGGTGACGGGCGGCGGCAGCGGAACATCAAGTCGATCGCGCGAACAGCCGACATCCTCGAGGTGAGCCGGTCCGGAACACCCGAGGTGGCGACGACGCGCCTCATGGCGCGCACGTTGGCCACCTTCTTCGGTGTCGGCGGTGCGGCGGGTCTCCTCGTGACCCTCGACGTCGAGCCGGGCACCGCCCGCCAGGCCCTCGTCGTGCTGAGCTGCCTGGCCGGAGTGGCGGGAGCCGTCGTCGGCCGCTGGGGAGCCCGCTGGCCCCGGCCCCTCCTGCACGCGACGGTGGGTGCGGCCACGCCGATGATCGTCACCGCCGTCCTGATCGCGCCCGACCCCGTCAGCGCGCTGGCGGCGGCCACCCTGATCGCGTTCGTCGTCATCGACGCGCACTTCTTCTTCTCCGGGCGCGCCGCGTTCTGCCACCTGGCTGTTGCCGTGGTCGGCGTCACGGCCGGGCTGCTGGCCAGCGACGTCGGGCTCGGGACGACGCTGGGCTTCGACCTGGTCCTCGCCAGCATCGGCGTCGTCATCCGCCAGCTGGTGTCGCTCGCCTCCGACGCCAGCCGAGACCCGCTCACCCGCCTGCGGAACCGGCGCGGCTTCGACAACGCGCTCGCCGAGTGCATGGCGGAGGCCGACCGCACCGGCGAGCCCCTCGCGGCAGCGCTGCTCGACCTGGACCACTTCAAGGCCATCAACGACACCGCAGGGCACGAGGCCGGCGACCGCATGCTCTGCCGTGTCGCCGACGCCTGGACGGCCGCGTTGCCGCACCACGCCGAGCTGGCCCGGCACGGCGGCGACGAGTTCTCCCTCGTCCTCCCGCGCATGACCGGCGACGAGGCGCTCGCCCTGGTCCGCCGGGTGTGCGCCATGAACCCCGACATCCGGCTGTCCTGCGGGGTCGCCGAGCACCACCCCGGCGAGACCGCCTCCCAGCTCATGCGCCGAGCCGACCGCGCCCTCTACGAGGCCAAGGCCGCCGGCCGCGGCCGGGCCGAGCTCGACGGCGCCGGCCTCGCCGCACCGCTGGTGGACGGCGGACAGCGGGACGCTGCGGCACATGGTGGCTGAGGCGCCGGTCGAGTCCTGCTGGTGATGACCGCTGTCCCGACGCGGGATCATCCTGTCGCGGGCAGGGCACCGGTGCGAGCACGCCTCCGCGCTCTTCGGGCGGTGCGACGAGACCGACGGTCTGCACGCTGACCACGTGCATCCGCACAGCAGCGGCGGAGTCACGGCCGTGGAGAACGGTCAGGCGCTCTGCGGGCGGCACAACAAGCTGGAAAGTAGGCTCGCCTTCGTCGGGCCAACCGTTCGATTCCCCAGGTCCACGGCACGTACGCAGCCTTCACCCGGCATGGAGACCTCCGTCGTCCGCCGCCCGAGGTCCACCGGCCGCTAGTCGACCTCCGGGGCTGGCGGCAGTCGCCCCAGCGCGAGGCTCCCCGTGGCGAGCATCGTGAGCAGGACGGCTGCGCTCGCTCGTTCGGTCGACGCCGGCCACAGCGGTCAGCTCGGCGACGTCCGGCCACGGGGGAGCCCACCCCGGCCGGCGTGGGCGGTCGCAGGACCTCAGCCACGCACTCGCCCCAGGGTATGGATCAGCTGCGCGGGCCGCGGTCGCGCGCCGAGCTGGACGACGCGGGCCCGCTCGGTGCCGGCGTCGTCGACGAGGCCGTCCGGACCGTCTGACGGGACGCCCGCGACCGCGTCGTCGAGCGTAGGAGGAGGGCTACCGCCTGCGACGCCGCGCGCGGGACCGGAACACGGCAGGCGGAAAGGGGGGCCGCACCGGCGCCCCTTCCTGGCAGGTTGCTGCGCGTCCTCGGGGAACCCGGATCAAGGGAGAGATCCATGCGGCATTACAGGACGGCCGCGTCGGCGGCCACGGCCGTGGCGCTGGTGCTCGCGGCACCCGCCACGGCGAACGCCCACGGCGACCACCACCACGGCGACCACCACGGCGGCGCGCCCATCACGACCGTGGCCACGGGGCTCGACGGCCCGCGCCAGCTCAGCATGCTCGACCACCGCCGACTCGTCGTCGCCGAGTCCGACAGCGGCGAGGTCTCCTCGGTCGACCTGCGCACCGGGAAGGTGCGCACGCTGCTCAGCGGCCTCGGCAATCCGCAGGGCGTCGACGCCGCGAACGGGCGGCTGTACATCGCGATCGGCGAGTCCGGCCCGCCGCCCGAGGAGGGCGCGCCGCCTCCGCCGCCCCGGCCCGCCGGCGAACCGGTGAACGCCGTGCTCGAGGCAACCCCGGGCGGGAAGATCCTGCGATCGTTCGACCTGCTGGCCTACGAGCTGGCCAACAACCCCGACGGTCAGGTCCAGCTGGTCGACGGCCAGCCGGTCGACGCGCTGTCCAACCCCTTCTCGGTCCTGGCACAGCGGCACCGGCTGCTGGTCGCCGACGCCGGCGCCAACGACGTCCTCGCCATCGACCTGCGCAGCGGAGCGATCAGCACCTTCTTCGTCCCGCCGGTCATCACCGACACCCCGGAGTGCGCGACGGCGGAGAACAACCCCGGCACGGTCGGCTGCGACCCCGTCCCGACCGAGATCACCGAAGGGCCTGGGGGGCGCATCTACGTCGGCACCCTGGGCGCCGAGGCGCCGGGAGCGGCCCGGGTGTACGTCCTGGACCAGCGCGGCAACGTGCTGGACCGCATCGACGGCCTGACCTCGGTCACCGGTGTCGCCGTCGCCCGTGACGGCACGGTCTACGCCTCGAACGTGATCGAAGGCGCGCCCGAGGGCGAGGGGCCGCCGCCGGCCGGATTCGACCCCGCGACCGTCGGGAACCTGACCCGGATCGCCCGGGACGGCAGCCGGTCCGTCGCCGAGGTGACCATGCCCGCCGGGCTGGAGATCGTCCGCGGCCGGCTCTTCTCCACGGCCTGGGCCATCGCCAGCTTCGCCGGCCTCCCGGCCGGGCGCGGGGAGGTGCAGAAGATCGGGGACGGCGCGTTCGCGGCAGTGCCCGCGCCGTGAGCCGCCTCCCGGGGGAACCTCACCCCGGACGGCGGCGACGGCGGCGGCCGGGAAGCTCTCCGGCCGCCGCGCGTCGCCCCGTCTCTACGGCTCAGCGGCTCACGCGCTCCAGCGCAGCGGTGAAGCTCGCGTTCCACAACCCCAGGTGCGGCCAGCGGGCGGCGACGTGCGCCGTCGCCTCGTCGGCGGTCATGCCCTCGGTGCGCATCAGCCAGGCGCGCAGCACCAGGCCGGTGCGCGAGGCGCCGCCGTGGCAGTGCACCAGCAGCCGGTGGCCCTCGGCCTGGAGTGCAGCCATGTCGTCGAGGACGTCGGCGAGCACGACGTCGAGGTCGCTGTTGTGCTCGTTGTCGGCGACGTAGGCCATCCGTTGCAGGTCGTGGTCGAACGGTTCGCCCAGCCGGCACAGCGAGATGACGGCGAAGTCCTGCTCGCTGTAGCGGGCGCCGTCGAGGTTGGCCGCCCAGATGCCGGGCAGCACCTCGGCCGGGCCGATCCGGGGGATGACGCCGGGGTCGTAGCTCTGCTGGGCCGCGCCGTCCAGTGCGGCCGCCAGTTGCTGCAGGCCGGCGAGCCGCCACAGCTTCTCCGCGGAGCCGGGCACCCGGCCGTGCACCAGCGACGCCCATCGGCTCGGGATGCCGCCCATGCCGAACACCGCCCCGGCCAGCCCGCCGGCGACGCAGGCGACGGTGTCGGTGTCGCCACCGAGGTCGATCACCAGCGTCAGCACCTCGGCGAAGTCGCGGCCGTGGCGCAGTGCCCACACCGCCTGGCCCAGTGTCGGCCAGACTGCGCCGTTGGACTCGGTGGCGTCGGCCGGCTGCCAGTCCTCGGTCAGAACGGTCGCCCACCGCTCGCGGTGCTCGTCGGTGACCTGCTCGAGCGCGGATGGAATCGCCGCCAGCGGGTCGCCGCCGTCCAGGGCCACCCGGATCAGCTCGTGCAGGATCGCTGCGCCCTCGCCGGCCGACGGGTCGCCGTGGGTGAGTGCGGAGATCCGCCGGGCGCCGTCCATCGTGGCCTCGGTGCCGGCGCGGGAGAACCAGATCGCGGCCGGCGTCGTCCGCATCAGACCGCCGTTTCCGGCCGCGTGCCCGGCGCGGGCGAAGTGCTCGGCCGCGGCGACGTCCCAGGGCCGGCCGGAGGTCAGGACGGCGCGGGTCTGGTTGCCGATGTCCGGCGGGTCCGCGGCCGCCCACCGGGCGAAGCGGGCGAAGACGTCGGCCTCGTCGAGCCCGCCGCGCTCGACCAGCGAGGTCGCCACGAGCAGTGCCATCTGGGTGTCGTCGGTGAACTCACCCGGCGCCCAGCCCAGCGCCCCGCCGCCGCACATCTCGGTCTTCGCCCCGCGCGCCGGCGTCGGGAAGCGTCCGGTGAACTGCCCGGGCGGGCCGAACTCGAACGGCGCTCCGAGCGCGTCGCCGACGGCCGAGCCGACGAGGGCGCCGGCGACGCGGTGGCTGCGGTGCATGGTCGGCGGCACGAGCACTCCTCGGGAGATCGGACTGGGCACAGCATCCCCCGGGGCCCGCTCCGCCCCCACCTGGGGCTTCGCACGGGCCGGCACGGGGCGCCGGGAAGGTACCTACTCTGGACCGGACCCCAGGGAAGGACAGCGTCATGGGCAAGCACCTGAACGACAAGACGGCCGAGTTCGCGCTGCCCCGGGCCGGGCGGCACGCCTCGCCGGACACCGGCGAGCTCGAGGTCACCCAGCGGATGGAACCGTTGACCGATCTGCCCGCGCCGCGCCCGACGGACCGGGACGAGGACGACCGGACCCGCTGAGCGCACCGCGATGAGCACCGTGCTGGCCCGCTACCTCGAGGACCGCTCCTGGCCGGCCGCGCGGTCGCGCCGCATGGTCGACGGGCTGCGGCTGCTCCACGAGCTGGCCGCCGCCGGGGATCGGCCGATCACCTACGGGGAGTTCGCCGAGCAGCTGCAGCCGGGGCTGGCCCCGCTCGCCTCGTCGAGGGTGCTCGACGACATCGGCACCTTCTGCGCAGCCGTCGGCTGGCCCAACGTCACCTGCTTCGTCGTCTCGGCGCGGACGGGGGAGCCCTCACCCGGCTGCCGGCACATCGGCCCGGACGGAGCAGCCGTCGCCCGGGAGCGCGCCACGGCCGAGCTCGCGCTCGGGTGTTCGGGCAGGACGCCCTCCGCGTGATCGCTCGCTGGATGCGCTTCCGGCTCAGTCCCCGGGGACGACGACGGCGCGGCCGCGCAGGGTGCCCTCGTGCATCCGGCGGTAGGCCTCCGGCGCCTGGTCCAGGGTGAAGCGCTCGGTCTCCACGTGGATCGCGCCGGTGCGGGCGAGGTCGAGCACCTCGATCAGCTCCGACCGGGTGCCCCAGTACGGCGCACGCACGGTCGCACCCATCGGCGTCGAGAAGAAGCCGGTGGGCAGCACCGCGCCGCCGATGCCGACGATCTGGATCACGCCGTTGATCGCAACCGACTGGCGGGCGATCTCCAGCGTCGGGGCGGCGCCCACGAAGTCGAACACCGCCTGCGCGCCCACCCCGCCGGTCAGCTGCCGGATCGCGGCGACGGCCGAGTCGTCGGAGTGCAGCGCCCGGTGCGCGCCGACTTCGCGGGCCAGCTTGAGCTTCTCCTCGCTGACGTCGAGCGCGATCACGGTCGCGCCGGTGATCGCCCGCAGGATCTGGATGCCGACGTGCCCGAGCCCGCCGACGCCGATCACCACGGCGGTGCTCCCGGCCGGCAGCGCACCCAGGCTGGAGACGATCGCGTGGTACGGCGTGAGCCCGGCGTCGGTGAGCGAGACGGCGGCCACCGGGTCGAGCTCGCGGAGCGGCACCAGGTGCCGGACGTCGTCGACGATCAGGTACTCGGCCAGGGCACCGGGCGCACCCAGCCCCGGCGGCTGGATGCCCAGCTCGGCCGCCCGCGGGCAGTAGTTCTCCGCACCCCGGGCGCAGGCGTGGCAGACCCCGCAGCCCCAGGCGCCGTAGACGGCGACCGACTCGCCGAGCTCCACCCCGGAGACCCCCGCGCCCAGCGCGTCGACGACACCGGCGCCCTCGTGGCCGAGCGTCAGCGGCAGCTCGTAGACGCCCTCCGGAAGGCTCATGATGAAGGCGTCCGAGTGGCACAGCCCCGCGGCGGTGACCTTCAGCCGCACCTGGCCGGGGCCCGGCTCCGGGGTCGGGATCTCGACGACCTCGGGCTCGCTGCCGATGGTCCGATACTGCACCGCGCGCATCTGAGCTCCTCCGTGGACGACGTGCCGCCGACCCTAGAGCCCGCCACCGTCGAGCGGACCGCCCCCACCCCGTACCGCGCGGTCAGCCCTCCGCGAGCCAGGCGTCGACCCGGTCCAGCTCGCCGTGCGTGAGCCCCGTCGACCAGCTCGGAGCGATGACCAGCAGCTCGCCGTGCTGGTCGATCCACTCGCGGGTGTCGTCGGCCTGCTCGGCGAGATCGTCGTCGATCCAGACGATGCGCCGGTCCGGTTCGGCCCGCGCGACCGCCTGGGCGGCGGCCAGCTTCCACCACCCCGCAAGACCGCGGAGCGGACCGCCGAACCCGGTGGAACCCACCTCGCGGCCGTGCGTGCGCAGTCCGCGAGGCAGACCGAACGGCTCGGCGAGCAGCCGGTCGGCCAGCTCGGTCCAGGTGGTCAGCCACTGCAGCTCCACGGCGCCGGACTCGTGCATGGCCCGCAGCCGCGCGACCACCGACGGATCCCACGAGAGCACGTAGCCGTTGAAGCGGCCGCGCTGCCAGCCCTCGGGCAGGTCGTGCCGGACGGCGTTGAGCACGCCGTCGACATCGAGCAGCAGGACCGGCGGGGGAGGAGTCACTCCGCCTTCTCTACCCGACCGCGGCTGCGTCCCACCTCTCCGGTGGGGTCACGGTCGGGTGACATCCGGTTTGCGCGACCCGATTGCGCACCATCTACAGGCAGTGACCCACACGCCGGAACGGTCGAACCCCGCGGCCGGGATCCCCCTGACGCACCTGCTGGACCAGTACACGGCCCGTGCCTGGAGCCTGGCCCGGCGGATCGTCGGAGACGACCGGCTGGCAGAGGACGTCGTGCAGGAAGCGTTCGTCGCCTACTGGCGCCATCCGGCTGCCTACGACGCGACCCGCGGTTCGTTCGCTTCCTGGTTCCTGGCACTCGTGCACCACAAGGCGGTGGACGTCGTCCGGCGGGAGACCGCGCACCGCCGCCGGGCCGATGCTGCCGGGGTCCAGGACGCAGGTGTCGCCGTACCGGACGTCGCCGAAATCGTCATCGATCGGGTCGCTGACCTGCGAGTACGCACGGCCCTCGCGAGCCTGTCCGACGTCCAGCGCGAGGCGCTCGTCCTGGCGTACTGGGGCGGATACACCCAGCAGGAGATCGCGCTGCGCGTCGGAGCGCCCCTGGGCACGGTCAAGACCCGCATGCACGCCGGGATGCGTCGCCTCCGGGACAGGCTGGGCCCGGTCGTCCCGGTGTCCGTACCGGCCGCGGGCCCGTCGCTGGCAGTTGCCGGCTGACGCCTCGCCATCTGGCGTGGCCGGACCTGCGGAGTCCGATCAGGCCGTGATGGCTTCCCGGCGGGCGAGGCGCAGCCGGCGGCGCTCGCGCTCGGACAGGCCGCCCCAGATGCCGAAGCGCTCGTCGTTGCTCAGCGCGAACTCGAGGCACTCGGCCCGGACGTCGCAGCCGGTGCAGACGCGCTTGGCATCGCGGGTCGAGCCGCCCTTCTCCGGGAAGAACGCCTCGGGATCGGTCTCACCGCACAGCGCCGACAGCCGCCACGACTCGTCGTCCGCCGCCGGGGGCGCCGTCCACGGGGTGCTCCACGACACGACGTCCGCCGGTTCGGCGGGCGCATCGGTGACCAGGGACAGGAACGGGCGGTAGGACGAGGACACGGGGTGCTCCAGGGGAAGTGGCTGCGGGTGACGGACCGGTACGGGCCGACGTCTCTCCGTAACGTTATCTGCGCGTGACCTCCCCCGGCTCCGGCGCATTCACCCCGAAACCGGTCCGTCCGGTTGTCGCATTGTGTGGACATGTCGAGGTATCGCCATGCCGGCGTGTCCACCCCGGGCGGGGGGGGGCCGGGTGTCGACGACGGAGTCTTCCGCTCAGGCGACGCGGCGGGTGCTGTGATAACCGGGCACGGAGTCGACCCGCACGACCGATACCGGCTGGCCGTAGGTCGAGGAGTGCACCATCAGCCCGTTGCCGAGGGCCATCCCGACGTGGCCCACCGGGTCGTAGAAGAAGATCAGGTCACCCGGCTGCATGGCGTACCAGGGGATCCGGACGCCGGCCGTGGACTGCGCACGCGACGTGCGCGGCAGCTGGACACCGGCCGCCCGGTAGGCCGAGTAGGTGAGTCCCGAGCAGTCGTAGCCGCCGGGGCCGGTGCCGCCGTAGACGTACGGCTTGCCCAGCTGGGCGAGCGCCGCGCGGACGGCGACGTGTGCGTTCCAACTCCCGCTCGGATGGTTCCAGCTGACACTGGAGATCGGAGCGGCGGTGAGGACCACCGGCGCGGCGGACGCGGTGGACGCGGCGAGGGGGGTGAGCGCGATCCCCGCCCCGGTGAGGACTGCGAGCGTCGCCGCCCGGAAGGAACGGCGGCTGGACGTGGACGTGCGGGTAGTCGTCATGGACGACGCGTTCTCCTGTTCTCCATCAACCGCCTACCGAGTTAGCTGACGGGTTCGGGCGGGGAGATCGCCCGGCGGTACCGGCGGAGCCGGTCGCGCTTCACCCCAGGAACTGCGGATGGGTCCCCGGTCCGGCACCGAGAGGACGGCGCCGGTTCGGCGGTGTCCGGCCGGGTGTCACCTGAGGCGGTGACGACGGGGCCTCGGTCGGACCGCGACGACGCTAGGTCGGGCGATCGGGAGGCGCAGAGCGGCGCCGCGCCGGGGAGGAGCACCCGGCCGGCGTCGCCACACCCGGGTGCCGGACGCGCGACTCGCGGCCCGACCACGCGCCTTCGCCGCCGCCCCTCCGGTCGCTCGGGAAGCGGATAGCGGAACGTGATCGGTCGCTTACTTCCGTTCCAACGGCGTGCCGTCACCGGGACGAGCCAGGACGTCGCTCGGACGGCAACCCTGTCCCGCGTCCGGTCCACTCGGGCGGGCGGCGCGGTTGGCGGGCACCGTGCCGGGGCACCGAACGGGTCAGTCCACAGCTGAGGAGGCGAACATGGCCGGAATGATCCGGAAGCTCATCGTGTCCGGGGTTGCCGCACGGGTGATCCAGGAAGCACGCAAGCCGCAGAACCAGGCGAAGCTCAAGAAGATGGTCGCCGACTTCCAGAACAAGAACGGCGGCACCAAGCGCCGCTGATCTGCCCGCACGCCTCCACGGCCCCCGATCGCCTCCCGCGGTCGGGGGCCGTCGGCGGCCGGATACCGCAGTGGGTCATCGACGAGGCGACCGGGCACCGCACGCCACCCACCCAGTGGCGGTCCTGGTCGACGCCGGCTCCGCGGCAGGTGCGTCGCGGCTCGCGCGTCCGGACTGTGCGGTCCTCGTCGCACTGCGTCGGGGTGCGTTGGTCCCGCGGCTGACTCTGCCCTGAGCGCCACGACGCCGTCGGCCGGGTGTCCGAGGTGACCGGTCTGCAGTTCGTCTACGACGGCACCACGGCTGACCGCCCTTCCGAAGACCGCCAGCCGTATCGACCCGAGCGCTACGGGACTGCTGGGCTCCGGTGGTGATCGCCCGGGCGACCGAGACGGAGAACCCGACCTTCGTCATTGATGTGGTCGGTGAGGCCGGCAGCCAGGGGCTCTCCATCGGCGACGGCCCCCGGGTGCTCGTCACCGGAGGTGTGTCGTCGGACGGAGCTGCGTTCATCGGGTTGCTCGCGACGCCGGGCGGAGAGGCCGTCGCCCGGGCCGTGGTCCTCCACGAACTCGGTCACCTGGTGGGCCTGGCCCACGTGATCGGCGCCGGGCTCCGGAGAGTGCGCGCCAGACCTCTGACGACCGGCGTGTAGTAGACCGGGACCGTGCATCGCATCGCCGTCCTCGACGACTACCAGTCCGTCGCCGCCGACTTCTGCGACTGGTCCCGCGTGCCCGGGGCGGTCCAGGTGGTCGAGTTCCACGACGCCGTCTCCGACGTGGACGCGCTCGCCGCGCGGCTCGAGCCGTTCGACGTCGTCGTCGCCATGCGCGAGCGCACCGAGTTCCAGCGCGACCTGCTGGCGCGGCTGCCGAACCTGCGGCTGCTGGTCACCACCGGGATGCGCAACCGGGCCATCGACGTCGCCGCGGCGGCCGAGCTCGGCATCACCGTCTGCGGCACCGGAGCCGGTGCGGCAGCCACGGCCGAGCTCACCTGGGGGCTGATCCTCGCCACCCTCCGGCAGATCCCGCGCGAGGACGCCTCGGTCCGCGCCGGTGGCTGGCAGCAGACCCTCGGCGGCGACCTGGACGGCGCCCGGCTCGGGATCGTCGGCCTGGGCCGGCTCGGCAGCCGGGTGGCGCGGGTCGGTCAGGCGTTCGGGATGGACGTCGTCGCCTGGAGCCAGAACCTCACCGACGAGCGGGCCGCGGAGGTCGGTGTCCGCCGGGTGGAGCGCGACGAGCTCTTCGCCACCGCCGACGTCGTCACGCTGCATCTGCTCCTCTCGCGGCGCACCCGCGGGCTGATCGGTGCCGACGACCTCGCCCGGATGAAGCCGACCGCCGTCCTGGTCAACACCAGCCGCGGGCCGGTCGTCGAGCAGCAGGCGCTGCTCGACGTGCTGCACACGGGCCGGATCGCCGGCGCCGGGCTGGACGTGTTCGAGACCGAGCCACTGCCGCGCGACCATCCGCTGCGCACCGCGCCCCGCACCGTGCTCACCCCGCACCTGGGCTACGTCACCGCGGCACGTACGAGGTGTTCTACGGCGAGCGGTCGAGGACGTCGCCGCGTGGGTGGCCGGCGAGCCGGTGAGGGTCCTCGAGAAGTAGTTCCGCGGACGCCGGCTAGACGAGGAAGCGGTACGCCGTCGACCCGGGTGTGAGGTGCTCGATGCGGAGCGGGCTGTCCTCGACGCGCGCCAGCAGCTCGGCCAGGCCCTCGACGCGGCCCAGCTCGATGCCGGTCAGCGCCGCGCCCGTCTCGCGGTTGTCCCGCTTCACGTACTCGAACCGCACGATGTCATCGTCCGGGCCGAGCACCTCGTCGAGGAAACGGCGCAGCGCGCCGGGCTCCTGCGGGAACTCGACGAGGAAGTAGTGCTTGAGCCCGCGGTGCACCAGCGAGCGCTCGATCACCTCGGCGTACCGGCTGACGTCGTTGTTGCCGCCGGAGAGCACGCAGACGACCGTCTGCCCGGGCTCCAGCGTCACCAGCCCGCCGCTCAGCGCCGACGGTGCCAGCGCCCCGGCGGGTTCGGCGATGATCCCGTCGGCCTGGTACAGGTCGAGCATCTCGGTGCAGATCTGCCCCTCCGGGACGGCGATCAGCTCCGCGCCCGAGTCGCGCACCAGCGGGTAGGTGACCGCACCGGCCCGGCGCACCGCCGCGCCGTCGACGAAGGTGTCCATCTCGGTCAGGTCGACCGGCCCGCCGGCGGCCAGCGCCGCGGCCATGTTCGCCGCACCCGCCGGCTCCACCCCGACGAGCCGGGTCGCGGGGGAGTGCGCGCGCAGCCAGGTGCCGGCGCCGGCGAGCAACCCGCCGCCACCCACCGGGAGGACGACGAGGTCCGGGGGCTCGGGCAGCTGGTCGAGGATCTCCACCGCGACCGTCGCTTGGCCGGCCACCGTCGCGGGTGAGTCGAACGCCGGCACCAGCGTGGCCCCGGACGCCGCCGCGAACTGCGCCGCCGCCGCGGCCGCCTCGTCGTAGGAGTCGCCGGCGATGACCAGCTCGACCATGTCGCCGCCGAGCGCGGCGATCCGCTCGCGCTTCTGCCGCGGCGTCGTCCCGGGGACGAAGACCCGCCCGCGCACCTGGAGCGCCCTGCAGGCGTAGGCCAAGCCCTGCCCGTGGTTGCCGGCGCTGGCACAGACCACGCCCGCGGCCCGCTCGGCCTCGGGGAGCGCGGAGATCATCGTGTACGCGCCGCGGATCTTGTACGAGCGCCCGACCTGCAGGTCCTCGCGCTTGAGCCAGATGTCGGCACCGGTCAGCGCGGACAGCCGCGCGTTGCGCTGCAGCGGGGTCCGCTCGGCCACGCCGTCCAGCCGGCGCACGGCGTCGAGCACCTGCTCGGTGAACCCATCGGGGGAGGAGTCGTCGACCGCAGCGCTCACGCCGTCATCGTCGTCCACGCCTCCGGCATCCCCGCAGGGAGGCCGGTCAGCTCTGGAGCAGGCGCTGGTCGACGAGGGCCTGCATCAGCATCGGCCCGCGGCCGGCCTCGAGCGGCGCACCTGCGGGCGCGGCCGCCTTCTCGACGTCGAAGCCCTGGCCCCCGTCGAGGATGCTGACCTCGCAGGAATGATCCCCTCGGCACCGATGTCCTACCCTCGAAGGCAAGACTGAGGTGAGAGAGGCGGTGCGGTGCTCTTCGTTGTGGAACGGCGAACGATCGCCGGCCGAGCTGCTCTCACGGTACGTGGTGAGCTCGATCTGTCGACCACGCCACAGCTGGAGGAGGCTGCGGACGAGGCGTTCGCCGGGCCGGACGCCGAGCTGGTCATCGACCTCACGCACACCACTTTCCTCGGCTCCTCCGGTGCCCGCACCCTCCTCGGCCTGACCCGGAGAGCCCGGTCGGCCGGCGTCCGGTTCCACGTCCTCGCGCCGCACTCCAACGGCCCGGTGCGGCTGACCATCGATCTGCTCGACCTCGGCGCCTTCGTGCCGCTGGTCTCCTCGGCGAGCGAGATCCGCTCCACCGTGGCCGACCGCGACGGGGGAACGTGACCGCCGGCCCGGTGGACGACGAGGCCCTCGCGCGCTGCGCCGACGAGCCGATCGCGATCCCCGGCGCCGTCCAGCCGCACGGCGTGCTGGTCGCCGTCACCGAGCCGGGTCTCGACGTCGTCGTCGCCTCGGCCAACGCCCCCGCGCTGCTCGGCCGGTCGCTGCGCACCCTGGCCGAGATCCTCGACGTCGACGCCCTCGCCCGGCTGCGGGACGGGCTGACCGGCGAGCTCGCCGAGGTGAACCCGCTGCGGGTGACCGTGGGCGGCGCCGAGGTCGACCTCGTCCTGCACCGTGCCGACGGGCTGCTGATCACCGAGTGGGAACCGGTCGCCGGCGCCGAGCAGGCCGGTGCCGTCTGGCACCGCCGGCTGCCGAGCGTGCTGCAGCGCCTGGCCGCGTCTGCCTCCCTCGAGCAGCTGAGCGCCACGCTGGCCCGCGACGTACGCGCCGTGACCGGGTTCGACCGGGTGATGGTCTACCGCTTCGACGCCGGGTGGAACGGTGAGGTGATCGCCGAGGCGCGGCGCGAGGACCTCGAGCCGTTCCTCGACCTGCGCTTCCCGGCCAGCGACATCCCCGCCCAGGCCCGCGCGCTGTACACGACCAACTGGATGCGACTGATCCCCGACGCCGGGTACGCGCGGGTGCCGCTGGAGCCGGCCGTGAACCCGTCGACCGGCCGCCCGCTGGATCTCTCGGGCGCCATGCTGCGCAGCGTCTCGCCGGTGCACCTGGAGTACCTCGCCAACATGGGCGTGGTCTCCTCGATGTCGGTCTCGCTGATCGACCGCGGCCGGCTCTGGGGCCTCATCTCCTGCCACCACTACGCCGGCCCGCACCGCCCGTCGGTCGCCGACCGCACGGCTGCGGAGTTCCTCGGCCGCACCGCCTCGCTGCTGCTGCGCACGGTCGTCGCCGAGAGCGAGCTGGACGGCGTCGTCGAGGTCGCCGAGCGCGCCGCCGAGCTGTCGGCCGCCGTCGGGCGGACGCCGCGCGCGCTGGGCGCCGCGCTCACCGAGCAGGAGGTCACCGTCCTGGACCTGCTGCCCGCGGCGGGAGCCGCGGTCCGGCTGGGTGGGCAGCTCCGCCTGCTGGGGACGACGCCGCCCGCCGAGCGGGTGACCCAGCTCATTAGTGCGCTGCTGGACGCGGGCGTCAGCGCCACCGACTCCGCCTCGGCCCGGGTGCCCGGTGCGGCCGACCTGCTCGACACCGCCAGCGGGGTGCTCGCCGTCCCCGTGGGATCCGGAGACTTCCTGGCCTGGTTCCGGCCGGAGACGCTGCGCGAGGTGACCTGGGGCGGCAACCCGTACGAGTCGAAGGTCGCGCAGACCGATGCGGGCCCGCGGCTGAGCCCGCGCCGGTCGTTCGCCGCCTGGAGCGAGATCGTCCGGGGCACCTCGCGCCCCTGGCGGGAGCACGAGGTGGCCGCCGCGCGTGCGCTGGCCGGGCACCTGGCCGCGGCGACGCTGAACCGCTCGGAGGAGGACAACCGGCTGGTCGGGGCGCTGCAGCGCACGCTGCTGCTCCAGGAGCTGCCGAAGGTGCCCGGCGTCGCGATGGCCGCCCGGTACGTGCCGAGCGCCGAGGACGTCGTCGGCGGCGACTGGTACGACCTCGTCCTGTTGCCCGGCGGCAAGCTGGCGGTGGTGCTCGGGGACGTCGCCGGACACGGCCTGGCCGCCGCGGCGGTGACCGCCCAGCTGCGGCACGCGCTGCGGGCACACCTGTTGCGCGCCGCCGGGCCCGCCGCGGCGCTGTCGCTGATCAACGAGGTCACCGGCGCGCTGCTGCCCGGAGAGATGGCGACGGTCGTGGTCGCAGAGCTCGATCCGCGGACCGGTGAGGTCATCGTCGCCAGCGCCGGGCACCTCCCGGCGTTGCACGCGCACGGCGGCGGCGCGGAGTACGTGGCGGGCGGGCGGGGGCCGGCGCTCGGCGTGCTGGACGCGCCGACCTACGCCGAGGCCCGGCTGACGCTCTCCGGCGACGACCGGCTGGTGCTGTTCAGCGACGGCCTGGTCGAGCGGGGGCGCGGCGGGTTGGAGCGCGGGCTGGCCGCCCTGAGCGAGGCGGTCGTCGCCGGCCCGGTGGCGCCCGAGCCCCTGCTCGAATCGGTGCTCGGCGCACTCGCGCCGCCGAACACCGACGATGTCACCGTGCTGGCCCTGACCCGGTCCTGAGTCGCGCACCAGGCGTCACACGACGCGTGGCGTTACGGGCTGTCACGAGATGCGCCCATATCGTCACGGCCATGTCGTCCGGGATGCGCACTCGCCGAACCCTCGGCCGCACGGCCGGCACCCTCACCGTGATCGCAGCGCTGGCGCTCTCCGCCGGCTGCGGTCCGGAGCTGACCGAGCCCGCCGCGGCGAGCAGCCCTGTGCCCGAGGCGCCGCCCGCGCCGGTGCTGGTGCCCTGGCCCCTGACCGGTGTCGAGATCGAGGCTCCGCCGCAGCGCCCGGCGCTCGCGGTGAAGATCGAGAACTCCGTCGCCGCCCGCCCGCAGACCGGGCTGAACAGCGCCGACGTGGTGTGGGAGGAGGTCGTCGAGGGCGGCATCACCCGCTTCGTCGCCGTCTTCCACTCGAACGTGCCACCGGAGATCGGGCCGATCCGCTCGGTGCGCCCGATGGACGCCGCGATCGCCGGCCCGCTGCACGGCCTGTTCGCCTTCTCCGGCGGTGGCCCGGACTTCGTGCGGGCGATCAGCAACACGGGCATGCAGGTGCTCAGCCAGGACGCCGGTGCCGACGGCTTCTACCGGGCGAGCACCCGCTCCGCGCCGCACAACGTCTACGCCGACCCGGGGAAGTTCCTCGCCCAGGCCGACGCGGAGCACCTGGCGCCCCCGGCACCGGAGTTCCAGTTCGCCCCGGCCGGCCAGCCGCCCACCGCGGTCGCGATGGGCGCGCCCGCGGTGCTGCTGCAGCTCAAGCTCTCCGGCAGCGGTCGCCCGAACTGGACCTGGAGCGCGCCCGACAACGGCTGGCTGCGGGCCGAGGGCGACACCCCGGCGACCGGTGCCGACGGCGCCCGGCTGCGCGCGGCCAACGTCGTCGTGCTGCGGGTCGACGTCGTCAACACCGCCTTCCGCGACCCGGCCGGCAACCCGGTCCCGGAGACCCGCATGGTCGGCGGGGGAGAAGCCCTCGTCGCCAGCGGCGGGAGCACGATCGCCGCCACGTGGTCGAAGGCCTCGGAGACCGCGCCCGTCGTCCTCGCCGGCCCCGGCGGCGCGCCGGTGCAGCTGGCACCGGGCAACACCTGGGTCGAGCTCGTCCCCAACGGCGGCGGCTCGGTGACGCTGGGCTGAGGGGTTGCTGGGGCGGCCCTCACTGCACCCGCATACGCATGGGGGTGGTCATCCCACCGTGGATGACCACCCCCGTGCGCCAGAGCGCGGTCGTGCCGGTCCGGTCCGGTGCTCAGGCCTCGGCGGTGCCCCGGACGAAGGCGGCGAGTTCGTCGGCGAAGGCGTCGGGGAACTCCTCGTGCGCGAAATCGGTGCCGCCCGGGATGTGGTGCAGCCGCGCGTGCGGCAGCGCCGCGGTTACGACGTCGTCCATCCGCGCGACCAGCAC
>JBBSKB010000057.1:0-22264 GCA_038256725.1 Mycobacteriales bacterium | reverse complement strand
GTTCCGGAAGCGCGCCGAGCCGGTGATGTTGGTGCGCTCACCGACGTTGACGAACAGCGTCTCCTCGGTGACGGTCACCGGCTCCAGACCGGACAGCCGCAGCGCCGGCCGGACCTCCGGGACGACCCGGGGCGTCTTCCCGGCGACGTCACGCGCGATCGAGGCGATGTGCGCCGGTGTGGTGCCGCAGCAGCCGCCGACGAGATTGACGAAGCCGGCGTCGGCGAACTCGGCGACGATCGCGGCGGTCTCGTCGGGCGCCTCGTCGTACTCGCCGAAGGCGTTGGGCAACCCGGCGTTGGGATAGCAGGAGACGAACGTGTCGGCGATCCGCGCGATCTCCGCGATGTAGGGCCGCATCTCCCGGGCACCGAGCGCGCAGTTGAGGCCGACGAGCAACGGCTCCACGTGCCGCACCGAGTGCCAGAACGCCTCGGTGACCTGGCCGGACAGGGTGCGCCCGGAGGCGTCGGTGATGGTGCCGGAGATGATCACCGGCCAGCGGCGGCCGCGCTCCTCGAACAGCGTCTCCAGCGCGAAGATCGCCGCCTTGGCGTTGAGGGTGTCGAAGATCGTCTCGATCAGCAGCACGTCGGAGCCGCCGTCGACCAGCCCGTTGGCCTGCTCCAGGTAGGCCTCGACGAGCCCGTCGAAGGTGACGTTGCGGGCACCCGGGTCGTTGACGTCGGGTGAGATGGACGCCGTCCGGCTGGTGGGCCCGATGGCGCCGACGACGTAACGCGGCTTGTCCGGGGTGCGGGCGGTCATCGCGTCCGCCTCGCGGCGGGCGAGGCGGGCCGAGGCCACGTTGAGCTCGTAGGCGAGGTCGGACATGCCGTAGTCGCTCAGCGAGATCGCCGTGGCGTTGAAGGTGTTCGTCTCGAGCAGGTCCGCACCCGCCTCGAGGTACTCGCGGTGGATGTCGGCGACGAGCTCCGGCTGGGTGATGCTGAGCAGGTCGTTGTTGCCCTGGACGTCGCTGGGCCAGTCCGCGAATCGCTCGCCGCGGTAGCCGGCCTCGTCCGGGCGGTCCCGCTGGATCGCGGTCCCCATGGCGCCGTCGAGCACGAGGATGCGCTGCTCGAGCAGCGCGGTCAGCACGGCGGTCACGACGGGGCGGAGGGCGTCGGGGCGGAGGGGGGGTGACTCGGACACAGGTGATCCCCATGGTGTGCTCGTCTGTGGGGTGCGGGCTCTGCGCTGCGTGCGAACTCCGGCACCCCGGCGGGTTGGCCCAGGCTTGGGCGGTCCCGATGTCGGCTCCATCGTCTCACTTCCGCCCCGTCCGGTGGGCCCCGTCCCCTGTTCGGGCTGCCCGTCCCGCGCAGCCCGACCGTCGCGGTCGATCGACGTAGGCTGGCAGAGGTGATCGACCCGACGGACAGCACCGAGGACCTGCCCGACCTCACCGACCCGGTGGTGGTCGTGGCCTTCGAGGGCTGGAACGACGCCGGCGACGCCGCGACGGACGCCGTCGAGCACCTGGAGCTGATCTGGGACGCCAAGCCGCTGGCCGCCCTGGACCCCGAGGACTACTACGACTTCCAGGTCAACCGGCCGACGGTCTCGCTGATCGACGGGGTGAGCCGGCGGGTCGAGTGGCCGACCACCCGGATCTCGGTGGCCCGGCCCCCGGGCAGCTCGCGCGACGTCGTCCTCGTCCGGGGCATCGAGCCCAACATGCGCTGGCGCTCGTTCTGCGCGGAGCTCATCGCGGTGCTCCAGGAGCTGGACGTGCAGACCGTCGTCTCCCTGGGCGCGCTGCTGGCCGACACGCCGCACACCCGCCCGACGCCGGTCACCGGCTCGGCCTACGACGACGAGTCGGCCCGGGCCTACGGGCTGGAGACCTCACGCTACGAGGGCCCGACCGGGATCCTCGGCGTCTTCCAGGACGCCTGCGTGCAGGAGGGCCTGCCGGCGATCAGCTTCTGGGCGGCCGTGCCGCACTACGTCTCGCAGCCGCCCTCGCCCCGGGCGACGCTCGCGCTGCTCCGCCGCGTCGAGGAGGTGCTGGAGATCGCCGTGCCGGTCGGGACGCTGCCGCAGCAGGCCGAGGAGTGGGTCCAGACCGTCGACGAGATGGCCAACGAGGACGAGGAGGTCGTCGAGTACGTGCGCTCGCTCGAGGAGCGGGCCACCGAGAGCGACCTCTCCCAGGCCAACGGCGAGCAGATCGCCCGCGAGTTCGAGCGCTACCTCAAGCGGCGCGGCAACACGAGCGGCGCCTGAGTTCTGTCGTGAGGAGTGGGGGCCCGCAGGGTCTCCGCGATCGAACGACGGCCCGGCTCAGCGCAGGCCGGGACAGGAATTGGTCGCGGTGCGATCCGGAGGATCGCGAAGCAATGGCCGCAGGCGGGCGGCCGCGTCGGCGTCGAACAGGCGGTCGTGCGTGTTGAGCGCGAACCTGTCGGTCATGCCGCTGACGTAGTCGACGACCTGGGTCACCGCGTCGGCCTCGGTGTCCCGGTAGGACGCCGGCAGCAGCTCGGGGTGGGCCAGGTGGTGGTCGACCAGCCGGCGGATGACGTCGACGGCGACGTGCTTCTGCCCTGCGGCGGTCTCGGACCCGTAGACCCGTTCGAACATGAACGCCCGCAGCTCGTGCATCGCCTCGAGCGGCTCCGGCGCCATCACCACGTGCTCGGCGCCGGGTGCCAGCGAGCCCTCGACGACGGCATCGATCATGGCCCCGACCATCTCGCTCCCCGGCTCGCCGAAGACGGCGCGGGTGCGGGCCGGCAGGTCACTGGGGCGCAGCACCCCGGCACGGACGGCGTCCAGCGCGTCGTGGGACAGGTAGCCGATCCGGTCGGCGTAGCGCACGCACTCCGCCTCGCGGGTGGACGGCGGCGGGCTGATCTTCCAGCTGTGCGCCCGGACGCCGTCGCGCACCTCCCAGGTGAGGTTGAGGTCCTCGAGCACCTCGACGATCCGCACGCCCTGCGCGGCGTGGTGCCAGCCGCCGGGGACGTAGGGGTCGAACGCGTCCTCGCCGATGTGCCCGAACGGCGAGTGGCCGACGTCGTGGGCCAGGGCGATCGCCTCGGCGAGGGTCTCGTTGAGCCCCAGCGCGCGGGCCAGCGATCGGGCCACCTGGGTGACCTGCAGCGTGTGGGTGAGCCGCGTGACGAAGTGGTCGCCGTCGGGGTTGAGGAAGACCTGGGTCTTGTGCTTCAGCCGACGGAAGGCCTTGGCGTGCAGGATCCGGTCGCGGTCGCGCTCGAACGCCGTCCGCAACGGGTCCTCGTCCTCGGGCCGCACGCGGCCCCGGGTGGCGACCGCCCGGCAGGCGGCGGGGGCGAGCTGCTCCTCGGCGCGCTCGCGGGCGGCCCGGTCGGTGAACCGGAACGGGGCATCGTGTCCGCGGGACCCGACCGCCATCAGCAGTCCTGCAGCGCGACACCGAGCAGCGCGTCGACGGCGTCGCAGACGATCGCCGGCGCATGCTCCTCCTGCTCGCCGGTGCCCGCGACGGTCGCCGCCGCCCAGGCGTCGACGACGGCGATGGCGCCCGGGCTGTCGAGATCGTCGGAGAGCCGCTCGCGCAGGCCGTGCAGCACCGGGCCGGCCGGGGCGCCGGTGTCCTGGGCGACGGCCCGCCGCCATGCGCCCAGCCGCTCCTGGGCCTCGCGGAGCAGCGCCGGCGTCCACGGGCGGTCGGTCCGGTAGTGCCCGGACAGCAGCGCGAGCCGGATCGCCATGGGGTCGATGCCCTCGCCGCGCAGCTTGGAGACGAAGACCAGGTTGCCGCGGCTCTTGCTCATCTTCTCGCCGTCGAGCCCGATCATCGCGGCGTGCACGTAGGCGCGGGCGAAGGGCCCCTTCTCCCCCGAGGCCGCCGCGGTCAGCGCTTCGGCGTGGACGGCGGAGTACTCGTGGTGCGGGAAGACCAGGTCGCTGCCGCCGCCCTGGACGTCGAAGCCCATGCCGATGGTGTCCAGCGCGATGGCGGCGCACTCGATGTGCCAACCGGGGCGGCCGGCGGTGCCGCGCGGGCCGGGCCACGTCGGCTCGCCGGGGCGCGCGCCGCGCCAGAGCATCGGGTCCAGCGGCTGTCGCTTACCGGCACGGTCGGGGTCACCCCCGCGCTCGGCGAAGAAGCGCAGCATGGTCGCCTCGTCGTAGCGGGACTCGCTGCCGAAGCCCGGCGCCTGGGAGATGTCGTGGTAGACGTCGCCGGTGCCGTCGTCGAGCACGTAGGCCAGGCCCTCGTCCAGCAGCGTCTCGATGTAGCCGACGATCCGCGGGATGGACTCGACCGCGCCGACGAAGTCCTCCGGCGGCAGCACGCGCAGCGCCGTCATGTCCTCGCGGAACAGCGCCGTCTCCCGCATGGCGAGGACGACCCAGTCCTCGCCGTCCCGGTTCGCGCGCTCGAGCAGCGGGTCATCGATGTCGGTGACGTTCTGGACGTAGTGCACGGCGTGGCCGGCGTCCCGCCACACCCGGTTGACCAGGTCGAACGCCAGGTAGGTGGCCGCGTGCCCGAGGTGCGTGGCGTCGTAGGGCGTGATGCCGCAGACGTACATGCGGGCCGTGCGGTCCGGCGTGGTGGGCACCACCTCGCCGCGCGCGGTGTCGTGGACCTTGAGCACGGAACCCGTCCCGGGAAGGGTCGGCAGGAGCGGAGCGGGCCAGGAGAGCACGACCCGAGCCTAGATTGCGGGTCCGACGACGCCGGGCCGCACGTCCGGCGCCGTTCCCCGACGGGGAGGACGCCATGGACATCGCCCAGTACCTCCCGGCGCTGCGCCGGACGGACGCCCGCTTCGCCGACGCCGCCGCGGCCGCCGTCCTGGACCACGGCTGGGCCGCGCGGGTGCCCGGCTGTCCCGGGTGGTCCCTGGCCGACCTGGTCCGGCACCTGGCCGCGGTGCAGCGGTTCTGGACGTGGGTGGTGCGCACCCGTGCCGAGAGCCCCGAGGGCTACGTCGAGGCGGCCCGGCATCCCGAGGACGAGCTGCTCGCCTACGGCACCGCCCGCAGCGCGGAGCTGGAGGCGGCGCTGGCGGCGGCCGATCCGGGCGAGCGGGTGTGGACCTGGGCGGCCCGGAAGGACGTCGGCTTCGTGCTCCGCCGGCAGCTGCAGGTGGCCGTGGTGCACACCGTCGACGTGGAGCAGGTGCTGGGCGACGTCCGCCCGATCCCGGCGGACGTCGGCCTCGACGGACTCGACGAGTGGCTGGAGGTGATGGTCCCGGGCGCGCTGCCCGGCGGGCCGCCCGCGCCGGCGCACCCCGTCGTCCTCCACGCCGTCGACGCCGACGCCGAGCGCACCCTGTTCCCCGGCTCCCGGCCGTTCCCGATCGCGACGCTGACCGGCACCGCCGGCGACCTGCTGCTCGCCGTCTGGCGGCGGGTGCCGCTGGAGGTGCTCACCGTCGACGGCGACGGGCTCCAGGCCGCGGCGATGATCGGTCTGGTGGACCTGGACTAGACCGCCGGGCTCATGGCCAGGTCACCGCGTGACGCTCGAACTCCTCGCCGGTCTGTATCCCGACGACGCAGAAGACCATCCCCGCCGGGTCCGTCATCTGCCAGAAGCGCCCCGGTCCCACGTCCCGGAGGCGGGCGGCGCCCAGCGCCTCGAGCCGGGCCACCTCGGCGCCGATGTCGTCGGTCTCGACGTCGACGTGCCAGCGCGGCGGCGTCCCCACGCCCGTCCGCTGGACCTCGACGTGCCAGCCGTCGGCGAACGAGCCCAGCGAGGCCCAGGCGGCGTAGGTCGGGTCGGGCTGCACCGGGCGACCGGTGGCACCCGCCCAGAACGCGGTGCCGGCGGCATGGTGCTCCGGCGGGAGGTCCAGGAGCAGGATCGACAAGCGGGATCGATGCGTCATGCCGGGGATCGTGCCGTTCGGTACCGACGAGCCCCCGGCGATCGGTGCGCTAGGAGGGCAGCCGCCGGTAGAGGCACTGGCCGCCGCCGGAGGCGTGCAGCTTCCCGCTCGGCGACCACACGTTCGCCCGCCAGCCGAACATCCCCCGGGTGGACACCGGCGCCGAACCGTCGCAGAGCAGCCACGGCTCCTCGGTCGCGGGGCGGTGGAAGGCGACGTTCAGGTCCAGCGTGGGGGCGGTGAACGCCGGCCGCTGCCAGGCGTGCGGGCGGACGGCGGCCGGCCAGCTCGGCAGGTCGACCAGGATCAGCGACCGGGTGGCGTCCACCCACGGGTCGGCGAAGGTCGGCGTGGTCCGGAAACGCAGCCACTGCTGCCAGACGGCGGGGCGCGGGCCGTCCGGCCGCGTGGTCTCCTCGTGGACCGGTCGGCTCTCGATGTTGTTCCAGAACGGGATCGACGATGCGGAGCCCTCCCGCCGGCCGAGCGCGTCGAGCGACGGGAGCTCGTCGGGCCCGGGGACGGCGGGCGGCACCGACTCGTCGTGCTCGAGGCCCTCGACCCCGGCGACCGCCCACACCATCGCGTTCAGGATCGGCTTGCCGCCCTGGGTGATCGAGACGGTCGAGGAGCCCGCCGTGCGGCCGGGCTTGGCGCTGCGCACCTCGATGTCGATCGGCTCCGGGCGGGCCACGCCGAGGTAGTGGCAGGAGAACGCGGCCGGCTCGTGGTCCGGGGCGGTGGCGCCCACGGCCCGGAGCGCGAAGGAGGCGATGTAGCCGCCCATCGGTCCCCAGATGTTCCACTCCGGGGACGGGACCGCCGTGAAGCGCCCCTCGTCGACCTGCTCCACCTGCGTGTCCGTGCCGAGATCACCCACCCCGACACTGTCTCAGAAGGGCGGCCAGGGCAGCGCCGGCCAGTCGCCGCTGGGTTCGGGGTGCAGCTTGGTGCGGAGCAGGGCGGCCACCCGCTGCTGGGTGCGGCGCACCTCCCGGCGGGTCAGGTGCTCGTGCAGCTCCTCACCCAGGTCGCCGCGCAGGTCCTCACCCAGCCGCTCCAGCACCTCCAACGACGCGAGCGGGATCGGCCGGCCCGCCCAGCGCCACAGCAGCGTGCGCAGCTTGGGTTCGACGGAGAAGCAGATGCCGTGGTCGATGCCGTACGCGTGCCCGTCGGGCATCGGGATGATGTGGCCGCCCTTGCGGTCGGCGTTGTTCACGACCGCGTCGAAGACCGCCATGCGGCGCAGCGCCGGGTCGTCGCGGCGCACGTACTCGGCGAGGTCGATCTCCTCGTCGCCGTCGATCCACAGCTGCACCATGCCCGGGCCGAACGGCCCCTCGCGGAGCACCGTCGGCGGCACGACCCGCCAGCCGGTGGCCTCGGACACGAGGAAGGTGGAGATCTCCCGGCCGGCGAGCGTCCCGTCGGGGAAGTCCCACAGCGGTCGCTCACCCGCGACCGGCTTGTAGACGCACTCCCCGCCGACGTCGCCGGAGCGGATGGTGCCCACCAGCGTCACGTTGGAGGCGTCGAGCATCCGGCCCTCGAGGTCGATCTCCCCGGTGCGCAGCAGGTGCAGCGCCTCGGCGTCGTCGGCGGGCGGCCGGGTGACCGGCTCGGCGGGTTGCTCGCTCATCGGCTCGCCGCCGGTCAGCGGCGGTAGCCGTTCTGCCTCGGGCAGACGTGGCCGGTGGCGTCCAGCGGCAACGAGCACAGCGGGCAGGACGGACGCCCGGCGGAGATCACCCGCCGGGCGCGCGCGATGAACGCACGGGCGGCCATCGGGGTGATCGTCACCCGCAGTGCGTCGGGGCCCTCGTCGCTGTCGGAGAGGATCGCGTCCTCCTCGATCGGCTCCTCGCCGGCGGCCACCGCCTCCACGACGACGGCCTGCTCGGAGCCGTCCCAGGCCAGGCCCATGGCGGCGACCCGGAACTCCTCGTCCACGGGCGGCGTCAGCGGATCGAGGTCGTCGACGTCGGCGTCGGGCGGGACGACCGCGTCGGCGCGGCCGGCGACCTCGTCGAGCAGCTCGGCCATGCGGTCGGCCAGCACCTGGACCTGGTTCTTCTCCAGGGCGACGCTGACCGTGCGGCCAACGCCGTCGGACGCCTGGAGGTAGAAGGTGCGGTCTCCTGGCTGGCCCACGGTGCCGGCGACGAAGCGGCTCGGACGGTCGAAGAGATGGACCTGACGGGGCACACGCCCAGGTTACGCGGGCGGAGCCAGGGCTCGCCGACGGCGCGGGCAGGTCAGGCGGGTGTGCCGGATCCGCCGCCCACGACGGCGTCCGAGGACGCCTTCCGGCGACCGCGCTTCTTCGGCGCCGGGATCAGCGCCGAGACGTCGCCTCCGGTGTCGTTGATGCGCGAGACGAAGGGCCGCGTCTCGGTGTAGGTGACCACCGAGATCGACGCCGGGTCGACCACGATCCGCTGGAACTGGTCGAGGTGCAGGCCCAGCGCGTCGGCCAGCACCGCCTTGATGACGTCGCCGTGGCTGCAGGCCAGCCAGACCGCGTCCGGGCCCAGCTCGGAGTTGTACGCACGGACGGCGGCGACGGCCCGGGCCTGGGTCTGCGCCAGCCCCTCCCCCTCGGGGCCTGGGAACACCGCGGCCGAGGGGTGCTGCTGCACGACCTTCCAGAGCGGCTCCTTGGCCAGCTCCTTGATGGTGCGGCCGGTCCAGTCGCCGTAGCGGGCCTCGCCGAGGCGGTCGTCGGTGCGCAGCTCCAGGTCGCGCCCGGCCGTGACCGCAGACGCCGTCTGCACGCAGCGCTCGAGCGGGCTGCTGACGACGGCGGCCAGGGGCACCTTCGCGAGCCGCTCCCCCACCGCGGCGACCTGCGCCTGTCCGGCCTCGTCGAGCTGCACGCCGGGCATCCAGCCGGCGAGGATGCCGCCGGCATTGGCCGTCGTCCGCCCGTGCCGGAGCAGGATCACCGTGGTCACGGGCGCGAGCCTACGGCTGCGACGGTCAGGGGAGGGACGAGACGGCCGGCTCCGGGTCGAGCACCCCGGTGAACACCAGCACGAGCACCAGGACGCCCAGGGCGATCCGGTAGACGACGAACGGCGTGAACGAGCCGCGGTCCAGGTAGCGCAGCAGCCAGGCGATCACGGTCAGCCCGACGCCGAACGCGAGCACCGTGGCCAGGACGGTCGGCCCCCAGGAGACACCGGAACCGGTGGAGTCGCCGCTGAGCTCGTCGTAGGCCTGGTAGAAGCCCGACGCCAGTACCGCCGGGACGGCCAGCAGGAACGAGTACCGGGCGGCCGCGGCGCGGGAGTAGCCGAGGAACAGCCCGGCGGTGATCGTCCCGCCCGAGCGGGAGACGCCGGGGATCAGCGCGAGGGCCTGCGCGAAGCCGAAGCCGATGCCGTGCGGCACGGTGAGCTGGTCGAGCTCCCGCTGCTTGGCACCCACCCGGTCGGCCGCGTAGAGGATCAGTGCGAAGACGATCAGCGTCGTCGCCACGATCCGCAGGTCGCGGAACGTCGTCTCGATGTCCTCCTGGAACAGCAGTCCGAGGATCCCGATCGGCAGGCTGCCGACGATGATCAGCCAGCCCATGCGGGCGTCGGGGTCGCCCTTGCGACGGCCGCCGAGAGAGGCGAACCAGGCGGTGAGGATCCGCCAGATGTCGGAGCGGAAGTAGAGCAGCACCGCGGCCTCGGTACCGATCTGGGTGATCGCGGTGAAGGCGGCACCCGGGTCGTCCCAGCCGAACGCCTCGGCTACGACACGCAGGTGCGCGCTGGAGGAGATCGGCAGGAACTCGGTCAGCCCCTGCACGATCCCCAGGACGACGGCTTCGAACCAGCCCATCAGCGCGCGGGTGGGACGGTCGGGATCAGGCAGTCGGACACGACCGGTGACCCTAGGCGGCGCGCCGCACCACTCCGGCACGCCGCTCCGAGGCCGGAGGTGGTCCCGCATGCGGGGTGCGTCGCGCCGGTAGGTTGGCCGGTCGTGGAACAACGGGCGCTCGGGCGCAGCGGTCTGGTCGTCAGCCGCCTGGCGCTCGGCACGATGACGTGGGGCCGGGACACCGACGAGGACGAGGCCGCGATGCAGCTCACGGCCTTCGTCGATGCCGGCGGCACGCTGGTCGACACCGCCGACGTCTACTGCGACGGCGAGAGCGAACGGATCCTCGGGCATCTGCTCACCGACGTCGTCCCGCGCGACTCCGTGCTCGTCGCCACCAAGGCCGCCGGCCGCACCGCCCCCGGCCCGATGGGCCGCGGTGCCTCCCGCGGCCACCTGCTCGCCGCACTGGACGCCTCCCTGCAGCGGCTCGGGCTCGACCACGTCGACCTGTGGCAGGTGCACGCCTGGGACGACGCGACGCCGTTGGAGGAGACGCTGGCCGCCTGCGACCTCGCCGTCTCCTCCGGACGGGCCCGCTACATCGGCATCAGCAACTTCTCCGGATGGCAGACCGCGCAGGCCGCGACCTGGCAGCGGGCCTGGCCGGGCCGCACCCCGATCGTGAGCACCCAGGTCGAGTACTCGCTGCTGCAGCGCGGGGTCGAGCGAGAGGTCGTGCCCGCCGCCGAGGCGCTGGGCCTGGGCGTGCTGGCCTGGTCGCCGCTGGGCCGCGGCCTGCTCACGGGCAAGTACCGGCACAGCACGCCGTCGGAGTCGCGCGGCGCCTCTCCCCAGTGGGAGGCCTTCATCGACGGGCTGCGGTCGCGCAAGTCCGACCGGATCGTCGAGGCGGTGATCACCGCCGCCGAGGGCCTGGGCACCAGCCCGCTGGGCGTGGCGCTGGCGTGGGTCCGCGACCGGCCCGGCGTCGTCGCCCCCGTCGTCGGCGCCCGGACCGCACAGCAGCTGCAGGCCTCGCTCGATGCCGACGGCGTCCGGCTGCCCGCCGCGATCCGCACCGCGCTCGAGGACGTCTCCGCCGCACCCGCGGGCTACCCCGAACGCCGGGCGGACCGGTGACCGCGACGGCGCCCACCCCCGGCGCGGACCCGGTCTTCGCCGCTTTCTGCGCAGCCGGGCTGTGGCCCGGCCTGGGCCGGCGGACGGCCGCGGACCTCCCGGCCGCCGGCATCACCGCACCCGACGCCGTCAGCGCCGACCGGCTGCAGAAGATCCCGAAGGTCGGGCGGCAGCGCGCGGACCGGCTCTTCTCCAGCTTCCTGGCCGCCGCGCCCACCTACGAGGTGGTCGAGATGCTGGTCGGGGCCGGGCTGCAGGCCAAGCTGGCGGCGGGCGTCGCCGACGCCCTCGGGCCCGACGCGGCGCGGCGGCTCCGGGACGACCCCTGGGCGCTGCTGAGCCTGTCCGGCGTGACGCTCGCCGACGCCGACCGGCTGGCGATCGCCGTCCTCCAGGGCGCCGACCGGCAGGACGGCCGTCGCGGGCGGGCCATCGTGGGCCTGACGCTGCGGACGGCGACGCGGGACGGGCACACCGTCCTCCCGGCCGACCTGGTGGTGGCGGCGTTGCGCGCCGAGGGCCTCACCGATCCGGCCGCCGCGATCGTGGCGGCCGTCGAGGGCGGCGAGGTGCTCGAGCACGAGCCCCCGCTGCCCGAGGACGACGGCGGCCCGGACAGCGAGCCGGCCGAGCCCGACCCGGCGCTGCGGATGCTGTCGCTGGCCCGCTACGGGATGGCCGAGGAGGCCGTCGCCGAGAACGTCGCCCGCCTGGCGGCCGCCGCCGAGCGGATCGCCGACCCGGCATCGGTGCGCTCGGTGTCCAAGGGCCTGGACGAGGCGCAGAAGCAGGCCGTCGCGCAGGTGCTGGGCGCCGGCGTCAGCCTGCTGACCGGCGGGCCCGGTACGGGCAAGAGCCGCACGGTCGCCGCGATCGTGAAACTGCTGCAGGCCAAGGGCACCGAGGTGGCGCTGGCCGCGCCCACGGGCCGGGCCGCCAAGCGGCTCGAGGAGCTGACCGACCACCCCGCGGTCACCGTGCACCGGCTGCTCGGCGCGCAGGGCATGACCGGCGGCTTCGCCCGCAACGAGGAGTGGCCACTCGACGCCGACGTCGTCGTCGTCGACGAGGCCTCGATGCTCGATGTCGAGCTCACCGCCGCGCTGCTCGAGGCCTGCCAGGACGGCACCCACCTGCTCCTGGTCGGCGACCCCGCGCAGCTGCCCTCGATCGGGCCCGGACACGTGCTCGGTGACCTGATCGACTCAGGAGCCGTGCCGGTCACCGAGCTGACCACGCTCTACCGGCAGGCCGAGGGCGGCGCCATCGCCCGGCTGGCCACCGGTGTGCGCGGCGGCGAACTGCCGCCGGTGGACTCCCCCGACCGGGAGGTCGTCATCGTCCCGGCCACCGGCTCGGCCGAGGCTGCCCGCCGGGTCGTGCAGCTGGTCACCGACTCCATCCCGCGGGCGCTGGGCATCGAGCCGGGCGCGGTGCAGGTCGTGACGCCGGTGCACCGCGGCCCGGCCGGCACGATCGAGCTGAACAAGGCGCTGAAGGCGGTGCTCAACCCCGGCGACGGCGCGGTCTGGGGGTTCGACACCGGCGACCGCGTGGTCGCCACGGCCAACCACCTGGAACTTGAGCCGATCGGCTTCGCCAACGGCGAGGTCGGCACGGTGACGAAGACCGGGGACGGGACGCTGGACGTCACGTTCGCCTCCGGGCCGGTCACCGTCTCCGGGAAGGCCATGTCGGACCTCAAGCACGGCTGGGCGATCACCGTGCACCGGGCGCAGGGCTCGGAGTGGCCCGGCGTCGTCGTGGTGCTGCCGCCCGAGGCGGGCGGGATGCTGTCGCGGCCGCTGGTCTACACGGCGCTGACCCGCGCGCAGAAGCACCTGTCGATCGTGCACGCCAGCGGGGCGGCCCTGATGCGGGCCGTCCGCGAGGTCGACGTCCGTCCGCGCCGGACCCGGCTGGCCGGGTTGCTCGCCGAGTACGCCGCCGACGTCACCGGCTGATCAGCCGAACGCCGAGGACGGGTTCCGCCCTGCGAGGCCCGGCTGCCCAGGCGACGATCGTCGGCATGCGCCGACCCCGTGCCACCGGCGCGCTCATCGCCGTCTGCCTCCTGGCCTCCGCCCTCGGCTGCGCCGGGACCGACGAGCCCCCTGCCCCGGAGGGGCTCGGCGCCGCCGAGCCGGGCGACTCCCCGGAGCCGGACGCCGAGCCCGCCGGCACGGTGGTCGAGCTGGAGCCGCAGCCCGAGGGCCTGGCGTACGACCCGGTCACCGACCTGCTCGTGGTCACCGTCCGGGAGGAGAACCGGCTGCTGCTGGTCGACGGCGGAACCGGGCGGACCGTGCGCGAGGTGCCGCTACCCGGGCACGCGCGGCACCTGCAGCTCGCCGCCCCCGGTGGGCCCGTGCTGGTGCCCGCCGAGGACTCCGACACCCTCGTGCTGGTGTCGCTGCCGGACGGCGCGACCACGCAGGTGGACGTCGGCGAGTACCCGCACGACGCCGCCCAGGTCGAAGGCGGCCGGATCCTCGTCGCCGACGAGCTCGGCGGAACCCTCTCGGTCATCGACGACGGCGAGGTGGCGCAGACCCTGGACAGCCAGACCCAGCCCGGCGGGATCGCCGCCGTCGGCCCCCTGGCGGGCGTCGTGGACGTCGCCGACTTCACGCTGTCGGTCTACGACGTCGCGGCCGGCGTCCGGCTGGACGTCGTCGACGCCGGCGAGGGACCGACGCACGTGGTCACCGACGCGCGGGCCCGGTTCCTGGTCGCGGACACCCGCGGCGATGCGGTGCTGGTCGCCGACGTCGATCCGCTGCGCATCGTGGCGACCTACGCGCTCCCGGGCACCCCGTACGGAGTGGCACACGACGACGCCGCACAGATCCTGTGGGTGACGCTGACCGCGCGCAACGAGGTCGTCGGGCTCTCCACCGCCGGCGAGCGGCTGACCGAGGTCGCGCGCTTCCCGACCGTCCGCCAACCCAACACGGTGGCGGTCGACCCGGACAGCGGTCGGATCTTCGTCGCCAGCCGGGCGACGGGCGAACTCCAGCTGATCGACCCCTGAACGCGCAGGGGCGCGGCACGCCCGGAGGCGTGCCGCGCCCGCAGGCCGTGCGTCGATCAGCCCTTCAGGGCCTCTTCGACGTCCGGGTTCTCCTCGAAGAACGCGACGATCGCCTCGTCGTACTTCCCCTCGCCGTACTCGTTGACGACGAGGTTCTCCAGCGAGCCGTACTGCTCGTCGGTCAGGCTGAAGTCGCCCATCATGTCCGCGACCTCGGAGCAGTCGTCGGAGAAGCCGGTGCGGGCCAGGTTGTGCAGGCCCTCGGCGTCGCCGAGCGCGCCCTCGGGGTCCGCCAGGTCCTTCATCGGGAACTCGCTGTTGGCCCAGAACGGACGCCACAGCGTGACCACGATGTCCTCCTGCGCGTCCACGGCGGACTGCAGCTCCGCCAGCATGGCGGTGGTGGAGGACTCGACCAGCTGGTAGTCGGTGAGGCCGTAGGTCGGCATCACCTCCTCCTTGGTGGTCCGGGTCAGGCCGGCGCCGGGCTCGATGCCGACGATGCGGCCGCCGAACCGGTCGGCGTTGCCCTCGAGGTCGGCGATGGAGTCGATGTCGACGTAGTCGGGCACGGCCAGGGTCAGCACCGCGCCGTCGTACCAGGCGCCGAGGTCCTCGATGTCGTCGCCGTACTCCTCCATGTAGTCGGCGTGCGTGACCTCCGACCAGGCCGAGGGGTAGACGTCGACGTCGCCACCGGCCAGGCCCGCGTAGAGCGGGGCGGCGTCGGCGATCTCCTCGAACTCGACGTCGATGCCCTTGTCCTGGAGCACGTCCTGCCACAGGTGGGCCATGCTCAGGCCGTCGGTCCAGGACGGGATGAAGCCGAGGGTGACCGACTCGCAGCTGCTGCTGCCGTTACCGGAGGCGTTGCTGTCGCTGCTGGCGTCGTCGCTGCCGCAGGCGGTGGCCGCCAGGGCGACGGCGGCCAGACCGGCGGCCGCCCGGATGCTGCGGCGCTTGGTGTGCAGGGTCATGCGGTGTTCCTCTCGTCGGTGCGGCCTGCGTCGTCGCGGGCCGTCGAGCGTGGCGGGCGGCCGGATGCCGGAACGGCATCCGGCCGGCCCCGTGCAGTTCAGACACCGGCGCCCGCGGTGGGCCGGCTCCCCGGGGTCGCGTCCTCGGCGGCGACCGGTGCGCCCACGGTCCGGGCGGTCCGCCGGCGCATGAGCCGGGAGCGCAACCCGCCCTCGACGGGCCGTTCCCCGAAGGAGGCGGTCAGCCGGTCGAGGAAGATCGCCAGGATCACCACGGACAGCCCGGCCTCGAAGCCGAGCCCGATGTTGAGCCGGGAGATGCTGGTGACCACGATCTGGCCGAGGCCGGGCGCTCCGATGAAGCCGGCGATGACGGCCATGGACAGCGCCAGCATGATCACCTGGTTGACGCCGGCCATGATCGTCGGCCGGGCCAGCGGGAGCTCGATGCCCCGCAGGATCTGCCACGGCGAGCTGCCGAACGCATGCCCGGCCTCGACGGTCTCCCGGTCCACCTGGCGGATGCCCAGTTCGGTGAGCCGGACGCCGGGCGGCAGGGCGAAGATGATCGTGGTGATCACGCCGGGGACCAGACCGATGCTGAAGAAGGTCACGGCCGGGATCAGGTAGACGAACGCCGGCATCGTCTGCATGAGGTCCAGGACCGGCCGCACGAGGCCACTGACCCGGGAGCTCTTGGCCGCGGCGATGCCGACCGGGATCGCCACGACGATCGCGATGAGCGTGGCCACGAGCACGAGGGCGAGGGTCTGCATCGCCGGCTCCCAGAGCTCCATGCTCTGGATGAGCAGCAGCCCGACCAGTGACCCGATCGCGAAGACGACGGACCGGACGAACACCGCCAGCAGTGCCAGGATCGCGGCGAAGAGCAGCGGCGGCAGGAAGAGGAGGGCGTCGGTGACGCCCTCGACCGCGGTCTCGGTGCCGGTGGCGACGGCGTCGAACACGGGGTCGAAGTTGTCCTTGAGCCAGTCGAAGGCGGTGTCCACCCACTCCCCCACCGGCACGCGGGGCAGCGAGCTCTCCTCGGCGGCGAGGACGGCGGTCGGCTCAGCCACGGGATCCCTCCAGCAGCTCGGCGCGGTCGTCGGCGGACACGCGCCCGTCGGACCCCGCACCGGCCAGCGCGGCGAGCACCGCCCGGGGGTCGACCAGCCCGCAGGGGCGGCCGTCGTCGTCCACGACCGCGACGGGGGCGTCGCTCGCCCCGGCGGGGGCCAGCAGCTCGGCCAGTGACGTGCCCGCGGCTACGCGGGCGGCGGGCGGGCGCACGGCGGCGACCACGTTCCCCGAGGCGGCCAGCAGGTCCGCGCCGGTGACGACTCCGACGAGTCGACCGTCGCCGTCGACCACCGCGAGCGCGAAACTTCCGTGCGCGTGGAGGGCCTCGAGAGCGGCGGCAGGCTGACTTCCGGCCAGGACGGTCGCTGCCGGCACCATCACGTCGGAGGCGGTGAAGACGCGGGAGCGGTCGACGTCGGCGAGGAACCGCTCGACGTACTCGTCGCCCGGGTCGGCCAGGATCTGCTCGGGCGTCCCGAGCCGGACGATCCGTCCGTCGCGCATGATCGCGATGCGGTCGCCCAGGCGCATCGCCTCGTTCAGGTCGTGGGTGATGAAGACGATCGTCTTGCCCAGCCGGGCCTGGAGTTCCAGGAGCTGGTCCTGCATCTCGCGGCGGATGAGCGGGTCGAGCGCGCTGAACGCCTCGTCCATGAGCAGGACGTCGGCCTCCGAGGCGAGAGCGCGCGCCAGCCCGACGCGCTGCTGCATCCCGCCCGAGAGCTCATCGGGGCGCTTGTCCGCCTGCCCCTCGAGGCCGACCATCTCCAGGGCCTCGGTCGCCGCCGCCAGCCGGGTGCGGCGGTCGATCCCGCGGACCTCCAGGGCGTACGCGGCGTTGTCCACCACGCTGCGGTGCGGCAGGAGCGCGAAGTGCTGGAAGACCATGCTGATCCGGCGCTGCCGGACCTCGCGGAGGCCCTTGCCGCTGAGCGCGGTGATCTCGTCATCGCCGACGTGGACCGTCCCCGCGGTGGGCTCGAGCAGGCCGTTGAGGGTGCGGATCAGGGTCGACTTGCCCGAGCCGGACAGCCCCATCACGACGAAGATCTCCCCCGGCTCCACGGCCAGGGTGACGTCGATGACCGCGGGGGTCGCGCCCGAGGCGCGGATCTCGTCCGCGGTGGCACCGGCGCGGAGCCGGGCCATCGCCTCATCAGGATGTCGACCGAAGACCTTGAACAGGCCGTCGACGCGTAGTGCGGTCACAGATGCCTCTCGCCCGGGGATCCGGCGGCATGGGTCGCCGGACGCGTCGTACCGGGTCGCACCGTGCGCGGCCCGACGATCGACGTTAGCGAGAGTTGCGGCAGGAGAACGGGTGAGGACAGGTATCGACAGACTTCCGCAACGCGATCGTCACAATCACCCGCCTGCGATGGCGCGCCGCGATCAGCCGGGGATGTCGTCCTCGTCGGCCGGGACGTCGATCTGCTGCGCGGTCCGGTCGTGACCGGTGGGCGGCTGCCAGGCACAATCGGGCCGATGGAGGCGTCTGCCGAGTACGAATTCGCGCCGCTGCGGATCCCGCCGGGCACGTCCCGGTCCGCGGCGGCGACCATGCTGAGCCTGCAGTCCGACGTCGGCGGCTGGGAGCTCGCCCGGCTCCAGCTGCACCCCGACGGCACCCGCAAGGCGATCCTGCGGCGCCGCGCTCGGCTCTCCTACCTGCCGGGCCCGGTCATCTAGGCCCAGTGCTGCGGGCGCCGGAGCCCGGCCGGGAGCAGCGTGGCCGCGTCCCCCCGGGCGGCCTCGAGCTGCGGCCCGGTGAGGAACAGGCAGCCGGAGAGATCCGCCCCCCGCAGGTCGGCGGCTCGCAGGTCCGCGCCGAGGAGGTCCGCGGGGCCGAGGACGACGCCCCGCAGGTCGGCGCCGATGAGGTAGGCACCGCGCAGGCTCGCGCCGCGCAACCGCGTCCGGCGCAGGTCGCGGCCCATGAGGTCCGCGCCCCGGCGGTCGGGACCGGCGGGCGTGCGGACGGCGTCGCTCACCTGCTGCAGCAGCGCACCCACCCGCGCCCGGTGGGCGGTCACGTCGAGCGCCCGCAACTCGTCGGCGCCCAGCCCGGCCAGCCGCTCGGTCTCGGCCCGGGCGTCCGCGACGGCAGGGTGCAGCGTCGCAGCTGCGGGGAGCGTGGCGGCCTCCGCCAGGTGCCACAGGACCTCGTGCAGCTGCCGCATGACCGGCATGACGGCGAACTGCGCGGCGGCGAGCTCCGGCGACTCCCGCCAGCTCCGCCCGCCGAAGGTCTGCTGGGTGATCCGCTGACCGGCGCCGAAGCAGTCGAAGACCGTGCAGCCCGGGAAGCCCTCCGGGCGCAGCCGGTCGTGGATGCCGCACCGGAAGTCGTCCTGCAGGTGCCGGCAGGGGGTGCCGGCCGGCTTGTCGATCGCGAAGTCGGCGGACGCGGCGAACGCGGGCGCCACGCAGCACAGGCCCGCGCACCGGGCGCGGTCCGCCCGGAGGTGGGCCCGCTCGTCGATGAGCCGGATCTCGGTCACGGGCCGAGGCTAGGCGTCCCGAACCGCCGGGCCGTCAACCGGCCGCCCCCCGCGTCAGCCCGCCGCGCGCCGATAGGTCAGGAACGCGACCCCGCCGGGCAGGATCTGGCTGCCGGTGAGCGCGAAGCGGCGCAGGGAGTGCCGGCCCGTGCTCCCGAACAACGGTATGCCGCTGCCGAGGGCGACCGGGTTGATCTTGAGGATCAGCTCGTCGATCTCCTCGTAGAGCGCTCCGGCCAGCTCCGCGCCGCCCACCAGCCAGAGGCCGCCACCGGGGGCCGCCTTGAGCTGACGGACCGTCTCCACGGGGTCGGCGGCGGTCACCTCGACGGTGGGGTCGGGGCTCTCCAGGGTGCGGGAGAAGACGACGTGCCGCAGGTGCGGATAGGCGTTGGTGACGCCTGCATCCAGACCGACCTGGTACGAGCGGCGGCCTTCGAGCACGGTGTCGAACCGGGTCGCCGGCGCGGTGACGCCCAGGGCCGTGCGGGCGCCGTCGGGGAGCGTCTCCGGGTAGTGCGTGACCAGGTGGTCCACGTAGTCGGGGCCGACGGCGAAGACGCTGCCGCTCGGGTCGCCGCCGCCGGGGGCGGCGACGAAGCCGTCGACGGTGATGGCGACGAAATAGGTCAGCGTGCGCACGGTGCGGTCTCCTCCGCCGATCCGGACCAGGGCCTCAGGGGACGAGGACGACCTTGCCGACGGTCCCGCGGTCGCCCAGCCGGGCCAGGGCCTGCGGCGCCTGGTCCAGCGGGAGCACGTCGCCGACCAGCGGGTCGATCAGCCCGTCGGCGACCAGCCTCAGGAGCTCTTCGTGCACGGCGGGGAACAGCGCCGGGTCGTGCTTGCGGTACAGGCCCCAGTGCAGCCCGACGACGCTGTAGTTCTTGACCAGCACGTGGTTGGCCGGCGCCGACGGGTGGACCCCGCTGGTGAAACCGACGACCAGCAGCCGCCCCTCGAAAGCGATGCACCGGCGCGACTTGTCGAACACCTCACCACCGACCGGGTCGTAGACCACGTCGGCGCCGTGCCCGCCGGTGATCTCCTTGACGAGGGGGACGAAGTCCTCGGTCGTGTAGTCGATGACGTGGTCGGCGCCCAGCTCACGGCAGATCTCGGTCTTCCGCGCGCCACCGGCGGTGGCGATGACCTGTGCGCCGGCCGCCTTGCCGAGCTGGATCGCGGCCGACCCGACGCCCCCGGCGCCGGCGTGGACCAGCAGCCACTCCCCCGCCTGCAGGTGCGCGCGGCGGTGCAGGCCGACGTGCCCGGTCGAGTAGGTCAGGTAGAGCGAGGCGGCCTTCTCGGCCGAGAGGCCCTCGGGCGCCGGGTAGGCGGCGGCGGCGTCCATCACCGCGTACTCGGCGAACGCGCCCGGACCGCCGGCCGGCGAGCCGATGACCCGCTGGCCGGTCTCGACGATCTCGCCGCACAGCTCCACGCCCGGCGTGTACGGCAGCGGCGGCTTCTCCTGGTACAGCCCCTGGGCCATGAGGATGTCGGGGAAGTTCAGGGCAGCCGCCCGCACCTTGACCAGCACCTGGCCCTCGCCCGGGGTCGGGATGTCGACCTCGTCGAAGCTCATGACCTTCGCTGGATCGCCGAGCTCGTGGACCCGCCATGCACGCATGGCCCCGACCCTGCCAGAAGCGGGGTGACCGTCGTCACCTGCCCCCGGCCACGCTCGCCGCTGACCCCGCTCCGTGACAGGGTGCTGGCGACGACGCCCGCCCGACGGAAGGACGGCATGAGACAGCATTTGACCGACCCGCTGCGCTTCTTCGCCGCATTCATCGCCCACCCCCGACAGGTGGGCGCGGTCCTGCCCACCTCGCGCACGGCGGTGCGCGACATGCTCGACCTGGCCGACGTCCCGGCGGCCGACCTGGTCGTCGAGCTCGGTGCCGGCACGGGCGTGCAGACCGGCGAGATCCTGGCGCGGCTGCGGCCCGGTGCCCGGCTGGTGGCCGTGGAGATCGAACCGAAGCTCGCCGCCGGGATCGCGAAGCGCTACGCGGGCGACGACCGGCTGGAGGTCGTCGCCGACACCGCCGAGAACATCGCCGCCCACCTGGGCGGCCGGCGCGCGGACGTGCTGGTCTCGGCGCTGCCCTTCACCTCGCTCGACGGCGAGCTGCGGCAACGGATCCTCGACGAGCTGCCGCGCATCCTGGGCCCGCGCGGCGTCATGGTGGTGATCCAGTACTCGCCGCTCATGCTGGGCGAGTTCCGCCGCCGGTTCCGCTCGGTGCGCTGGCGGATCACGCCGTGGAACGTGCCGCCGGCGTTCCTGTTCGCCTGCTCCCAGGACGACGCCGCCTGATCAGCCGCGGGGTTCCAGCACCTGTCGCCGTAGGGCCTCGTTCATGGCGCGGAACCCGGCCAGCGTTCTCCCGTCGAGGACGCCGCGCAGCGGTCGCACCAGCAGTCCGCTGAACGCCTCGGTCTGCACCAGGCGGGTGCCCTCGGGCGTCGCGGTCAGCTCGAATCGGTGCCGGCCGTCGAAGAGCCCGGGAACACCGAGGTGGCCGAGCCACTCGAGCACCGAACCGGGCACGACCTCGGTGAGGGTGGGCCGGATCGGCAACGCGCGGCCACCGGGCGGTTGCAGGCGCAGCGACAGCCGCTCCCCCGGCGCGAGGACGCCGGACGCGGAGGGGATGAACGGGTTCCACTCGGCGTAGCCGGTCAGGTCCGCCAACTGCGCCCAGACGGCGTCCGGTGGCGCTTCGACGTCGATCTCTGCGGTGATCCGGTGTCGCATCGAGGCACCTCCGAGCAGGCGGGTCCGGTCGGGGCAGTGTGACCGACCGGACCCGCCTGCGGGAGGGGGCTCCTCGCGGAGCGCCGACGATCAGGTGGCGGAGCCCGGCTTCAGCGCGCTGGGGACGCCGGCGGTCTCGCCACTGGCGGTGCGCGCAGCGGGGACGCCCTTGAACTTGTAGGGCACCGCGCCGATGCCCGGCTGGACGATGTAGGCCCCGCCCGGCTCGCCGGAGGTCCACGCGGCGATCATCGCGTCGGCGACCTCCTCGGCCGAGAGGATCGGGAAGCCGTTCTCGATGAAGGTGTCGCGGATGCCGTCGATGATTGCGGTGTCGGCGAACCCGGGGCAGATCGCGGTCATGGTGATGTTCTCGCTGATCACCCGGGCGGCCATCGACCGGACGAAGGTGATCGCCCCGCCCTTGGCGACGCTGTAGCCCGGGTCGGTGGCCATCGGCGCGAGGCCGGCAAGGGACGCGGTCACGACGATCGAGCCTCCGCCCGCCCGGCGCAGCGCGGGCAGCGCCGCCTCGGTGCCGTAGACGACGCCGAACAGGTCGATCTCGACGACGCGCAGGAACTCGTCGACGTCCAGGGCCTGGCGGGACTTGCCGGCGATGCCGGCGTTGAGGAAGGCGGCGTCCAGGCGGCCGTGCTCGGCCTCGACCTGGGCGACGACGGCGGCGTTGGCCGCGCGGTCGGAGACGTCGAGGACGACGAAGGGGCAGCCGAGCTCGTCGGCGACCTGCCGGTTGCGCTCGCTGTCGAGGTCGGCGAGGACGACGGTGACGTCGAGCGCCCTCAGCTTGGTGGCGAGGGCGCGTCCGAAGCCACCCGTGCCTCCCGTGATGAGCGCGACGGATCCGGGCTTGGGTGCGGGAGTGGTGTCGGTCACGTGCCCATCCTCGCTGGCGCTCGTCGGTCACGTGCCCCCGGGTGCTCTGCTTCCTTCGCGACCTCGCAAGCTCGGTCGCGTCCGCATCATGCCGACCGCAGGAAGCGGTCGAGCACCCGGACGCCGAACCGCAGCGACTCGACCGGCACCCGCTCGTCGATGCCGTGGAAGAGCGAGGCGAAGTCCAGGTCGGCGGGCAGCCG
>JBBSKB010000056.1:0-22266 GCA_038256725.1 Mycobacteriales bacterium | reverse complement strand
CGGGTCCTGGGGCAGGTCGGCGGCGGTGAACTCGATCGTCGTGAGGTCGCGCGGCGGGTCGGGGGCGTCCGGGACGCCGACCGGCCGCGGCCGGCTGAGCACCCAGGTGTCCTTCGACCCGCCGCCCTGGCTGGAGTTGACGACCAGCTCGCCCTCCGGCAGCGCGACGCGGGTCAGCCCGCCGGGCAGCACCCACACCTTGCCGCCGTCGTTGACCGCGAACGGCCGCAGGTCCACGTGCCGCGGTGCGATCCGGCCGCCCACCAGCGTCGGGCAGGTGGACAGCCCGATCGGCTTCTGCGCGATCCAGTCCCGCGGGGTGGCCCGCACCTTGACCGCCAGCTCCTCGAGCGTCCGCTGGTCGGCGCGCGGGCCGATGACGATGCCCTTGCCACCGGAGCCGTCGACCGGCTTGAGCACCAGCTGGTCCAGCGACTCCAGCACCCACTCGACGGTGTCGCGGTCGTCGAGCCGGTAGGTCTCGGCGTTCTGCAGCACCGGCTCCTCCCCCAGGTAGTACCGGACGAGGTCGGGCACCCAGGTGTAGAGCAGCTTGTCGTCGGCGACACCGTTGCCCACCGCGTTGGCGATCGTCACCCGGCCGGCGCGGGCGGCGTTGAGGACGCCGGCGCAGCCGATCACCGAGTCGGGCCGGAAGTGCACCGGGTCGAGGAACTCGTCGTCGATCCGGCGGTAGATCACGTCGACGCGGCGCTGGCCGTCCGTCGTCCGCATGCTGACCTGGTTGCCGGCGCAGACCAGGTCGCGGCCCTCGACCAGCTCGACACCCATCTGCCGGGCCAGCAGCGCGTGCTCGAAGTAGGCGGAGTTGTAGACGCCCGGGGTGAGGACGACGACGGTTGGGTCGGCGACGTTCGACGGCGCGCTCGCCTTCAGGGCGGCCAGCAACCGGGTCGGGTAGTCGTCGACCGGCTGGATCCGGTGGTCGGCGAACAGCTCGGGCAGCACCTGGCTCATGGCCGCCCGGTTGGTGATGACGTAGCTGACGCCCGACGGCGAGCGCAGGTTGTCCTCGAGCACGCGGAAGTCTCCGGCCTCGTCGCGGACCAGGTCGATGCCGCTCACGTGCACGCGGACGCCGTTGGGCGGGACCAGCCCGTGCGCCTGGCGGTGGAAGTGGGCGCTCGTCGTCACCACGCTGCGCGGCACCACCCGGTCGGCGAAGACCTGGCCGGCGCCGTAGACGTCGGCGAGGAAGGCCTCCAGCGCCAGCACCCGCTGGGCGACGCCGCGCTCGATGACGTCCCACTCCTCGGCGCCGATGACCCGCGGCACGATGTCCAGCGGGAAGGGCTGCTCCTCACCGGCGTGGGCGAAGGTGACCCCGGCGTCGCGGTAGGTCTGGCTGAGCAGGTCGGCCCGGGCGGCGAGCTCCTCGCCGTCGATCGGCTGCAGCGAGGCGAAGAGCCCGGCGTAGGCCGGCCGGGGATCGCCGACGCCGCCGAACATCTCGTCCCACTGCTGCCCCAGGAGGTAGCCGTCGAAGAGGTCCGCCATGGGCGAGAACCTAGTTCGGGGAGGTGTCCGGCGCGTGTCGGGCACGGCGCCCGCGACAGCCGCCGGCCCGGACCGCTCGAGGCGGTCCGGGCCGGCGTGCGCTCCGGAGGGGGCGGGCGGCGGTGGTCATGGGCGACCACCGCCGTCCCGTCAGGACATCGCGGCGGCTACCGGGCGCGCACCTGGTTCGACCGGGCGGACTGACCGCTCGCGCCGGTGGCGGTGTTGGCCTGCACCGTGAACCGGTAGTTGCCGGCCGGCAACGTCATCGACAGCGTCCGGCTGTTCGCCGGGACGACAGCGGAGGTGATGGTCTGCGCCACCGTGCCGTTCCCGTTCATCCGGAGCGCCCGCACCACGTACCCGTTGACCGGCGGGGAGCCGGCGGGGACGGTGGCAGCCGTCCAGGTGGCGGTCGCGGTGATCGCCCCTCCTCGAGCACCCGCCACAGCGGTCGGTGCCGCCGGCGCGTTGGGCACGCTGGTCACCGTGGGCGCGGGGGCCACGTTGGGGAGTGCGACCCTCGCGGTGAACGGGGAGTAGGCACCCGGGCCGGCCGCGTTCAGCGCCCGGACACGGACGTCGTACGTGGCGGCGTTCGTGAGACCGGTGACGACGGCGGAGGTGGCCCCGCCCACGACCACCGTCGACGGGGTGACCGCGACCGGGAAGATGCCGAACACGTACACCCGGGCCTGGACCTCGTAGGAGGTGATCGGGGACCCACCGTCGGAGGCCGGAGCGGTCCAGGTCACGTTGAGCGACCGATTGCCCGCCGTCCGCTGGACGTTGGTGGGCGCCCCGGGCGGAGTGCTCACCACCGGGGTCACCGCGTTCGACGACGCAGAGAACGATCCGGTCCCGAACTGGTTCACCGCGGCGACCTGGAAGGTGTACGGGGTGCCGTTGGTGAGCCCGGTGACCACCGAGGTGGTCGCGTTCGCCGGGATGTCCGGGACGGTCCTGACCAGCGTGGTCCCGGTGAAGACCTGGATCGTGTAGCTGGTCAGCGGAGTCGCTCCGGCCGGCGCCGGCGGTGCGGTCCAGTTCACCCGGGCGCTCGCACTGAGCGCCTCCGCGACACCGATGGTCGGGGCCGCAGGCACCGCGATGGTCACGGTCTGGTCGTCGAACTGGAGCCGCTCGATGTTCCGGATCGTGTCCACCCCGTCCGGACCGGCGACGGTGAACCCGCCGTCGGCGATCGGCGCGATGATGTAGGCGTTCCGGAGCCCGCGGAACACCGCGGTGTCGGTGTCACCCGCACCGCCCTTGCTGGTGGTCTCACGAACGGCCACCAGGTTTCCCGGGTCCACCCGGCCGGCGAAGACGGCCTGCTGCAGGGTCATGTTGGTCGTGCCGATACCGAAGTTGCCGGTCACGGCCTTGCCCTCCATCAGATCGGTGGAGCCGATCTCCGACGCCGGGTCGGCCGGGTTGGTGCGCACGCTGATCCGCACCGTCAGGGCCTTGTCGCCGTCGATGATGTCGTCGCCGAGCCGGCCGGTGAGGGTGTCACTGCCACCGCCACCGAGCAGGATGTCGCCCTCTCCCCAGACGTTGCCGGTGAGCGGGCAGAAGCCGGCTGCAGAGGCAGCGACGAGCGAGGCCGCCGTGCGCGGGAACGTCGTCACCAGGGTGCCGAGCCCGGCAATCCGGTCCACGCCGGCCTGGTCGAGGGCGTTGCAGCCGGAGAACCCGCCGCCGGCCACATCGGCCGGGATGTCGTCCTGGCCCAGGATGACGTCGTCGAACGCGGAGCCCGAGTTCCCCTCCATCTCCTGCCACCGGTCACGGTTGACCACGACCTGGATCGCCAACGGGCCAAGGTTCTGGTTGATCTCCATGTCGTCGTTCGCACCGACCGTGTCGTACTGGTGGATCGCCCAGTCCCAGCCGGCCGCGCCGGCGAAGCGGTCGACGGCAGCGTTCGCCGACATGATGTCGTCGCCGCCCTCGGCGTCGTAGTCGTTCTCCCCGACCTGACCGATGAAGACGTCGTTGCCCGGCGCGGTCTGCGCGGGGTCGTCGAAGAACGGCGCGCCGTGATCGCCGATCAGCAGATCCTGACCCGAACCGCCCTGGATCCAGTCGTCGCCGCTGTCACCGAACACGGTGTCCGCGCCCTGGCCCCCGATGACGAAGTCGTTCCCCGGCCCGGCGAAGTGCACGTCGCCGGCAGCGGCCGCACCACCGTTGATGAAGTCCTGGCCGTCGCCGCCCATCGTGATGTCGTCGTCGGGACCACTGTCGATGGCGTCGTTCCCGGGGCCACCCTTGAGCACGTCGGCACCGGACAGGTCGGTGATGATGTCGTTGCCCGCACCACCGAGTGCCACGTCGTCGCCGCCCTCGCCCTTGATGACGTCGTCGCCGTCGTCACCCCAGAAGGTGTCGTTGTCGTTGCCGCCCTGGACGACGTCGACGCCGGTGGTGCCGTTGTAGACCGCCTGGGCGTTGAGGCCCCTGGTATCGACCGAGTTGCGCTGCCGGTACTCGAAGCGCTGCCCGTTCTTGAGCAGCAGCAGGTTCTCGTTGCACTCGGACTCCGGGTCGTCCTGCACCGATCCCGGGCCGCTGATCGTGCCGGTGGTGGCCGGCGAGACCAGGTTGCCCAGCTCGAACTTGCAGTCGGCCGTGGAGAAGGAGTCGGCCTTCAACTTCGAGACACCGTCGGTGTTCCGCCCGATCAGCTCCGAGAACGAGTTGCCCTCCAGCTGCGCCCGCAGGTTCATGCCGGGCGTCCGGGCCAGGTAGTAGAACCGGTCACCGTCCTGCAGGCTCTCCATCTGCGTCGTGAAGACGTAGTTGAAGGTGGAGCCGAGCAGACCGCCGAACAGGTTGGTCACCTCGGCCAGGCCGCCGACCCACAGGTCGACGTCGTCCAGACCCGTGGTGGTGACGCCGCCGGCGTCCGACCACGCGCCGGTGCCGAACATGAAGTCACCCGCGTCCTCCGGAGGGAGGTCGCCCTCGATCGGCGGGATGGCGGTCGGATCGCCCCGCCGCGGGTTGACGATGGCCCGCGCCGCGTCGCGCTTCGCCTCGAGCGTCGCGGCCCCGGTGATGCTCGGGTGGGTGCCGTAGGCGGCCACGAAGTTGATCAGCGACTCGGGGTGCTTGAGGTGCTGGCCGAAGTCGGACCAGTCCTCGTAGGGCGTCAGCTGCCCGTCGTTCGTCCGGGCGAAGATCTGCCGGCGCAGGTCGTTGAGACGCGGGACGCCGGCCTCGCGGGCACGCGCCATGTTGACCGTCGCGAGGTCGAGCGGCAGACCGAGCAGGTTGTTGCGCAGTGTCTCCGTGACGAACTCGTCCAGCTCGTTCCCGGTCTGGTCGGCGGCGCCCATGACGACGGCTCCGGCGGCCTCGCGGGGGGTGTAGGTGGTGTTCCCCGGACCGTTGAAGAACTCCGGCGGGTTGAGGAACGCGTCGAGCAGCGGAACCGAGTTGCCGGGGCGGTCCACGTCGTCGGTGAGCATGGAGTGCCCGAACCGGTAGACCGCGTGGGCGAATTCGGCCGTGACGGCCGGGTTCATGTCCGGCGAGTAGACGCGGAAGACGCGGACCGCGGGCTGCACCTTGCGCGCGAACTCCTCGAACACCAGGTGCTGGTACTCCATCTCGGTGATGAACCGGGCGGCCTGGAACAGCCGTCCGCCCAGGCCGTAGCTGAGGTCGGCGCCCTCGTTCACGCCGGCGATCACGTGCGGCGCGGAGAAGGATGCCTTGAGAGCCTCGTTCCCCGGCTTGGCCAGCGTCGTCGTGATGTCGTCCACGATCCGGTCGTGCTCGGCGTGGAAGACCTGGTGGACGGTGGACAGCGCGATGTTCTCGTTGCACCGGCCGTCACCGCAGGCGAAGTGCGCGTCGAGCATCTCGTCGTCGTAGGTGCCGGGTGCCTGAGCGGCGAAGTCGGCCGTCGGGGTGTTGTCGGCGTCCGGCTGCGGGGTCACCGCGGGGGTGCCGGGGTTGTTGTCCGTGTCCTTGGGTGACGGGTCGGCGTTGTGCGCGATGTCGGTCAGGAACGGTGTGTCGAAATACCGGACGTTCACCGGCACGGGGACGGGGGTGGTCAGGTCACCCTCGACCAGGGTGTTGTCGAGGGTGACGTACTGCGGGAGGCCACGGGCCGGGCCGGGGATGAAGTTGCCGTACGGGTCGGCAGCCAGCATCGGGACGTTCAGGACGTCCTTGTCCTCCAGCAGCAGGCCCAGCTTCTGGGCGGCCTGCTTCTTGGTCGACGCCCAGGTGGAGAGGCCGTCCCGTCCGTCGGGGGAACCCGTGTAGGTCTCACCGGCCGGCAGACCACCGAGCAGCATGCCGGTCGAGACCGGCCGGCCGCCGACCAGCTGGTACTCGCGCAGGAAGACCTGGTGCGAGGAGTGCGAGGTGTAGGTCTGGGACTGGTCGACCCACGGTGAGTCGGTGTTGGTGGCGTCCTGCTGGCCGCCGCCCTGGTTCTGGGCCCTGGTGAGCACCATGAACCGCTGACGGGCCGGCAGGTCGTCGGCATTGCCGGCGATGTGGTCCGGGCCGGCGATCAGGGGGTCGTCTGCCCGCATCGGGACGAACACAGCCGAGCCGCTCTTGACGGTCTGGTCGACGCCGTGGTCGAAGAACTGCCCGAAGAAGGTGAACCACGAGTTGTACGGCGGGGACAGCCCGACGTCGGTGGTGATGTTCGGGATGAACAGCGTCTGGTGCGCGGGGGTGCAGCCCGCCGGAAGTCCGCTGGTGGGGTCCTGCGGGTCGGTCGGCTCGGTGGTGCACGGGACGGCGCTCGGATCGCCGCTCTGCGAGCGCACCGGGTTCAGGGCCGCGATGACCGCCGCCGGGTTGGTCGACGTCTGGTCGACGATCAGGTTGCTGGCGACCCGGGGCTGGGAGTCGAAGACGTTGCCGCTGCCCAGGTAGGTGGACGGTCCGGGCGGACCGAAGCCCTGCGGCACGTTCTCGGCGGAGCGGAAGTCCGGTTCGGTCAGCCGCGGGAAGACCTGGTCCGCGGCCGCGTAGGTCTCCCGGCCCGGGAACAGGTTGTTGCACGAGCCGTCGACCGTGCGCAGGCCGTAGGTGGTCAGCCGGTCGGGGACCTGTGCGGGTCCGGGTCCGACCAGGGTGCCGCAGGGGTCGTTCGGGATGTCGTCGTACGTCGCCGAGTGGCGCTCGGCGATCTTGATCTGATTGAGGATGAACGCGATGTCCGCCTCGTTGACGGTGAAGCCGCTGCCCACCGGGGCGCCGGCGGCCGGACTGACCAGCGCTCCCGTGCCCAGCGTGGCCATCACCACCGAGGCGACGGCCAGCACGGCCACCTCCCGGAACGGCGACCGGTGGGTGCGCCCCCGCCTTGTGCGACCTCTCGCGCTTGCGTGCATGACCGCTCCCTGTGGGCAGGTTGACCGTGAGTGACGCCGCGGTCGGGCGGGCGCCGGGCCTCGGAGCGGGGCTTGAGACCCCGTCGGAGGCCCGACGTCCGGCCGACAGCTGACCGGTGCCCCGTGTCTAGTTGCGGCCCGACCTGGCCCACACCCCCGATCGGTACGTCCGTCCGGCCCTCCAAATGGGGGGCCCAGCCGTCGGTCACCGGCCGGCCGGGGACGCGGTGGACCCGCGGCGGGAACGGCTGTCGAGCAACGGGGAATCACGCAGAGCAACGGCGCCCCAAGGCGCACCGAGGTGCAGCCCCGCCATCTGGGGGATAGCTTCACCCCGCGTCGCGGGGGTGTCGCGCTCTGCTGGAGCTGACAGGCTCGGGGCGCCCCGGAACGCAGCGGGGTCCAGGGGATGCCGCAGGGGCACCTCCCGATACAGCGGGGAGCAGCCCTCCCCCGACGTGGGCAGGAACGACGGCATGATCCGGTTGCTCCTCGCGGACGACAACGAGTTCGTCCGCAGCTCGCTGGTCGACCTCTTGACCGCCGGCGGTGACATCACCGTCGTCGCGGAGTGCACCGACGGCGACGAGGTCGTCGAGGCCGCTGGACGGACGTGCCCCGACGTGGTGATCCTGGATCTGGCGATGGCCCGGGTCGGGGGGTTGGAGGCGGCTCGACGGCTGCTGGCCGTCCAGCCGGCGGCCCGGGTGGTCGTCCTGACCGCCACCCTGTCCGCGGCCGCGGTCCGCGAGGCACGGCAGATCGGGGTCGTCGGTTACCTGCTCAAGGACGCCGATCCCGAGGCGCTGCCCCTCCACGTGCGCGCGGTGGCCGGAGGCGGCACCGCCTGGGCCGCAGGGCGCGGTTCGCCGCACCGGGCCCAGCTGCCCTTTCTCACGGAAACGCCTTTCACGGGCACGGAAAGTGGCGACCGCGCAGAATGGTCACCCGAATAGGAGGGTCTTTGGTCCCAAACCCGACGATCGGGCTTCCCAACCAATTGCGGAACCAGTCAGATGTGCTCCTCCCGGCCAGGCGCCGACGCTTTACGACGAGCGAGGACACAACGAGGATGACGCTGACCCAGTCGGACCCGCCCGCCGTGGCCCACGGCGTGCGCGTCCTGGTCGTCGACGACCACCGGACGTTCGCGGAGCTGCTCACCGGCGCGCTCGTCTCCGCCGGCATGACGTCCGTGGGGATCGCCCACTCGGCCGCCGACGCCGTGAGCATGGCCGAGGAGCTGCACCCGGACGTCGTCGTGATGGACATCCAGATGCCGCGGGAGGACGGCCTCTCGGCCACCCGTCGTATCCGCGAGGTGGCGCCGGAGGCCGTCATCGCCGTGGTCACCGCCCACCGGGATCCTGACTGGGTGGTGCGCGCGGCGCAGGCCGGGGCATCGGCGTTCATCCCGAAGAACGGCTCGCTGGCCGAGATGCTGGACGTGCTCGGACGTGTGCGGGCCGGCCAGATGCTCGTCGCGCCGTCCGCGTTCACGGGCGACCGCGCGGAGCTGCCGACGCCCCGGGTCAGCCGCGAGAACCGGCCCGAGCTCACCCGGCGGGAGCAGCAGGTCCTCGACTGCCTCGGTCAGGGGATGCAGGTGAAGGCCATCGCCCGGGTGCTGGGGATCGCCCAGGAGACCGTCCGCGGCTACGTGAAGTCGCTGCACGCCAAACTGGGCGCCCGTTCCCAGATCGAAGCGGTGCTCAAGGGTCAGCAGTTCGGCCTGCTGGGCCGCGCGTACGAGCACTGAGCCGACGATGTCGGCTCCGACGGGGGAGCCGGGCGGTCCGGGAACCGGCGGGCCGCTCCGGCGACGCGCGCGCTCGTGGGTGCGCCTGGAAGTCGTGGCGTTCGTCGTCGTCCCGCTCCTGGTGCTCGTCGCCGTCGCCGCTACGACCGTCCTGGTGAGCGACCGGATCGCCCGGGCCAACGCGGTCGACCAGGCCGAGTCCTCGGCGACCCGGTTCACCCGCCTGCTGCTGGCGCCCCTCCTGGACGGGGCGCTGGCAGGTGTGCCCGGCCAGCAGGAGGAGCTCGCACGCACCATCGCCAACCGCCTCAGCGACGGATCGATGACGATGGTCGTCATCTGGAGCGCCGACGGGAAGATCCTCTTCTCGAGCGAGCAGGAGGCGGTCGGCGAGCGGTACGAGCTGACGGCCGACATCAGGGCCGCCGCCGGCGGCCGGACCGTCTCCGGCATCACCGAGGAGGACGACGAGCCGGAGCCGCTGTATGACCACGGTGCCGAGGCACCGCTGGTGGAGGTCTACGTCCCCGTCGACCTGGACGACGAGCGGGTGGTCGTCGAGGCGTACTTCAGCTATGACGGCATCGAGCAGCAGGCCGCCCGGTTCCGCGGCCAGATGATCCCGCTCGCCGTGGGCGCACTGGTCGTCCTGCAGCTGATCCAGCTGCCCATCGCCACCTCCCTGGCCCGCCGGCTGCGCCGGCAGGAGACCGAGCGAGCCGAACTCATGGCGCGCACCCTGACCGCCTCGGAACGCGACCGCCGGGCCATCGCGGCGGACGTGCACGACGGTCCGGTGCAGGATCTCGCCGGCGTCAGCTACGGACTCAGCGCGCTGCGCGCCAGCGTGCCGGAGGACCGCCAGCCCACCGTGGACCGGCTCGTCGACGCGGTGCGGAACGCCGTGCGGTCGCTCCGCGGGCTCATCGTCGATCTGTACCCGCCGGACCTGGAGGCCGACGGCCTGGAGCCGGCGTTGGAGGACCTGGCCGGGCCGCTGCGGAACCGCGGCGTCACCGTCGACGTCCGCGTCGACCCCATCCCGGAGCTGAGCCCGGACAGTGCTGCCGTGCTCTACCGGACGGCCAAGGAACTGCTCGCGAACGTCGGCCGCCACGCCGGGGCGGCCACCGTGTGGATCGAGGTCCGGACCGTCGCGTACGGCTGGGCGCCGGCGGTGCGACTCACCGTGAGCGACGACGGGGTGGGCTTCCCCGCGACCGGCATCGACCGGCACAGCGAGGGCCACCTCGGCCTGAGGCTCGTCGCGGACCGGATCCGCGACGTCGGCGGCAGCCTGGAGCTCGGCGGACTCCCGGGCGGCGGCGCCTCGGTGACGGCGACGCTACCGGCCGGTCACGTGCCGTGACGCCGACCCGCGCGACCCCCTGAACGGGGGAGTACCGGCCCCCTGGTGAGGGCTGGGCGGCGCCGATCCACCGCAGCAGGGTGCTGCCACCGACCGGATTCCGTCAGTCGGTGAACAGGAGTCGACCCGATGAACATCCCCGCCCTGAGCCGCCGGGACGCGTTGAAGGCGTCCGTCCTCGGTGCCGCCGCGCTGGCCCTGCCGTGGCAGGCCTCGGTGTCTGCGAAGAGCGCCTCGCGGATCGCGAGCAGCAAGCTCCCCCGGCCCTACACGGTTCCCTTCACCGTCCCGCCGGTCCTCCCCCCGGTCCGTAGCGATCTGACCACGGACTACTACCGGATCGTCCAGGCCCCGTTCGTCGGGGAGATCCTGCCCGGGGTGCAGACGCCGCTGTGGGGGTACAACGGCCTCGTCCCGGGCCCCACCATCAAGGCGACCCGGGACCGTCCCAGCGTCGTGCGGCAGATCAACGCGCTGCCGCCGACCCATCCCACGCTGGGCTACGTGCCGTGGACCTCCACGCACCTGCACGGGATGCCCTCGGAGCCGCAGTACGACGGCTACGCCTCCGACCTCACCTACCCGGGGCCGGGCGGCGTCGGCCAGTGGAAGGACTACGTCTATCCGAACTCCTGCGAGGCACGCACGCTCTGGTACCACGACCACGGCGTGCACCACACGGCCGAGAACGTCTACATGGGCCTCGCGGGCCAGTACCACGTGACCGACGGGTTCGAGAGCGCGCTGGGCCTCCCCCGGGGCAGGTACGACGTCCCGCTGACCATCGGGGACGTGATGTTCGCCCAGGACGGGGCCCTGATGTGGGACGACGACGACCACAGCAGCCTCTTCGGCGACGTGATCCTGGTGAACGGCAGGCCGTGGCCGACGATGGCGGTCGAGCAGCGCACCTACCGGTTCCGCATCCTCAACGCGTCGATCTCCCGCGGGCTGCGGCTCCGGCTGAGCAACGGCCAGCCCATGCACGTGATCGCCACCGACGGCGGGCTCGTCAGCGCGCCGATCGCCGTCACCGAGCTGCTCGTGGGCATGGCGGAGCGGTACGAGGTCGTCGTCGACTTCCGCGCCATCACGGCCGGCCAGAAGATCCAGCTGGTCAACCGCGGCGTCAAGAACGCCAAGGACTACGACAACACCGGCAAGGTGATGCAGTTCCAGGTGTCCGGACCGGCCACCGACCAGAGCAACGACGCCCTGCCCCCGGTACTGCTCCCCCCCGAGCACATCCACCCGGTCATGAACCTGTTGCCCGCCCAGGCCAGGAAGAAGCGGCAGATGCGCCTGAAGCACGACGACGTCACCAACGAATGGACGATCGACGACAGGACCTGGGAGGACGTCGTCGCGGGCGGCTTCGAACCGGTCTTCGCCAACCCCCAGCCCGGCGACGTGGAGATCTGGGAGGTCGACAACCGCTCGGGCGGCTGGTTCCACCCCCTGCACATCCACTTCGTCGACTTCCGCGTGCTGAGCCGCAACGGCCGGCCGCCGCGTCCCGAGGAGAACGGGCCCAAGGACGTGGTCTACATCGGGGAGGGCGAGAAGGTCCAGCTCCTCATGCAGTTCTCGAAGCCCGGCGGGACGCACGGCCGCTTCATGATCCACTGCCACAACCTCACGCACGAGGACCACGACATGATGACCCAGTTCCAGATCGGCGGGCACGACGCGGAGTGCGACCCGATCAACACCGCACGGCCCATGCCCGGCCCGGCGCCGCTGGCGATGTGAGCCCCTCGATGACCACGCTGCTGCCCCGGACCGAGGCCGCCGGGGACCGGGCCGGCCCGAGGCCGCACTGGGGCTGGATCGCCGCGGGAGGGCTCGCGGCCGCCGGGGGCCTGCACGTCGCAGCCGCCGCCGACCACCTGGACGCGGGTGACGTCGTCGCTGGCTTCTTCCTGGTGGTCGCCGCCGCGCAGCTCGGCGCGGGCGCCTGGCTGGCGGTGGGCTCGGTCACCCGGATCGGGCGCCCCCCGCGGCCGGTCGCCGCCGTCCTGGCCGCCACGGTCGGGCTCGTGCTGCTGTACCTGGTGGTGCACACGACCGATCTCCTGGCGGGCGTCGTCGGCGCGGACCACCACGGGGCGACGGGCTCCGCGACGCACGGCGCGGCCCACGACGGCTCCTCCGGGCCGGCGGGCCCGGTCGCGCTCGGGTTGGCGCCGGCGGAGGCCGGCTCGACGCCCGGACTGCTCGGCACGGTCACCGTCGCGGTCGAGCTGGTCACCGTGCTCGCGCTCACCGCGCTGCTGCCTGCAACCCATCGGCGTCGTGCGGCGAACTCGCTCCTGGCGCTCGGCGCGCTCGCCTGGGTCGCCTGGTTCACCGGCGTCCTCGCCTGATGCCCGCCGCCACCCGCGCCAGGTGGGGGCGGGCGGTCCGACGGTGGGCGACCGGGGTGGCCGTCGTCCTCGCGCTGCTGGTCGCCGCATCGGTCGCCGGCGTGCTGCCGGTCCAGGTCGTCCGGGTCTCCTCGGCGAGCATGTTCCCGACGATCCGCGACGGTGACCTCGTGCTGGTCGAGCACGGCTCCCGGACGTTCTCCCGCCGCGACGTCGTGGCCGTGCGGTCCCCGGTCACCGGCGAGCAGCTGATCAAGCGGGTCGTGGCGCTCGGCGGGGACCGGGTCGCCATCCAGGAGGGTGTCCTCCTGGTCAACGGCGCCGCCGCCTGCGAGCCGTCGATCGACCCCGAGGGCATGGACGGCGTCTGGTCGAGGACCACCACCGTCCCCGCCGGCGCACTGTTCCTCATGGGCGACGAGCGCGACCTGTCGATCGACTCGCGGGACTTCGGCCCGGTGCCGGTCGCAGACGTCAGCGGGCTGGTCCGCACCCGGGTGTGGCCGTCGCCCGGGGCCCTGCCGGTGGACCGCTGCTGAACGGCGGGCCGGCGGGCCCGGGTCTCAGCCGCGGAGCGGGTCGTCGCTCCGCAGGGGTGCTCCGTGCGCCGGCCCGCCGGCCCGGGACAGCTCGTGCCAGATCTTGTTGGTGTCGTTGAGCTCGCGCTCGACCCCGGTGAGCGCCACCTGCACCGGGATCCCCGGACGGCCACCCACCTTGACGAGGAACCGGCCGCGGCCGGGTGGCTCCGACTGGGCCCCGAGTGCCGGATCCCAGGCCGGCGGGTCCTGCCATCCGATGAGCAGGTCCTGCTCGGCGCGGGAGAGCGGCACCGCGGAGGTGAGCATCGGCATCTCGGCCGACGGCAACCCGCCGCAGATCACCATCCCGGAGCGCTCGACGAAGCCGCGCGCCTTCATCCGGTCCTCCTCGCTGGGCAGCGCGAGGAGGTCGCTCATGGTGTGGCTGACCATCGCCAAGGCGACGCCGCGCTGCCGGTTGAGCCGGGTCAGCGCGTCCACCCGGTCCACCATCCCCCGCCCGGCACGGAGCGCCCGCCACAGCTCGTCGAGGACGACGAAGTAGTGCCGTCGGGGTTCCAGGCCGGCGTCGGCGAGGGCGTGCGCCACGCTGACCGCACCGAAGCCGTAGGACCAGCAGGCCAGCAGGACCGCGGCCTGCAGGTCGTTCTGCGCGTCGTCGATGCTGGAGACGTCGAAGGCGACGGGGACGTCGCGGCGCATCGGCGTCGTGGTGGGCTCGGCGAAGATGCGGCCCAGCCGCCCACCGCCGGTCAGGCCGACGAGCGTCGCCTCCAGGTCCTCGGTGACGTCGTCGTAGCGGGCGCGGTCACCGCGGTCGAGCGCCGCGGCCCGCACGTCCTCCGGTGCGGCGCGCAGCACCTCGAGCAGGTGCCGGAGGGTGGGCGCCCCCAGCCGGGCCGAGTCGTGCGTGTCGTCCAGCACCCGGAGGGCACGGTCGAGCACCGTCTCCTCGCGATCGCTCGGTGGCGCGGACCGCATGACCGTGATCAGCGCGGAGACGATCGCGTGCCGGCGACCGTGTGCATCGGCGAGCAACTGGCTCCGGGCGTCACCCGTCAGCCGGAGCGCCGCTGCGCCCGCCTCACCGGGGTCGAGGACGTTGAGGTGGCCCCGCCCCGGACCGAGGGTGACCACCTGACCCCCGATCGCCTCGACGAGGTCGACGTAGTCCGGCTTCAGGTCGCCGAGCACGAGCGGCATCACGCCGTAGGCGGCGAGGCCCAGCGCCATGCGCCGGACGACGGTGGACTTGCCCAGCCCCGGTTTGCCCAGCACGAAGACGGACGGGCTGCTGATCAGGTTCGCCCGCTGGAACCAGCTGACCGGATCGCAGCACAGCGTCGCGCCGGACAGGAGGTTGCGTCCCAGCGGCACCCCGATCATGGGCGTCCCCGTGCCCGCGGCGAACGGCCACAGCCCGCACGCCTGCACGGTCGTCGCCCGCCACTCGTCCGGCGCCTGGACGTAGGTGGCCGCTCCCCCGCCGCGCCCCGGCCAGCCCCGCGCCGGGGGCGCCGGCGCCGCCGTCGACGGACGGGGGCGGCGGGTGCGGCTCACAGCGACTCCCGGAACTCGCGGGGCACGGTCAGGTGGGCGTCCAGCACGAGGCCGAGCGGGAGCGCAGCGGCGAAGGCCGAGTCCTGGGATCCGTAGACGGGACGCAACTGGCTGCGCGCGGTGGCCGCCAGGTTCTCGATGGCCGCACGCGCGGCGTCCACGGCGGCCCGCGCGTCGTCCAGCAGGTCGGTCTCGGCCACGGTCGCCGTGACGAGCATCCCGAACCCGACCAGGCCGGCGCCCCGCGCCTCCTCCTCGGCCGTCAGCTGGGCCGCCCCCTGCTCGAGCACCACCCGGGCCGTCGGGCGGGACGAGGACGCCGCGCGGAAGGAGGCGTTGCGCCGGTCCTGCTCGACCAGCCGGGCGGCCCGGGCGGCGTCCATCGGCTTGTACAGCAGCGTGACCCGCTTGCGGTCGACGTCCGGGTGCGGCGACAGCAGGTCGCTCAGCACCGAGGAGAACACCTCGCCGCGAGGCGCCGCCGTCATCGACCACGTCACCGACACCGCGCCGTCGTGGCGGTACCAGCCCCACCCGGCCTCCGCTGCGACGGGTCCGACGTCGGACCACCGCAGGTCGGGAGCGTCACCCCGGGCGTGCGCCTCGTCGAGCGGCCGGGCGGCGGACGGGTCGTAGGCCACCCGGACCACCTCGCACAACTCCCGGGCGGTCACCGGCCGGACCGCGCCGGCTCCCGTCGCGCCGAGCCCGGCCACGAGCCCGGGCAGCCGCGACCCGACGTCCCGGGCGGTCTCCTCGAGCGGGCGGTTCCGGCTCCGGCCGCGGCCGGCCATGGAGAACGTGAGGCTGACGAAGGCCGTCACCGTGGCCGACCCGGCCGGGTAGTCGCGGACCACCTCCTGCAGCATCGCCAGGGCCACCGCCGGCGCGTGCGGATCGAGGTGGGTGTCGATCTCCCGGCGCAGCCGGTTCCCGTAGTCGGGCGCGGTCTCGACGGTCACCGACGCGGCCACCAGGCCCGGCTCGTGGCCCAGCGACGCGAGCCACGCCCCCCAGTGCGCCACCCACACGTCCACCTGCTCCTCGTCCACCAGCGACGCCCCGTCGGGCTCGGTGGCCAGGACGACGGTGACGTGGCGGGTCGCGGGGTGGCTGACCAGGGCGAAGTCCCGGCCCGTCGGGTCCGGCCACTCGGAGAGCAGCGAGCCCGCGGCCAGTCCCGGCAGCTGACAGGCGCCCCCCGGCGTCCGGCCGAGCGGGCCGGAGCGGTAGAGGTGTGCTCCGGAGCGCCGGGCGCGGGCCCAGCCGAGACGGGCGGACAGCCGCTGGACGCCGGACCGGTGGTGGCGGTCCCGCACGGTCAGCAGCGTCATGAGCAGACCGAGGACCGCGGCGACGGCAACGGCCCAGCGGAGGCCGCCGACGGCCACCGCGCCGATCACCGCCACCAGTCCGGCCAGCAGCAGACCCGTGCCGAGCAGGCCGAGGCTGCCGAGACCGGCACTGGTCGGACGCCGCCAGTTGCCGTAGGTGCGCGACTCCGCGGGTGCGCTGGGGGCGGTCACGAGGACCCCTCCTCTGCGCCCGGTCGGGGAGCGGGCAGCCGACGACCGTCGTCCCCCGGCTGCCCCGCGCGGGTGCGCGGATCCTGGACCTCGCCCGGGATCTCGAGCACCGGTTGCCGGTGGGTGCCGCGGTGCGGCCGACCGATTCCGTCGGACACCGGGGCGGCGCCGATCGAACGCGGCGCGGTGCGCGGCGGCAGGGCGCCGGCAGTGCCCAGCGAGGCGGCGCGGGCGGAGCCCGAACCGCTGCGGACCACCTGGGCTCCGGCCAGCGTCACCGGTGGCACCGGCCGGGCCCCGGAGGGCAGCCGGCTCCCCGCGTGCGCGCCCCGGCTCGTCGAGGTCGCGGCGGTCATCACCGGCGCGAGCACACGGAGGAGCGCCGGCAGCGCGGCGAGGGCGAGGGCCAGGAAGGTCGTGCCGGTGAGCGCTGCGACCACCGGGGACCGGTTCGGATCGGGGGCGATCAGGAAGGACGTGGCGTAGATCATCGCGGCGACCGGCTGGTAGAGCACGAACGCCGCGACCCACGTCAGGGTGCGGGTGAACACCGCCCGGCCGGTGGCGGTGCTCGTGGCCGAGGCGGTCAGCGGCAGGACGCCGGTCAGCACCACGAGGACCGCTCCCCGGGCGATGATCAGCACGACCTGGAGGACGGCGCCGAGCATCACGGCACTGCCGACCAGGATGGTCAGCACCACCGGCATGCCCCCCGTGTCGGGCAGGGCGACCAGGTCGACGAAGCTCGCCTCGACGTCGTCGGTCGCCTGGTCGAGCACCCAGAGGGAGAACGCGTCGGCTGCGCCGACGACGAGCGTGACCGCGGTGACCGCGGCTCCGGTCACGAGCACCAGCGTGAGCAGCCCGCGCAGGAAGTCGGCGGCCGGTTCCCCGCGGCGCTGCCAGGCCATGCGGCCCGCCGCGATCAGCACCGCGACCACCGCGATCCCGGCCGTGTACCAGGACAGCGAGCTCTGCAGCATGCCCACCGCTTCGGAGGGCTCGACCCCACCGTCCGCGCCCGGCGTCCCGATGCCCGGCGAGGGCGGGTCCGCCCACAGCCGCGCCACGGCCGCGAGCGCGTCCTCCGCGCCCTCGATCACCGCGCGTGCGAGCTCCTGGAGCGGGTCACCCGTCGCGTCCGCCACGGTGGAGCTGGCGACGGGGATGGTCGGATCGCTGAAGACGGTGAGGCCGGAGGCGCCCGCGTGCGACCCGTTCCCGGGGACGTCGGTCTGCGCGACGGCGCCCACGAAGTCCGAGACGTCGGGGACGGGCAGCGGCCCGTCGAGCGAGCGGGAGCCGGGCGCAGCCGGTAGGGGAACCGCGCCGGCGGCCTCCGCGCCCGGTGGCACGACGGCCGACTCCCCGGGAGGGGACGGCGGGGGCACCGCCGGATCGGCTGGCGGCGGTGGCGGAGCGGCCGGATCGGCCGACGGCGGCGGGGGCACGGCCGGGTCGGCGGGCGGCGGAGGCGGAGGCGGAGGGGCCGCGTCGACCGGCGGTGGTGGCGGAGCCGGCGTGGGAGCCGGTGTGGGAGCCGGTGTGGGTGCCGGAGCCGGCGTCGGAGCCGGTGCCGGGGCGACCGGTGGCGGCGTCGGCGTCGGGTCAGCCGGGGGCGGAGACGGTGCCGGGGTCGGCTCGGGCGTCGGCGTCGGCGTCGGGGTCGGCGTCGGCGTCGGAGTCGGAGTCGGAGTCGGAGTCGGCGTCGGAGTCGGCACGGGGGTCGGCGTGGGGGTCGGCGTCGTCGGAGCAGGAGGAGGGGTCACGTCCACGGGGGCGAGGTCGTCGGCCATCACGCAACCGGGAGCTCGCGACGGCGGGGGCGCCCGGTCACACCAGCGCCGCGATCAGACCGGAAGCGGAGCCGACGAGGACCGCTCCCCCGAGCACGAAGCCGAGTTCGGCGGCGTAGGCGGCCCCCTCACCGCGGCGGTGGGCCAGGGCCATCCGCCCTCCCACGAGGAGGACGCCGAGCACGCAGACGGCGAGCGCGATCCACGCGACCCACTGGACGATCGTGACGATGCCTTCCGAGCCGGGGGGTGCGACCCCCTCGCCGGGGTCCACGACGGCCTGCGCTGTGACAGCGCCGGCGAGCAGCGTGGTCATGTGCTTCCTCCCGCGGTCGCGGCGACCCGTGCCGGGACGCCGGTCGTCGATCGGGAACCACGCTCGTTCGCCGGCGGACGCGTGGCAACGCCCCACATTGGGGGTGCCTCGGTGCCGCCCCCGGCGGCTCTACTCCTTGGAGCACCCGGGCACCAGGGCCGGCCGACGAGAGGCGGTGCGCACAGTGCTCAGCATCGGGACGCGGCCACCGGCCCGTCGGACGTGCCGGTGGGCCGCCGCATCGTTCCCGGTGGTCGCGGTCCTGCTGCTCGGCGGCTGCGCGAGCGAGCCCCGGGACGCCGGCCCGGCCGATGCGGCGACGGCCGCTCCGACCCCACCGGTGTCCGGGCACGGCGCCGAGCCGCTCCCCGCTCCCCTGCCCCAGCCCACCGACGACGCGCCGTCCCGGGACGCAGCACTGGCTCGCGGCACGGCGGCCGTCACGGCGTTCGCCCGCCCGCAGCTCGACCCAGGCCAGTGGTGGGCGGAGCTGTCGCCGCTGCTGAGCCCAGCCGCGGCCGAGGCGTACGCGGGTACCGATCCCGTCGAGGTCCCGGCCCGCGAGGTGACCGGCCCGGCCCGGACCGGCGATAGTCCCAGTGCCTTCCTCGCGACGGTCTTCGTCCCCACCGACGCCGGGGAGTACGCCGTGCTGCTGGTCCGCGAGGGCGGCGGCGCACCGTGGCTGGTGGAGCGGATCACGCAGGTCCCGGCCTCGGAAGCCGAGCGAGCCGCCCCGTGATGCGCGCCTCGCTGGCCGCCCTGCTGGCGCCCGTCGTGGTGGCCGGCGGCCTGATCAGCGCGGTCCTGCTGCTGAGCAGCGACGGCGACCACGCGTCCGCGTGCCATCCGGTGGCTGGGTCGGCATCCGTGGCCGGCGTGCCGGCGGGCTCCGTCGCCGGCTTCAGCGGCCCTCAGCTGGCCAACGCCGCCGCGATCGTCCTGACCGGACAGGCGCTCGGCGTCGACGCCCGCGGCCAGGCCATCGGCGTGATGACCGCCATGGGCGAATCCTCGCTGCTGGTCGTGGACCACGGGGACGCCGTCGGACCGGACAGCCGTGGGCTGTTCCAGCAGCGCGCCAACGGCGCCTGGGGCAGCTACGCCGACCGGATGGACCCGATCACCTCGGCCACCAGCTTCTTCCGCGCCCTGCTCGCGGTCCCGGGCTGGCAGACGCTGCCGCCGACCATCGCCGCGCACCGGACGCAGCACAACGCCGACCCCTACCACTACACGCGGTGGTGGGACTCCGCCCTCGAGGTCATGACCGCGCTGGCCGGGGAGCCGCTGACCGGCCTCGCCCCCGGGACCGGTTTCCTGCCGTGCACGGGCATCGCGCCGTCGGGGCGGGTGACCGACGGTTGGACGACCCCCGCCGCGGGGCCGCTGACCAGCGGCTTCGGAGCGCGGGGGAGCCCCACCGGCGCGGGCCGGCAGCAGCACGCCGGACTGGACCTCGCACCCGGCTGCGACGCCCCGATCGTGGCCGCGGCCGCGGGGATCGTGGTCCGGTCCGGCCCGGCGTCCGGCTACGGGAATCTGGCGGTCGTCGACCACGGGGAGGGCCTGGTCACCCGGTACGGGCACATGGCGGCCGACGACCTGCTGGTGGTCGTCGGGCAGCCCGTATCGGCCGGGCAGCAGATCGCCCGCGTCGGCTCCGCCGGCGACTCGACCGGCTGCCACCTGCACTTCGAGGTGCTGGTGGACGGCGTCCCGACCGATCCGCTGTCCTTCCTGGGCGAGCGCGGGGTCGCCCAGCGGTGAGCTGTCCCCGACCTCGGACCCCCCGCCTCGGACCACAGGCCGCTCAGCGGGCGACCGCCACCGCCAGCCAGGGCCGCAGCGCGCCGTCGGAGAGCAGCCGGCCGACCCGGCCAGAGTTCTCCTCCGCCTGCCGGAACGTCGGGTCGTCGCCGTGCCGCCGGGCCACCTCGGCGTCGACGGCGTCCGCGGCCCGGGTCCACTCGGCCGGGCTGTCGGAGAGGTCGGCCTCCGCGGTCCCGACGACGTCGAAGCCGGCAGCGGCCAGCAGCGCGCGGGTCTCCGCCTCGGACGGGAACTCGTTGCCCTCGGGAGCCGGTGAGGGGAGCGGGCCGTCGGCGACGAAGACCAGCAGGCCGAGCCGGGCGCCGGGGGCCAGCACCCGGCGCAGCTCGGCGAGCGCGCCGGCCTTGTCCGGCGTGGTGTCCAGGACGCCGAGGCACTCCGCTGCGTCGAAGGACCCGCCGGTGAACGGCAGCTGCTGCCCCATCGCGACGACCGAGCGCAGGCCGAACAACCGGCGGGAAGCCCGCACCGCCGCGACCATCGGCTCCGCGCAGACCGGCCGGACCCCCCGCTCGGCCGCCAGCCAGGCGGCGGGCCCGCCGACACCCGCGCCGGCGTCGAGCACCCGGCTGCCCGGCCGGAGGTCCAGCCGGTCGGCCAGCCAGCGCAGCGCGCCCTCGCTGCCGCTCCCCCTGCACCCCGCCGGGATGGCGTAGCTGGGGCCGAGCGCCCGCACGGCCTCCTCGGTCCAGCCGGCGACGGTGTCGAACTCCGCCTCCATCGCCTCGCTCGCGAGCTCGCTCACGGTCTCCCTCTCAGTTCCATCGCGACGGCGGCCTTGACCCGCGCGCCGTCGTCCGCGCCCCGCCCCGAGCCCATCCCGGAGAGGTTCACCCCCACCACGCCGTCCACCGCGAGCAGCGCCCGCGCCTCCTCGACGGCAGCGGCGATGCCGGCCGCCCGCGGATCGGCCGAGGCCAGCACCTGCTCGACCCGGTCGTCGTCCAGGTTCAGCCCGGGGAAGCGCTGCAGCACCCGCGCCGAGCGCTCGTCGGCGTAGACGGCGACCCCGGCGACGAAGGGCAGCGTCGCGCCGGCGGCCCGGGCTGCGGCCACGAACTCGGCCACCCGCGCCGGGCTGCTCGCGTGGTTGAGCACGCAGAGCTGCGCGCCGGTCCGCTGCTTCTCCGCGACGCGGGCCGGCCGGACGGCGACGGGTGGCGCCTCGGGCGACTCCGGCACCGCGACCGGCAACCCCATCCCCGCGGCGAGCGCGGCCAGCCGCGGACCGTCGAGGTCGAACACCTGGGTCGCGGCCGCCGCGACGCCGGGGCCGCGGGCGTCGCCGGTCACGCAGAGCACTCCGTCCACCCCGAGCGCGGCGAGCCCGGCCAGCTCCTGCTCGAGCACGACCCGGTTGCGGTCCCGGCAGGCGAGCGTGGTCCACAGCCGACCACCGGCGCCGTGCACGAGGGCGGCCAGCATCGTCGGGGGGAAATCCGGCCGGTTGGCGTGCTCGCCGGCGAGCAGCGCGTCGGAGACCGGCGCGAGCAGCTCGACCACCCGGCGGACCGAGCCGGCGTCGAAGGGCGCCGTCGTGAGGTCGGTGAGCACCACCGGACCGGAGGCCGCCGCGGTCAGCAGCCCGCTGGTCGCGGCCGCGGCGACGGGCGGCTCCGGCCAGGCCGGGAGCGGCCCGTCCAGGAAGACGCACTCGTGCTCGGCGACCTCGCAGCGCGCGTCGCTCCGGACCCCGCCGCACGGGCCGAAGACCATCCGCTTCGGGCAACCGAGCCGGGGAGGAATCAGGTCCGGCACGGTCCGACGGTGTCCCGTCCGGGAGCAGCCGAAACCAGACGGGCTCCGTCGAGGACACCACCACCCTGCCGCGGATCCCGCTGCCCGCGCCGCGCACCGTCCGCCGCCGGACCTGCTCGATCACCACGGCGCCTTCCGGGTTCGAGGGCGAGGGCTTCCCGGTGCGCCGCGCGTTCGCCGGGGTCGACCTCCGCGATCTGGACCCGTTCATCCACATGGACCAGATGGGCGAGGTCGAGTACGCCCCCGGGGAGCCGAAGGGCACGTCCTGGCACCCCCACCGCGGCTTCGAGACCGTCACCTACCTCCTCGACGGCACGTTCGAGCACGCCGGTTCCCGCGGCGGCGGAGGCACGATCACCGACGGGGACACCCAGTGGATGACCGAGGGCGGCGGCGTCCTGCACATCGAGAAGCCACCCGAGGAGCTCATCGTCAGCGGCGGCCTCTTCCACGGCTTCCAGCTCTGGGTGAACCTGCCCAAGGAGAAGAAGTGGGCTGCGCCGCGATACCAGGACCTGCGCGCCGACGCCGTGGGCCTGGCGGCT
>JBBSKB010000055.1:0-22303 GCA_038256725.1 Mycobacteriales bacterium | reverse complement strand
CGCCACCCCTGCTCCGGTGTTGCTGTGGACAGGGAGTCGCGCTCTGCCGCTTCAGGGGGAAGCGAGCATCCACCCACCACGACGGCCGCGAGCAGGACCCGGAGGATGCGCCCGCCGGGACGACTGCCCGCGGCGGACCGGCCGCGGGCGGATCTTGCCCGGAGAAGCGTCAGGGTCACGACCCAGGGCTACCCGCGACGGCGGTAGCGGAACGGCGCCCGGGCTCAGCGCGCGCAGTCGATGCAGGTGCGCGCTGCGGGACGGGCCTCGAGGCGCTCGGGGGCGATCGACCGCCCGCAGGTCTCGCAGCGGCCGTAGGTGCCGGCCTCCACGGCGGTGACGGCGGCGTCGACGTCGGCCAGCCGGCGCCGGGCCTGGTCCAGGAGTGCGGCGACCTGCTGCCGCTCGAAGGCGATGGTCGCGCCCTCGGGGTCGTGCTCGTCGTCGGCGTTGGACGCCTTCGACGCCGCCACGACCTCGTCGAACTCCCGCGTCAGCGCCTCGATCTGCGCCAGCGCGGCGGCCCGCTCGGCCGAGAGCGGATCGCTCATCGGTCCCGGCGCAGCAGCCGCATCGACCCGACGCCGGGCAGCTCGGTGAAGTCGCCGGACTCCAGCACCCGGCGGTAGACGCCGTAGGGCGCCTGGCCTCCCTCGGCCGGGTCGGGGAAGACGTCGTGGATCGCCAGCGTGCCGCCGACGGCGAGCTTGGCGACCCACGCGTCCTGGTCGCGGCGCGCGGACTCCTCGGTGTGGCTGCCGTCGAGGAAGAGCAGCGCCAGCGGGGTGCTCCACAGCGGCGCCAGCACCTCCGAGCGGGTGACGACCGCGATGACGACGTCCTCCGCGCCGGCCTCGGCGATGGTGCGGCGGAACCGGGGCAGCGTGTCGACCAGCCCGACGGCCGGGTCCACCAGCGACGGGTCGTGGTACTCCCAGCCGGGCTGGTGCTCCTCGGAGCCGCGGTGGTGGTCCACGGTGATCACCTGACGGCCGGCCTCCCGCGCCGCGGCGGCCAGGAAGAGCGCCGAACGGCCCATCCAGCTGCCCACCTCGAGCAGCGGCCCGGGGACGTCGAGCGCCCGGGCGGCCTCGTAGAGGGCGCGGCCCTCGTCGTCGGGCATGAAGCCGGGGGCGGCGGAGGCGGCGGCGAGGAGATCGGTGTGCACCCGCACAGCCTCGCCTATCGCGCGAACCTGCTGCGCAGGGCGGTCACCCGGCGCTCGGTCGCCGCACCCGCGGAGCCGTCCGCGGCCTTGGCGAAGAACGCACCGACCGCCGTGGTCACCGGCACCGCCAGGACCAGGGCGATGGCCCCGACCATCGTGCGGATGATCTCCTCGCCGAGCCCGGAGGAGGTGACGACGACGTCCCACGGCTGGTCGTAGAGCTCGAACAGCAGCAGCAGCGGCAGCGAGGCCCCGGCGTAGGCGAAGACGATCGTGTAGACGGTCGAGGCGATGTGGTCCCGGCCGACGGCCATGCCGCGGTCGTACAGCTCGCGCCAGGTCATGGCGCGATCGACCTCGTGCAGCTGCCACACCGCCGAGGCCTGCGTGATGGTGACGTCGTTGAGCACGCCGAGCCCCGCGACCACGATGCCGGCGAGGACCAGGCCGGAGAAGTCCAGCGTGGGGTCGTAGGTGTTGAGGGTGTTGGTCTCCTCGCTGGTGAGGCCGGTCAGCCGGGCGGCCGCGACCGCGAGCGACCCCAGGACGGCCACCAGCGTCAGTCCGAACAGGGTGCCGACGAGCGCCGTCGTCGTCCGGGCGGAGAATCCGTGCGCGAGGTAGAGGACGACGAACATGATCGCCGAGGAGCCGACGAGGGTCACCAGGACCGGGGACGAGTCGCCCAGCAGCCCGGGGAGCACGAACTTCAGCAGCACGAAGAAGGCGATGGCCAGCCCCAGCAGGGAGGCCAGCCCCCGCAGCCGTGCCACCAGGCCGACCACGACGGCGAAGGCCACGGCGAGGGTGAGCATCGGGGCGCCGCGGGCGAGGTCGAAGAACCCGTAGGTGGCCCCGCCCTCGGCGCCGGCGTCCCGGGTCAGGACCAGGGTGTCGCCCTCCCCGACCCCGTTGGCGACGACGACGGCGTCCAGGTCGATCTGCTGGTAGTCACCGGCCCCGTCACCGTCGAGGATCTCGACGACCGCGCGGGCGCAGGTGGCGGGCCGCCCGGGGTCCCCGCAGTCGAACTCCTCCACCGACACGACGCGAGCGCCGGGGTAGGTCGTCCCCGGCGGCAGGTAGGTGGCGGCCACCTGCTCGGCGCGGGTCGGTTCGCCGCCGGGCCACAGCACCAGCAGCCCGATCACGGTGGCCAGGCCGACCGGCACCAGGAGCAGCAGCATCAGCCAGACCGCGCGCCGCCGCAGCCGCACCGCCTCCGGGCCGGGCGGTGGCGCGTCGGGGTCGGGTCCGTGGCTGTGCGGGTGGCTGGGAGGCACCCGGCCAGGCTAGGAGCCGGGCTCCCCGGCCGGGGGGAGGACGGTGCCGGGGAAGCGCTGCCCGGCGCCCCGCGCGGACCTGGACCGACCGCGGACACGCTTGCGCAGGAACCCTAGGGGGGTATAGTTCCCGATGTGACCAGTGCCGAGACCGCAGCCGAGACCGCACCCGGCGAGTGCACTCACCCCGACCACCAGCACGGCTACATCCACCGCAAGGACGAGTACCTCAAGCGCCTGCGACGGATCGAGGGCCAGGCCCGCGGGTTGCAGCGGATGGTCGAGGACGAGAAGTACTGCATCGACATCCTCACCCAGGTCTCGGCCATGACGAAGGCGCTGCAGGCGGTCTCCCTCGGCCTGCTCGAGGAGCACCTCAGCCACTGCGTGGTCGCCGCCGCCAAGGCCGGCGGCCGTGAGGCCGACGAGAAGATCCGCGAGGCCACCGAGGCCATCGCCCGCCTGGTCCGTTCCTGATCCCCCATCGAACCCGAGAAGGACACCCCATGACCACCGCCAGCTACACCGTCGTCGGCATGACCTGCGGCCACTGCGTCGCCTCCGTCACCGAGGAGGTCTCGGCCGTCCCCGGCGTCGGCGCCGTCGACGTCGACCTCGAGTCCGGTGGCCTGACCGTCACCAGCGACGCCCCGGTCGACGAGGCCGCCGTCCGCGCAGCCGTGGAGGAGGCCGGTTACTCGGTGGCCGGCTGATCCCGGCCGGTCCCGATGACCGCATCGTCATGAACACACCGGTCAGGCTCGCCACCTTCGGCGTCGGACTGCTCGCCGTCTTCGGCGCCGCCGTCGGCGTCGGCTCGGCCATCGGCCCGGTCGGCCCGGTGGGCCCGCCCGCCGAGCAGGTCTCCCCCGCCGACCACGCACCGGCCCCCGGGGACGCACCGCCCGCGCCGGGCCCGTCGCACGAGGAGCACACCCCATGACGCAGACCACTCCGACCGACGTCGAGCTGCTCATCGGCGGGATGACCTGCGCCTCGTGCGCGGCGCGCGTCGAGAAGAAGCTGAACAAGCTCGACGGCGTCACGGCCACGGTCAACTACGCCACCGAGAAGGCGAAGGTGAGCGTCACCGGCGCCGTCAGCACCGACGACCTGATCGCCACCGTCGAGAAGACCGGCTACACCGCCGCGCTCCCCGAGCCGCCGCGGTCCGAGCCCGCCGAGGAGGCCGCCGGGCCGGCCGATGCGCTGCGCACCCGGCTGGTCGTCTCCGCGCTGCTCAGCGTGCCGGTGGTCGTGCTGGCCATGGTGCCGGCCTGGCAGTTCGAGTACTGGCAGTGGCTGTCGCTGACCCTGGCCGCGCCCGTGGTGGTGTGGGGCGGGTTGCCGTTCCACCGAGCCGCGTGGACCAACCTGCGGCACGGCGCCGCGACGATGGACACGCTGGTCTCCCTGGGCACCCTGGCCGCGTTCGGCTGGTCGCTCTACGCGCTCTTCTGGGGCACCGCCGGCACGCCGGGCATGGTGCACCCCTTCGAGCTGACCATCGAGCGCTCGGACGGCAGCGGCAACATCTACCTCGAGGCCGCTGCCGGGGTCACCACGTTCCTGCTCGCCGGCCGCTGGTTCGAGGCGCGCTCCAAACGCCAGGCAGGGGCCGCCCTGCGGGCGCTCCTGGAGCTGGGCGCGAAGGAGGTCTCGGTACTGCGTGGCGGCACCGAGGTCCGGGTGCCGGTCGACCAGCTCGCCGTGGGTGACGTGTTCGTCGTCCGGCCCGGCGAGAAGCTCGCGGCCGACGGCGAGGTCACCGAGGGCTCCTCGGCGGTCGACGCCGCCATGCTCACCGGCGAGCCCGTGCCGGTCGAGGTCGGCGTCGGCGACGCGGTCGTCGGCGGCACGGTGAACGCCGGTGGCCGGCTGGTCGTGCGGGCGACGCGGGTGGGCTCGGCGACCCAGCTGGCGCAGATGGCCCGCCTGGTCGAGGACGCGCAGAACGGCAAGGCCGACGTGCAGCGGCTGGCCGACCGCATCTCCGGCGTCTTCGTGCCCATCGTGCTGGCGCTGACGGTCGCCACGCTCGGCTTCTGGATCGGCACCGGCGCGGGTCTCCCCGCCGCGTTCACCGCTGCCGTCGCGGTCCTGATCATCGCCTGTCCCTGCGCCCTGGGGCTGGCGACGCCGACCGCGCTGATGGTCGGCACCGGCCGCGGCGCACAGCTGGGCATCCTGATCAAGGGCCCCGAGGTGCTGGAGAGCACCCGTCGGGTCGACACCGTCGTCCTGGACAAGACCGGCACGGTCACCACCGGCCGGATGACCCTGGTCGACGTCGTCCCGGCCGACGGCGAGGACGCCGACCGGCTGCTGCGGCTGGCCGGTGCCCTGGAGGCCGCCTCGGAGCACCCGATCGCCCGGGCCGTGGCGTCCGCTGCGGCCGGCCGCGGGGAGCTGCCCGCCGTCGACGGCTTCACCAACGTCGAGGGGCTGGGCGTGCACGGCGTGGTGGACGGCGCCGCCGTCGTCGTGGGGCGGCCGCGACTGCTGGCCGACTGGTCGGCTGCGCTGACGCCCGCGCTGCAGCGGGCCGTGGACGGCGCGGAGTCCGCCGGGAGCACCGCCGTCGCGGTCGCCTGGGACGGCGCCCCGCGCGGGGTGCTCGTGGTGGCCGACGCGATCAAGCCGACCTCGGCGACCGCCGTCGCCCAGTTGCGGGCCCTGGGCCTCACCCCGATCCTGCTCACCGGCGACAACGAGCGGGCCGCCCGCACCGTGGCCGCCGCCGTCGGCATCGACGAGGTGATCGCCGAAGTGCTGCCGCAGGAGAAGGTCGACGTCGTGAAGCGGCTGCAGGGCGAGGGCCGGGTCGTGGCGATGGTCGGTGACGGCGTGAACGACGCGGCCGCGCTCGCCCAGGCCGACCTCGGGCTGGCCATGGGCACGGGCACCGACGTCGCGATCGAGGCCAGCGACCTGACGCTGGTCCGCGGCGACCTGCGGGCCGCGACCGACGCGATCCGGCTGGCCCGCCGCACCCTGGGCACCATCAAGGGCAACCTGTTCTGGGCGTTCGGCTACAACGTCGCGGCGCTCCCGCTGGCGATGGCCGGGTTGCTGAACCCGATGATCGCCGGCGCGGCGATGGCGTTCAGCTCGGTGTTCGTCGTCTCCAACTCGTTGCGGCTGCGCGGTTTCGCGCCGCTGCCCGAGAACCGGGACTGACCTCCCCGGCAGAGAAGTTCTCCGCTGCTGTCGCCCCCCGGAGGTCCTGATGTCCGACGAGCCACCCCGGACTCCTGCTGCTCACGCGTCACAGCGCCGGTAGCAGCAGCAGCGCTGTCGGCAGGAGCAGCAGCAGGACCGCGCCGAGCAGCGCGCCCGCCCGCGCGGCCGGCGGGAGCGGGGCCGGGGGGTCCAGCAACCGCACCACCCGGGCCCGCACCGCTCCCCCGGTCACCGCGAGCGCGCCGCCGGGCACCTCCGCCGCGCCGGGACGCCCGGCGGCCGCCACCACCGCCTGCGCCAGGGTGCGTCGCGGGTCGACACCGTCGAGGCCGCCCCCGTCCAGTTCACGGAGCGCGACGTCGTCCGCCCGCATCTCCACCAGCTCCCGGACCGCCGCGTGCGCGCGCCCGGCAGCCGGCAGCACCGGCAACGCGGCCTCCCACGCCACGAACGGCAGCAGCAGCAGGTGGTGGTGCTCGCGCAGGTGGGCGCGCTCGTGCGCGACGACGGCAGCGAGCTCCGCCTCGTCCAGCTCGGCGACCATCCCCGAGGAGAGCACCAGCAGCGGCCGCGCCCCGGGGATGCAGAACGCCACCGGCGCGGGGTGCTCCAGCAGCCGGGTGTCCGGCGCGGCGCCCGGCTCGACCACGAGCTCCAGGAGCTGGCGGTGGCGGTGCCGGGCGCGGGCGGTGCGCACCCAGGAGAGGGCGAGCACCCCGACCAGCTGGAGGGCCAGCACCGCGGCCAGCGTCATGGTCACCCAGTGGTCACCGCGCACGGCGCCATCGGCCGGCTCGCTGCGAATCCACGACCACCACGCCTCGGGCAGCGAGTGGCCCCACGGCGCCAGGCCGTGCACCAGCAGCGCACCGATGATCGACAGGCCTCCGGCCAGCCCGATCGCCTGCCAGCACACCAGCGCCACCAGCGGATCGCGGCCCGGCCAGCGCGCCCGGCCCAGCAGCGCCGGCACCGGCCACGCCAGGGCTGCGGCGAGGACGGCGAGGGCGACCGCGGTGGCGGGCAGCATGAGGGGTGGGGTCAGCGACCGTCGCCGGCGAGCAGCTCCCGGAGCAGCCGCGCCTCGTCGTCGTTCACGCTGACGACGAAGCGGGCCAGCACGGCCTGCCGGTCGGCCGCCTGGCCGAGCACCTCGTGCATGAGCTCGGCGGCGTGGTCCTCGCGGCTGGCGCGGGCGGTGAAGCGCCGCGGCCGGGCGTCGTCGCGGACGACGAACCCCTTCTGCTCCAGGCGGGTCAGCACGGTGTGCACGGTGGTCAGCGCGATGCCGCGGTCGGCCAGCCCGTCCCGCAGCGTGGTCGCCGCGACCGGCCCGTCGGCCGACCACAGCTGATCCATGACGGCCCGCTCCAGCTCACCCAGCGTGGCCATCGGTCCTCCTGTCGTGCGGCTCACAGCGCATTTTCTACGTGCCGTAGAAAAGACTCTTCTACTTCGCGTAGAAAGGATGTGTCGATCGTACGACGGTCGCCGCCGAGAGACGAGGAGCAGGTGCCGTGGACGTCCTGGGCATGGACACGCTGGACATCGCGCGCTGGCAGTTCGGGATCACGACCGTCTACCACTTCCTGATGGTCCCGCTGACCATCGGCCTGGGGATCCTGGTCGCGGTCATGCACACGATGTGGGTGCGCACCGACTCACCCGAGTGGCTGCGGATGACCCGCTTCTGGGGCCGCATCTACCTGATCAACTTCGTGCTCGGCGTGGCCACCGGACTGGTGCAGGAGTTCCAGTTCGGGCTGGCCTGGAGCGAGTACTCGCGTTTCGTCGGCGACGTCTTCGGCTCGCTGCTCGCCCTGGAGGCCCTGCTGGCCTTCTTCCTCGAGTCCACCTTCCTGGGCCTGTGGATCTTCGGCTGGGGCCGGATCCCGAAGAAGGTGCACCTCGCCGCGCTGTGGGCCGCCGTCATCGGCTCGATCGTGAGCGCGTACTTCATCATCGCGGCCAACTCGTGGATGCAGCACCCGGTCGGCGTCGAGGTGGGCGACGACGGCCGGCCCGTGCAGGTCGACTTCCTCGCCGTCCTCACCAACAACACCGCGCTGGCCGCCTTCAGCCATGCGATCGTCGCGGCGCTCATGGTCGCCGGGGCGCTCCTGGTCGGCATCGGCCTGTGGCACCTGCGGAAGCGGAAGCTCGCCGAGCAGCCCACCACGGACGTCGATCACGCCGTCTGGCGCCGCTCGGTCCGGCTCGGCGGCTGGGTGTCTCTCGCCGCGTTCGCGCTCACGGCGCTGACCGGCGACTGGCAGGGCAAGCTCATGTACGAGCAGCAGCCGCTGAAGATGAGCTCGGCCGAGGCGCTCTGCGAGACCGAGGCGCCGGCGTCGTTCTCCATCTTCGCCTTCGGCAAGTTCGGCTCGAACGAGTGCGACGACGTCCACTCGATCACCGTCCCGTACATCCTCAGCTACCTCGCCCACGGCGACTTCTCCACCGCCGTGCCCGGCGTCAACGAGCTGCAGGAGGAGTACGCCGCCGTCTACGGCGAGACCTACCCCGACGACCCGTCGTTCGGCGACAAGGCCGGCGAGCCGATCGACTACACGCCCCTGCTCGCGGTCACCTACTGGAACTTCCGGCTGATGATCGGGATGGGCGGACTCTCGGCCGCGGTCGCCGCGTACGCCCTCTGGTCCACCCGCCGCGGCCGGGTGCCGACGTCGCGGATCGGCGTGTACGGATCGCTGCTCGCCGTCGGCGCACCGTTCGTCGCGAACGCCTCGGGCTGGATCTTCACCGAGATGGGTCGCCAGCCCTTCGTCGTCTACCCGAACCCCGACGTTCCGGTCGAGGACCAGGTGTACTTCTTCACCGCCCAGGCGGTCTCCCCCGGCATCAGCGCCGCCGAGGTCTGGACGTCGCTCATCGCGCTCACCGTCGTCTACGGGGCGCTCGCCGTGGTGGAGCTGTGGCTGATCGGCCGGTTCGTCCGCCGCGGGGTGACCACCGACGACGGCGCACCCGTGCCCGGCTCGCCCCCCGACGCCGACCCGGACGGCGGCCGGCGGGCCGACGACGACGTCCTCCAGTTCGCCTACTGAGCTCCGTCACCCCCACCCTCCCCACCGAAGGAGCATCCCCGTGGACCTGCAGACCCTCTGGTTCGCCGCCGTCGCGGTGCTGTGGACCGGCTTCCTGCTGCTCGAGGGCTTCGACTTCGGCGTCGCCGCGCTGCTCCCCGTGCTGGGCCGGAAGCCCGCCGACCGGCACCTCATGCTGCGCAGCATCGGCCCGCTCTGGGACGGCAACGAGGTCTGGCTGATCACCGCCGTCGGCGCGGTCTTCGCCGCGTTCCCGGGCTGGTACGCCACCTGGCTACCGGCGCTCTACCTGCCGTTCGTGCTGATGCTCTTCGGGCTGATCATCCGGGCAGTGGCCTTCGAGTGGCGGCACTCGCACCACACCGAGGCGTGGGACGCGACGTGGACCCGCGTCATCACCGCCGGCTCGCTGATCGCCGCGCTGGGCATCGGCGCGGCGCTGGGCGCCACCACGCTCGGGCTGCCGATCGACGCCGACGGCACCCGCGTCGGAGGTGCGTTCGCCGGGCTGAGCTGGTCGGCGCTGCTGGGTGCGCTCGCCGTCCTCGGGTTCTCACTGGTCCACGGGGCGCTGTTCCTCGCGCTCAAGGTGGACGGCGACGTGCGGCTGCGCGCCCGGGCGTTCGCGCTGCGCTGGTCACCGGTCGCCGCACTCCCGCTGCTCGCGTGGGCGGGCATCACGCACCTCCGCTACGGGACGCCGATGACCGGCGTGCTGTGGCTCGTCGCCGCGCTGGCCGTGGTGGTGGCGTGGACCCGGATCCGGCTGGACCACGAGGGCGCGGCGTTCGCGGCGTGGGCGGTGCTGCTCGTGGCCTCGGCCGCGACGATCTTCGGTGCGGCCTACCCCGTCGTCGTCCCCTCGACGGTCGACGTCGCCTTCGACGTGACCGTCGCCGACGCGTCGGTCAGCGACTACACGCTGATGATCATGACGTGGGCCGCCGGCATCGGACTGCCCGTGGTCCTGGGGTACCAGACCTGGACCTACTGGGTGTTCCGGACGCGGCTCACCGCCGAGCCCGTGCAGGAGGAGCCGACCGAGGTCGTCCCCGCATGAGGGCAGAAATGGCCATGTCTGCCCCTGGGGGGCGGGGGCCGCTCGGGGCGCTGGCCGGGGTGCCGGGGCTGACCGGCGCACTGCTCCGCGCCGCGCTGGCGGCGCTCGCCCAGACGGCGGGGCTGGTGCTGCTGGCCGCCGGACTGGCGCACGCGGTGGCCCGCGGTTCGGGGCTGACCGAGGGGTCCGCGACCGGTCCGCTGGTGCTCGCGGCCGCCGGTGCTGCGCTGCGCGCGGTCGCCGGCAGCGTCGGCGAGGCGCTGGCCGCCCGCGACGCGCGCCGGGCCGAGGACCGGCTGCGCCGCGCGCTGCTCGACCGGCTGGCCGCCTCCCCCGCCGCGGTCGTGGCCGCCGGCGGGCCCGGCCCTGCCGCGGTGCTGGCGACGACGCGGCTGCACGAGCTCGCGCCCGCGCTGGCCACCTACCTCCCGGCACTGGCCCGGACGGTCGTCGTGCCACCCGCACTGCTGATCGTGCTGGCCGCGACCGACCTGCTGTCGGCGGTACTGGTCACGGTCACCCTGCCGCTGGTCCCGGTGTTCATGGTGCTGGTCGGCCAGCACACCCGGAGCGCGACGGCGGACTCCGCACGGGCGCTGGACCGGATCGCCGCCCACGTCGCCGAGCTGGTGCGCGGACTGCCCGTGCTCGTCGGCCTCGGCCGCGCCGCCGACCAGGCCGCGGCACTCGCCCGGCTCGGCGAGGCGCACCGCACCCGCACGATGGCCACGCTGCGGGTCGCCTTCCTCTCGGCGCTGGTGCTCGAGCTCATCGCGACGCTGTCGGTGGCGCTGGTCGCGGTGACGGTCGGCCTGCGGCTGGTGCACGGCGACCTGCCCCTGGCGCTCGGGCTCACCGCGCTGCTGCTGGCGCCCGAGGCGTTCGCCCCGCTGCGCTCGCTCGGCTCGGCCCACCACGCCGCCGAGGACGCCGCGCTCGCCGCCGCCGAGGCCCGGGCGGTGCTCGCCGCGCCAGGGGCCACCCCGCCGGTCCCGGCCGTCGACGACGACCCGCGTGGTGCCGACGTCGCCGTCCGCGGGCTGACCGTGCGCTACCCCGGCCGCTCCGTCGCCGCGCTGCCCCCGACCGACCTCGTCGTCCGCCCGGGCGAACTGGTCGCGCTCACCGGCCCGAGCGGTTCGGGCAAGTCGACGCTGCTCGCCGCACTGGCCGGGGTGCTCGGTGCCGACGCCGTCGAGCGCGGTTCGGTCACCGGGATCGGTGCGATGGCCTACGTGCCCCAGTTCCCCCGCACCACCGGCGCGACCGTGGCCGACGAGCTGCGCCGGCACGCGGGCTCGGCACCCGGCGCGGACGCGATCGTCGGTGAGGCATTCGTCGTCGAGGCGTTGGCGCGGGTGGGCGCGACCGACCTCGCCGGCCGCGCCCCCGGCTCGCTCTCCCCCGGCCAGCTGCAGCGGGTGGCGCTGGCCCGGGCGCTGGTGCGCATCCGCCGCGGCGCCTCGCTGCTCCTGCTGGACGAGCCGACCGCGCACCTCGACGACGACGCCCGCACCGTGGTCACGGAGGTCCTGCGCGGGCTCCGCGGCACCGTGACCGTGCTCCTGGTGACCCACGACCCCGCGCTGGCCGCCCTGGCCGACCGATCCGTCGTCCTTCCCGCGCCCACCCCCGCCGCCCTTCCGGCGCCCCCTCTCCGGACTCCCGGTGCAGGAGGTCCGGCCACCCCCCGGGCTTCCGACACCGGAAGTCCGGCCACGGCCGTCGGCGGGGAGCCGGCGCCGGCACGCGGTGCGCTGGCCCGGGCCGGCCTGCTGGGCGCCCTGGCTGCGGGATCCGGGATCGCACTCACGGCCGTCTCCGGCTGGCTGATCGTGCGCGCCGCGGAGATGCCGCCGGTGCTCACCCTGCTCGTCGCCACCGCCGGGGTCCGGTTCTTCGGCATCGCCCGGGCCGCGCTGCGCTGGCTGGAGCGGCTGGCCGCGCACGACGCCGCGCTCCGGCTGGCCGCCGCGACCCGCGTCCGGGTCTGGCGGGCGCTCGCCGCGCAGGGGCTGGCCGCGGACCGCTCACCCGGCGCCGCGCTGGCCCGGGTGGTCGGGGACGTCGGCGTCGTGCAGGACCTCACCGTGCGGGTGCGCCCGGTGCTCGTCGTGGCCGGCGTGGCGCCGGCCGCGGCCGTCGCGGTCCTGGCCCTGGTCCACCTGCCCGCGGCCGCCACGGTCGGCGCGGTGCTGGCGCTCACCGTCTCAGGGGTCGCCGTGGTGCACCGCCGGCTGGACGCCGGAGCGGCCCGCCGCGAGCGCACGCTGCAGGTGGAATCGCTGCAGGCCACCACCACCGCGCTGGACGGTGCCACCGATCTGCGGGCGCACGGACTGGCCGGGCACACCGCCGCCGACCTGGCCGCGCTCGCCGACCGGCAGGCCGCCGTCGCCCGCACCGGAGACCGCGCGGCGGCGATCGGCTCCGGGCTGGTCGTCCTCGGCACGGGGCTGGCGGCCGTCCTGGCCACCGCGGTCGCCGTCGCCACCGGGGTGACCGGCCCGGTGCTCGCCGTCCTGGCGCTGGCTCCGCTCGCGCTCTCCGAGCCGCTCGCCGGGCTGGTGCCCGCGCTCCAGCGGCGCGGCGCGCTCGCCGACGCGCAGGGACGCCTGGACGCCGTCGTCGCGGCCGAGCTCCCCGTGGAACCGGCCGCTCCCCTGCCCGCGCCGGCACCGGTCACCGCCCTCGACGTGGTCGAGCTGACGGCGGGCTGGCCCGGCGGGCCCGACGTGCTGCGGGGCCTGACCGCGGCGGCCCGCGCCGACGCCGGGTGGCTGGTGCTGCGCGGCCCGTCCGGTGTCGGCAAGTCCACGTTCCTCGCCGTGCTGATGGCGGCGCTGCGCCCGCGGGCCGGCCGGTACGCGCTGGACGACGTCGACACCGCCCGGCTGACCGGTGACGACATCCGCACCCGCATCGCCTGGCTCCCGCAGGAGGCGCACGTCTTCGCCTCTAGCATCCGGGCCAACCTGGCGGCCGCCGCCCCGCGCGGCGCGCTGGCCGGGCCCGAGGGAGAGGCCCGGATGACCGCGGCGCTGACCGCGACCGGCCTGGGTCCGCTGCTGGCCGCCCTCCCGGACGGCCTGGACACCTCCGTCGGCGCCGGCGGGACGGCGCTCTCCGGTGGTGAGCGCCGCCGGGTCGCGGCGGCGCGTGCGCTGCTGGCAGACCGGGAGGTGGTCCTGCTCGACGAGCCGACCGCGCACCTGGACCCACCCACCGCGCAGGCGCTGCTCGCGGACCTGCGCACCGCGCTGGCCGGCCGGGTCGTGGTCTGCGTGACCCACGACGACGACGTGGAGCGGGCCGGCGACACGGTGGTGCGGCTCGGCGGGGCGGTGGCGCGCGCGACCGGCTGAACTGTCATACCCCCCGAGCACGCTCCGTGGCATGGATGCGACCTTCACCGGAGCTGTCTTCCTCGGCATGAGCGTCGACGGGTTCATCGCCCGGCTCGACCACGACCTGTCCTGGCTCACCGGCAGCGACGAGGCCGGCGGCCCGCCCGACGACGGCGCGGGTGGTGATTTCGGCTTCGCCGAGTTCGTCTCGGGCATCGACGCCCTGGTCATGGGCCGGTCCACCTACGAGGTGATCGCCCCGTTCGCCGAGTGGCCCTACCAGGGCCGGCCGGTGCACGTGCTGAGCAGCACGCTGCCGGCCGGCGCCGACGCGCGGATCACCGTGCACCGCTCCTTCGACGAGGCGGTCGCCGCGCTCGGTGCCGCGGGCTACCGCCGCGTCTACGTCGACGGCGGCCGCACCGTGCACCAGTTCCTCGCTGCGGGGCTGGTCGGCGAGCTGACGCTGTCGCGGGTGCCGGTGCTCATCGGCACCGGCCACACACCCTTCGGGGAGTTCCCGGCCGACATCCCGCTGGAGCACGTCGGCACGCGGACGTTCCCCGCCGGCATGGTGCAGAGCACCTACCGGGTGCGGCGCTGAGTCAGGCCGAGGGCACGTCCACGGCGATCTCCTCGCCCAGTTTCGCGTCCTGCAGCAGTTCGAGGTCGTCGCCGGACCAGAACTTGCCCGGGTCGTACCAGTTCTGCGGGCGGGAGGAGGGCAGCAGCCCCATCGCGGTGTACGTCGCAGCGACCAGTTCGGCGCAGTAGACCGCCTCGGCCGAGGTGCGCCGACGCACCCGGCCGTTGATCCAGCCGGCGGCCAGGCCGCGGGTGGTCGGGAACGGCTTGCCGTCCAGCCGGGCCACGGTGCGCAGCACGGCGTCCTCCATCTCCGGGAGCACACCACCGTCGTCGGCCGGGCCGACGAGCTGCCGCAGGAAGGCCTGCTGGCCGTACTTCTGCCGCCACGTGGTGACGGCGTCGCGCAGGTCGTGCAGCTGCACGCCCCGCTGGTGCTCGCCGGTCCAGACGTCGGGCAGCGAGCGGCCCAGCTCGGCGTGCCAGAGCAGCGGCGGCAGGTCGTCCAGGACCACGGCCATCCCGACGTGGTTCACCGGTGCGTTGGTCACTGCGCGGATCGCCCGGTCGGCGACCGAGACGCCGCGGAAGATCCAGACGTCGCCGGTCCGGGTCAGCTCGACCGCGTCGTCGAGGGAGATCGCAGGCACGGGGCGCTACGTTACGGACGTGCGCCCCTGGAAGCTGCTCGGACTGGCCGGTCTGGCCGGTGTCGCCGCGACGGGTGCGGTGCTGGCCCGCACCGAGCGGCAGCGCCGCGCGCTGACCCCCGACGACGTCCGCACCCGCCTGCATGAACGGCACGCCGCGCTCGCCGCCGTCCCGGACCCGGCACCGCAGCCGACGACCGCCGAGCTCGTCACCGGCCGCGGCCACCGGGTCGCCCGGCTGCTCCGCCGCCGCTGAACGGTCCGGTTGCGCGCAACCGGTATGCCCACGGCCGCGATCGGGTAGGGGCGGGGAGACCGCACGCCCTACAGCTCTGGAGTTCCCTCATGGCCCGCAACACCCTCTCGCGCACGCTCCACGACGTCGGCCTCTCCGCCTGGTTCGGCGGCACGCTGGCCAACGCGGTCGCCCTGAACGCCGCCGCGGGTGAGGCCGGCAGCGACGCCGCCACCGGTCGTGTCGCCAACGCCGGCTGGGACCGTTGGACGCCGGTCAACGCCGCCGCCATCGGCGCCCACCTGCTCGGCAGTGTCGGCCAGCTCCGCGCGAACAAGCAGCGGGTCGCCGCCCAGCAGGGCGTCGCCGGCATGTCGACCCTCAAGACCCTGGTCACGGCGGCCGCGCTCGGTGCCACCGCCTACAGCCGGGTGCTCGGCCAGCGCGTCTCGGCCGCGGGCGCGGTGCCGTCGAAGTCCGGCACGCGACCCAGCAAGCGCACCACGGTCGTCCAGGCCGACGTAGCCGCCGCGCAGCAGCAGCTGGACACCCTGCAGTGGGTCATCCCGGCGCTGACCGGGACGCTGGTCGCGATCAGCTCCTACGCCGGCGAGCAGCAGCGGGCGGGCGAGGTGGCCCGCGGCCTGTCCCGGGGATGACGATCCGCCGGCCGCGTCGCCTCGCAGGCGACGCGGCCGGGGACGGACGACTGCTCTCCCGACGCCGGCGCGGCCGCTCAGATGCTGCGCCAGCGCCCCTCGGTGGCGTTGCCCGCGGGCTTGGACTCCAGCACGTTCCCGGGGGTCGGCGGCGTCTCGTCCTTCGACACCGCGAACTGCTGCAGCAACGGCCCGACCAGGATGTCGTAGATGCCGGGCACGATCCGGAAACCCGCGGTGACCACGTGGTTGAGGACGCCGGCCTGCACCACCCGGCGCGGCCGGTCCAGCGTGGACAGCACCCGACGGGCCACCCGGAACGGCGAGTACACCGGCGGTGGCGGCCGGCCGGTGTTGCCGGTCCACGAGGCTGCCTGGCTGTAGATGGGCGTGTTCACGCCGCCGGGCTGCACGATCGAGATCGAGATGCCGGGCTCGTCGCGGGTCTCCAGCTGCAGGGTGCGCACCAGACCGAGCTGCCCCCACTTGGCCGCCACGTAGCTGCCCATCGTCGGCGCGGTCACGTTGCCCAGCAGCGAGTTGACGACGGCGAGGTGCCCGGCCTTCTGCGACCGGAAGACCGGGAGGACGACGCGGGCGAGGTTCGCCGTGCCGTGCAGCGCGGTGTCGACCACCGACTCGTACACCTCGCGCGGCACGTCCTCGATCCGCCCGTAGGCCATCACCTGGGCGGAGTGCACCACCACGTCGAGCCGGCCGAAGCGGCCGGTCGCAGCGGTGACGGCGGCGCGCACCCGGTCCTCGTCGGTGACGTCGCCGGGGCAGACCACGACCTCCGCCGCACCGGCGGCCCGCATCTCGGCGGCGGCCTCGTCGAGGGAGGCCCGGTCGCGCGACATCAGCACGAGCCGCGCGCCGCGGCCGGCCAGCTCCAGGCCGGTGGCGCGGCCGATGCCGCTGGAGGCGCCGGTGACCAGGACGGTCAGCGGTGCGTCGTCGGGAGGGATCGGCATGGGGTGGATCAGCTCCTCGGCTGGGCTGGTGCGTCCGGTTCCGTCTACCCGTGCGCCTCCGGGGTCAACCGGGCGCGACCTCGTCCAGCCGGGCGAGCAGCCACCCCGCTCCCGTTCCCCCGACCGGGCGACACGGCGTGTGCCCAGGTGGGGGCCCGGGAACCGACCACCACGACTGCCCGGGGGGACCGACGCGGACGAGTTCGCAACCGAAGGAGCCACCATGACCGGCACCGGATCCACCGAGCGCGACCAGACCATCGTGCAGCCCACGGTGGCCGACTCCCCCACCGCCCGGCACGCAGCACCGCCCACCACCCGCGACGGCGTCGCTGCCCAGCGCGCCTCCTTCGGCGGCATCCGCTGGGGGGCCGCCTTCTTCGGCTGGCTGTCCGCCAACGGCCTCGCCGTCCTGCTGCTTGCCCTGCTCGGTGCCGGCGGCGTCGTCCTCGGCCTGGCGCAGGGCGTGGACACCGCCGACGAGGCGGCCGCCCGCGCCGAGACGATCGGCCTCGGCGGCGCGATCGCCGTCGTCGTCGTGCTGTTCCTCGCCTACCTGGCCGGCGGGTACGTCGCCGGCCGGATGGCCCGCTTCGACGGCGCCCGCCAGGGCCTCGCCGTGTGGCTGATCGGGCTGGTCGTCGTCCTCGTGCTCGCCGCCGCGGGCGCGATCGCCGGCGCGCAGTACAACGTCCTGCAGGAGCTCGACCTGCCGCGCATCCCGATCGAGGAGGGCACCGCCACCACCGGCGGGCTCGTCACGCTCGCCGCCATCCTGGTCGCCACGCTGCTGGCCGCGGTGCTCGGCGGCAAGCTCGGCGACCGCTACCACCGGAAGGTGGATCGCGCGGGCTTCCCGGCCTGACCCGGCGCTCCTACGCTCGCGGTCATGTGCCGGAACATCCGTCCGCTCTCCAACTTCGAGCCGCCGGCGACCTCCGACGAGGTCCACGCCGCCGCCCTGCAGTACGTGCGGAAGATCAGCGGGACGACGAAGCCGTCGCGGGCCAACACCGAGGCGTTCGAGCGTGCCGTCGAGGAGATCGCCGAGGTCTCGGCGCGGCTGCTCGGCGCCCTGGTGACGACCGCGCCACCCAAGGACCGCGAGGTCGAGGCCGCGAGGGCCCGCGAGCGCGCGGCGCTGCGCTACGGGACGTGAGTCGCTGTCCGCGCTCGACGACCGGCCGTCCGTAGCCGGGCGATGCGCCGATCGGTGGTGCACAACCGGAATAGCCGGGGTGGGCACCGGGTACCGGCCCCCCGTGACCACCTCCACCGCTTCCCCTTCTGCCGCCACCAGCGGGGCCACCCGCTGCGCCGACTGCACCGACGGGCTGGGCCGTCCACGGGAGGTGCGCCCGGGCTCCTTCCGCGAGCGCGTGCACCGCAACCGCTCGGTGGCCCTGGCCTGGCGGATCGGTGTCTTCGCAGCCGGCCTGCTGTGCGTCGCGATCGGTGTCGCCCTGGCCGTGCTGCCCGGGCCGCTGACCATCCCGCCGGTGCTCCTCGGCCTGTGGGTGTGGTCGACCGAGTTCGACTGGGCCCGCCGCATTTTCACCACGTTCAGCGAGAAGGCGCGTGACGCGTGGGCGCACGCCCGCAGCCACCCGGTCAGCTCGCTGGCCGTCACCGTCGGTGGGCTGGCGGCGGCCGGCGTCGCCTTCTGGGCCGTCGGCCACTTCGCGCTGGTCGACCGGGCGACCACCGCGCTCGGCTTATGAGCGGGCGGCCCGGCTACAAAGGAGCCATGACCGACGCCGTCCTCGGGACGCCCGTGCTCCGTCGTGCCCGGTTCGCCGAGCTCTCCCCGTTCGAGGTCTACCGGCTGTGCCGGCTGCGGGTCGACGTGTTCGTGGTGGAGCAGGCCTGCCCCTATCCGGAGCTGGACGGCCGCGACCTCGAGCCGACGACCGAGCACCTCTGGTTCGAGGCCGACGGCGAGGTGGCCGCGCTGATCCGGGTGCTGGAGAACGGAGAGAGCCGGGCGATCGGGCGGGTCGTCACCGCACCGGCCTTCCGTGGTCAGGGGCTGGCCGCCCGGCTGATCGAGCTCGCCGTCGCCGACCACGGCGCCGGTCCGTTGACCCTGGGCGCCCAGGCGCACCTCGAGAGCTGGTACGCGCGCTTCGGCTTCCGACGCAGCGGCCCGGGTTACGACGAGGACGGCATCCCGCACGTGCCGATGCGCCGCGAGCCGGTGACCCGGTGAACGACGCCGAGCTGCTGCGCTCCGTCGCCGACCGGCTCGACCGGCTGGCGGCGCGCAGCACGACCGGCGACTGGCGGGTGGCCGGGTTGCTGGCCTCCCGTCCCGAGGTCGTCGCGCACCGCGCCGACGGCGGAACCGAGCACGTGGCCGAGGCGCGCGCGGCGTCGGCCGCCTGGATCACCGCCTTCTCCCCCGCGCTCGCCGCCCCGCTGGCAGCGCTGCTCCGCACCGCCGCGACTCAGGCAGACCCGGACCCCGCCGTCGTCGCCCTCGCCCGGCTCCTGCTGGCCCGGCTACCGTGACTGCCGCCCGAGCCGACGAGCCGACGTCCCGGAGGACCCTGTGAGCTTGTTCGTGGTGACCTACGTCCACCCCGACGAGGAGAGCTGGCTCGAGCACCTCGCGCCGCACCTGCACTGGATCGAGCGCCGGCTGGCCGAGGGCACGCTGGTCGCCTCCGGACCGCTGCGCGGTGTGCCGGCACTGTCGGCGATCCTGCTGTTCAAGGCGCGCGACCGCGGCCACGTCGACGAGCTCGTCGCCGACGACCCCTACGTGTCCGAGGGCCTCGTGACCGAGCTGACCGTGGTCGAGTGGGATCCCGGCTTCGGCGAGCTCAGCCACCACGCCGGCGGCTAGCGACGCCCCGATCCCGCGCCGGCGCACGGCCGGGCGTCGCCTAACCTCGGGGCGTGACGGCGACGCGGGAGGAGCTCGTCGGCGCGCCGTCGCGGCCGGCCGACCCGGGCGGGTCGCGGCGCTGGTCCCCGGCGGAGCTCCTCCCCCCCGCGCTGATGCTGGCGCTCGGCACCCTGCTGCTGCTCCCCGGCCACGGGCTGTGGTTCGACGAGCTGTTCACCGCGGAGGTGGGTCGCCGGCCGCTCGGCGAGATCCTGACCGCGATCCGGGACGGCGAGGGGGTCACCAGCTACCTCGCCGGCGTCCCGCCGTCGTACAACGCGCCGTACTACCTGGTCGTGCACGCCTGGATGTCCCTGCCGGGCCTGGACGGCGACACCGGGCTCCGCATCCTCTCCCTCCTGGCGACCGCCGGTGGCCTGGCCCTGATCACCCGCGCCGTCGCCCGGCTCGGCGGAACGGCGACCGGGGTCCTCACCGGGCTGCTGCTCGCCGCCGGCCCGTTGCTCGTGGAGCAGTCGGTCGAGGCCCGCAGTTACGGGCTGGCCGTCCTCGCCACCGGGGCGACGGCGCTGGGCCTGGTGCGCTGGCTGCAGGATCCGCCCCGGGGGCTGGTGCTGTTCGGGCTCGCCGGCGCCGCGATGGGCCTGGCCCACTGGTACGCGGTCACCGTGCTGATGGCATTCGTCGTCGCCGCCGTGGTGCTCCGGGGGCGCCGGTCCCTGCCGGTGGTCCTCGTGGGCGCTGCCGCAGCCCTGCCCGCGTTCCTGCTGGTCGGGCTGAACCTGCTGAACGGCACCGGTGCGCGCAACGCCGAGCACCTGCGCGACACCGACGGCCGGCTGGTCGGGTACGCCGTGGAGGCCTGGGCCGGGGGCCGGGGGCCGTTGCTCTACCTCGCCGTCGGGCTGGCGGTGGTCGGCGCGGTGCGTGGTGGGAGCAGCCGGGGGCGCGAGCTGCGCGTGCTCGGCCTCGCGTGGACGTGCGTGCCCCTGCTGCTCCTGCTGGGAGCCGAGTTCCTCCGGCCGGTCTACCACCCGCGCTACCTGCTGGCCGGCCTCCTGGGGCTGGGGGTGCTCGCCGCCGCGGGCGCCCTGGCGGCACCGCGCGGTGCCCGGGCTCCGCTCGCGGGGCTGCTGCTGGCCTGCGCCCTGCTCACCAGCATCCCGCTCGCCGACCGCGAGCCGCGGGAACGGGCCGACGACCTGGTGCGCACGCTGGCCGAGGTCCAGGTCGGCGGTGAGCCGGTCGTGGCCGCCGACCAGCGCTCGGCGATGGGGCTGGACCACTACGTGCGGACCATCGCGCCGCGCCTGCGTCCCGACCTGATCCTCCCGCCGGACGACGCGCCGGCCGACGCGGAGCGGGTCTGGCTGGTCCGCCGGCTGATCGACGGGGTACCCGAACCCACCGACGACGACGCCATCCTGCGGGAGGCCGGTCTGCGGCTGACCGAGGAGCGGGAGTTCCCGGGAACGAAGACCCGGCTGGTGCTGCAGCTCTGGGCGGCGGCTCCCTGAGCGTCAGCGACCGGCCCGCAGCGCCCACACCAGGGAGCGCAGCGACTGGCGCAGCCGCGTCCGGCCGGTCCAGGCCGATCGGCCCTCCGGACGGCGGTCCCGCTCGACCGGGACGCTGACCACCGGGCGCCCGGCGCGGGCCACCGCCAGGACGACGCTGGGCGCACCCTCGTCGCGCACCGCGGCGACGACGGCATCCCGCACCTCCGGGCCCATCGCCAGGAAGGCACCCGCGTCGACCGGCAGCCCGGTGAGTCGCGCGGCCAGGCGCCGGTGCAGGGCGCCGGTCCACCGGCGCACCACAGACTCGTAGCGCCCCCGCCGACCGGCGAAGACCGCGGCGACGTCCCCGGCTGCCAGCCGGTCGAGCAGCCGCGGCAGGGCCTCGGGCGGATCCTGCAGGTCGGCATCGAGGCACACCCAGACGTCGGCGTCCGCCTCGGCCGCCAGGCCGCAGGCGATCGCCGCGTGCTGGCCACCGTTCACCGCCAGCACCGTGACCGCGACCGGCCGTTCCTCCGCCGCCAGGCGGGCGGCGACGTCGGCGCTGTCGTCCGGCGAGGCGTCGATGACCAACCGCAGCCGCCAGTTCCGTCCGTCCAGCGCCACCGCCAGCCGCTCGGCCAGCGGGCGCAGGGTGGCCGCGTTGGCGTAGACGGGCACGACGACGGCGATCCTGGGGGTCATGACGCCGCCCAGGTGCGCGCGAGCCCCTCGGCCAGGTCGACCGAGGGCGCCCAGCCCAGCAGCCGACGGGCGGCGGCCGGGTCGCAGACCCAGTCCGCGGAGTCCCAGTGCCTGCCCGGATGGGCGCCGGCAGCCGTGGCGATCGGCCGGCCGGTGACCGCCGCGGCCGTCTCGACGAGTTCCTCGGTGCTGGTCTGCACGCCGGTGCCGATGTTGAGCACGAGCCCCGGCGCCAGGCTCTCGTCGACCGCCGCGCGGAGGCAGGCGTCGACCACGTCGCCGACCCACACCCAGTCGCGCCGGCTGATGTGCGGCGGCAGGGGCACGACGCCGCCGGTCCGCGCCGCGTCGAGCACGACGGGGACCAGCCGGGTCGGATGGTCGCCGGGGCCGTAGACCTGGAAGGCGCGCAGCACGACTGACCGCACGCCACGCTCCGCCGCCGCCGCCTGCAGCAGCAGCGAGCCGGCGGCCTTCGTCGCGCCGAAGAAGCCCCGCGGCTCGAGCGCGGCCTGCTCGGTGAGGGGCTCGGCGGAGGCCGCGTACTCCGTCGACGACCCGAGCCGGACGACAGTTCGGCATCGGTCGGGCAGGGCTTCGACCAGCCACGGGCTGGTGTTCACCGCCACGGTCGCGGCCCGTTCCGCGGCGGTCGCCTTCGCCCGCCCGGCGGCGAGGGAGAAGACGACGTCCGGGTCGGCGGCCCGCACTGCGGCGGCCGCGGCGCCGGGGTCGGTCAGGTCGACGGAGGCCCGTGTCAGACCCACGACCTCCCAGCCGTCGGCAGCGAGCCGGTCCACCAGGTGCCGCCCGACGAAACCGCCGGCGCCGGTGACGAGCGCCCTCACACCTGCGCCGCGGCCGGCTGCCCGGTCGCGGCCCCGACGAACCTGGACCTGCTCTCGGCCACCTCGGCGGGGCTGCTGCACCGGAGCTCGGCCAGGGATCCCAGCAGTCGCGGTACCTCCGTGAACGGGTCGCGGCCGGCCATGTCGGCGGTGAAGGACCGCCGCAGGAAGGTGAAGTCGGTACGCAT
>JBBSKB010000054.1:0-22318 GCA_038256725.1 Mycobacteriales bacterium | reverse complement strand
GGGGTTGCGGATGTCGGCCCGCACGAACTCGGTGCGTCCGAGCCGGCGCAGCATGGCCGGCGACGGTGGCACGCTGTCCACCCCGATCACCCGCCCGATGGCGGGGTCGGCCGCGAGCTCGGCCGCCAGCGCTCCGCCCAGCCACCGACTCACACCGGTGACGAGGACGACCGCGGGCGGCACGAGCGTCAGCTCACTTCTTGTTGCGCCGCTGGAAGCGCGTCTTCTTCAGGAGCTTGCGGTGCTTCTTCTTGGCCATCCGCTTGCGCCGCTTCTTGATGACAGAACCCACGTGGTGCTCCCGACTTGTCGCAGATGATCGCTCGTACGCGACAGCGGGGCTCGGCCCCGGTGTCGCCCGGCGACCGAGCGTACCGGCCGGAGCCCCGACGGCGCTGTCGGGGGACGCCGGTGGCACGACCCGGGTGTCGTGCCGAGTGGGCCCCGGAGGGGTCCGCGCAGGCGCGACGGTGCGGCTCAGTCGTCCCGGGGGACGGCTCGTGGCCGCGGTCGTCGTCCGGAGGACGACAGTGTCAGAGCTCAGGCGATGTCGGTGTACGCGTCGCGCAGGTAGTCCTGCACGGCCCGCTCCGGAACGCGGAACGAGCGGCCGACGCGGACAGCGGAGAGGTCCCCGGCGTGGACGAGGCGGTACACGGTCATCTTGGACACGCGCATCATCGCGGCGACCTCGGCGACGGTCAGGAAGGTGACGGCGGCGCGGGGGGCCGGGACGCTCGGGCGGCCGAGCGGCATGGCGGCCGGGTGGGCGGCGGGCACGGGACGGGCGACGGCCGAGGCCTGCATCGGACGGCCCATCGGGCGCTGCCCGGGGATACCCGGACGGACGACGGTGGCTGCGTGGCGCTGGGGCGTGGTCATTTTCGTCTCCGCTACCTGGTCCACATCGTGGCGCCGGCTTCCCCACCGGCAACTGAACACGCATGAACTGACACTGAGCGTAAGGGGCCAGCGTGACTGGAGCGATGGATGAATCGAACAGACGGACCGATCCGTCCTGGGCAGATGTCTACCTATGTCGACCGATCGACAAGTGGTTCGGCGCGTCATCCGACCGCGTGACGACGACACGACGCTGCGTGCTCGATTTGTCGACATCCACCCGTTAGTGTGTTCGCCCGCTCGCTCGGAGTGAGTACGACGAGACGACAGGCGGAACACCGGTCACCGTCGTCCCGGCCCGGTCACCGGACCCGCACGCCTCAGGCCTGCGGACCGCCCAGCTCCACCGAGCGCGCGTGCGCGGCCGCCATCGCCTCGCCCAGCGCTCCCCGGACGTCGTGCCGGTCCAGCTCCTCGATCGCGGCGACCGTCGTCCCGTTCGGGCTGCTCACCGCCGCCCGCAGCGCGACCGGGTCCTGGCCGGAGTCGCGCATCATCACCGCGGCACCCAGCGCCGTCTGCACCATCAGATCGGCCGCCAGCTCGCGCGGGACACCCAGCGCCACCCCCGCGTCCACCATCGCCTCGACGAGGTAGAAGAAGTAGGCCGGCCCGCTGCCGGACAGCGCCGTGACGGCGTCCTGCTGCGCCTCGGGCACCCGGCGCACCTGCCCCACCGCGGACAGCAGCTCCTCGGCCTCGTCCAGGTGGGCCTCGGTCGCATGCGCGCCCGCCGAGAGCACGCTCATCCCCTCCTCGACCAACGCCGGGGTGTTGGGCATGACCCGCACGACGGGCACACCGGGGGGCAGTGCCGCCTCGATGCGGGCGGTGGTCACCCCGGCGGCCACCGACACCACGAGGTGGTCGGCGTCCACGTGCTCGGAGAGCAGCCCGAGCGGGGTGCCGATGTCCTGCGGCTTCACGGCCAGCAGCAGCACGCGCGCCCGGGACGCCGCCCCGGCCAGGTCGACGACCTGCACGCCGTAGCGCCCGGCCAGCTCGGCCGCCCGCTCCTCGCTGCGCTCGCAGACGACGACGTCCGCCGGGCCGCTGCGCCGCACCAGTCCCGCGAGCAGTGCCTCCCCGATCCGGCCGCCGCCGATGACGGCCAGCCCGCGCCTCGCGGCGCTCACCGTCGGCTCCCCACGCGGCCGGCGAGCGCGACGACGGCACCGCGACCGGACGGGACGGCGACCCGCACCGTGCTGCCGGCCGCGGCGAGCCGCTGCTGCTCGGCGGTTCGGATTCCCCAGGGCATGACGTGCTCCCAGCTCTCGGACGAGCGGCCGTGGCAGGCCGCCCGTTCTCCGGTGATGGCGATCAGGCGGAGATCGCTCGTGGCGACGGCGGGTGCACCGGCGCCGGCCATCAGGACGCCCAGGCAGCGCACGAACGCCGACCGCGCTGCGCGGCCGCGGCCCGCCCGGAGCCGCACCCGTCCGCCGGCGAGCGCGCGGCACCGCGTCTCCGCGTCGTCCCCCACCCCGGGCCGGTGCTCCACGGCGACGGGGGTCCCGCCGAGCTCCGGGCCCTCGACCAGGCGCCGCACGTCGGCACGCGGGGGGACGGACACGGTCGAACCGTAGTGCGCCGGTGTGTGTGCCGTCGGGGCCCCGGGTAGCGCGGCCTCATGGCAGGAGAACTGGACGGGATGAAGGTGGCGGTCCTGGCGACCGACGGCGTCGAGCAGGTCGAGCTGGACCGGCCGTGGCAGGCGCTCGAGGATGCCGGGGCGGAGCCGGAACTGGTGTCGCTGGAGTCGGGCTCGATCACCGCCTACGAGCACATCGACAAGGGCGGCACGAGGAAGGTGGACACCACGGTCGCCCACGCCGACCCCGACGACTACGCGGCGCTGGTGCTGCCCGGCGGGGTGATCAACGGCGACTTCGTGCGGGCCGACACCGACGCGGTGGCGTTCGTGAAGGCGTTCTTCGAGTCGGGCAAGCCCGTCGCGGCGATCTGCCACGCCCCCTGGGTCCTCGTGGAGGCCGACGTCGTGAAGGGGCGGCGGATGACGTCATGGCCCTCGCTGCAGACGGACCTGCGCAACGCAGGCGCGACGTGGGTGGACGAGGAGGTCGTCGTCGACGGCAACCTGATCACCAGCCGCAACCCGGACGACCTGGACGCCTTCGGAGCGGCGATCGTGGAGGAGTTCGCCGCCGCCCGGAACGGCTCGGCGACCGACGCGGCGGTCTGACCGGCTGCTCGCCGCACGCGGTCAGCGCGCGGCGAGCAGCTGCGCCGCGGGGACGATCGTGAGCAGGGTGCCGGCGAGGACGAGCAGCACCAGCAGGCGTGGTCCGACCGGTTCGGCGCCCTGCCGGTGCCGCCACAGGCCCACCCCGGCGACCAGGCCGGCGACAGCTAGGGGGACCAGCAGCAGAGCGACGTAGGGAACCATCTCCCACAGCAGCGTGGCGGCGAAGAAGACGCCGACCCCCGCGGCCAGCGCGATGACGAGCTCGCCGACGAACCGCAGCCAGGCGAGCGGGCTGGCGTCCTCGTGGAGGTCGTCGACATCGGTCGCCCCGACGACCGGGATCGGGCCGGTGTGGGAGTGCTCCTCGCGGTCCGTGGAGCGCTGGACGGCCCGGACGCCGGTGCGGCCGGTCTCCCGCCCGGTGAGCCGACCGGTGTCCCGGTCGGTCATGCGGCCCGCAGCGCGGTCGCCGCGCAGGGCGCCCAGCGGGATGTCGGGCAGCGGAGCGGAGGGGTGCGGCGCCGAAGGCTGCGAGGGCCGCGGCACGCCGGGCGCGCGGTCCGGCCGGATGCCGGGGATCGCGGCGGTCGAGGGGCCGGCCACGGCGCGCCGGTCCTCGGACGGCCGGACGGGCGGGAAACCGGCGCCGGACCCGCTGCGCGAGGGGCTGGGCTGCAGTGCCCCGGCGCGCGCCGTGCCGGCCCGGGTGGCGCCCGAGCCGGAGGCGGCAGCTATCTCGGCGTCGCTCCTGCGGCGGCCGAAGGCCGCTCGGTCGGCCTGCGGCTCGGCGTCGGGACGGCGCTGGCGGACGACGGGCGCCTCGTCGGGTTCGTCCCAGCGACGCCGGCGGGCCGCCCGGGAGGTGTCGATGCCCGCCTCGCGGAGGATCTCCGCGAGCGGCCGTCCTCCCGTGTCGGGGTTCCAGTCCGTCTCGGCCATCACGCCCCTTCCAACGAGTCCAGCCTGCGCAGGATCACTCCCTCACGCAGAGCCCACGGGCAGATACGGACGAACGGTACGTCCAGCAGGCGCATGGATGCGGCAGCGACAGTCGCTCCCGCGGGAACCTGGTGCGCACGGTTCGCCGACACACCCGGCAGCTCGGCCAGCGCGCTCGACTCGATGCGGGAGACGAAGCGCGCGACCTGGTCCAGACCGGTCAGCGACAGCTCCCGCGGGGCCCGGATGCCGGCCGACGACGGCGCCGCCCCGCTGAGCCGGGCGAGGGTGCGGAAGGTCTTGCTGGTCGCGGCGACCAGGTCGGGCGGGCCGGCGCCGCGCAACGTCCCGACCGCAGACTGCAGCAGCTCGGTGGCGTGCTCGTCCAGCGCCTCGAGCGCGGCGAGGTCGGGGCGACCGCCGGCGAGCGCGTCGGGGAGGAAGCGCCGGGTCATGCGCCCCGCCCCCAGGGGCAGCGAGAGCGCCACGTCGGGCAGCTCGTCCATCCCCACGGCCAGCTCCAGCGAGCCGCCGCCGATGTCGAGCACCAGCAGCCGGCCGGCGCTCCAGCCGAACCAGCGGCGGACCGCCAGGAAGGTCAGCCGCGCCTCGTCCTCCCCGGTGAGCACCTGCAGCTCCACGCCGGTGGACTGGCGGATCCGGTCCAGCACCTCCTCGCCGTTGCGCGCCTCGCGGATCGCGGAGGTGGCCAGCGCCATGAAGTCGTCGCAGCCCTGCTTCTCCGCCTGGTCGCAGGCCTCCTGCACCGACTGCAGCAGCGCCTTCTCCCCCACGCGCGACAGCACGTCGTCCGGCCCGACGTGCTCGGCCAGCCGCACCGCCCACCGGTCGTCGTGCATCGGCGTCGGGTGGGCACCGCGGTGCGCGTCGACGACGAGCAGGTGGACGGTGTTGGAACCGACGTCGAGCACACCCAGCCGCATGCGCCCAGTCTGCCGGGGGCGGCCGTCCTAGGCTGGGCAGGTGCCGGACGACCCACCCCCCGAGGTCGACCTCGACTTCCCGCGGGAGTTCGTGGAGTTCACCGACCCGGCCGACCCGGACCACGTCGTCCGCGCCGACCTGACCTGGCTGACGTCGGCGTGGACGTGCGTCTACGGCCGTGGCTGCGCCGGCGTCGTCGAGGGCCGGCCGGACGACGGCTGCTGCAGCCACGGCGCCTTCTTCACCGACGAGGACGACCTGGCGCGGGTGACCGCCGCCGTCGCCGACCTGACGGACGAGGACTGGCAGCTGGCCCCCGTCGGCCGGGGCGGCTGGACCGAGCAGGACGACGCCGACGACGCCGAGGACGGCGTCCGCTCGCTGCGGACCCGCGTGGTCGACGGCGCCTGCGTCTTCCTCAACCGGCCGGGGTTCCCGGGCGGGAGCGGGTGCGCCCTCCACCGGATGGCGTTGCGCTCGGACCTGCACCCGCTGACCACCAAGCCCGACGTCTGCTGGCAGCTGCCGGTGCGCCGGGAGCAGGAGCACGTCGACCGCCCCGACGGCACGCGGGTGCTCGTGGACTCGGTCGGCGAGTTCGACCGCCGCGGCTGGGGCCCCGGCGGGCTGGACCTGCACTGGTGGTGCACCGGCGCACCCGCCGCGCACGTCTCCCCCGAGCCGCTGGTCGAGACCTACGCCGCCGAGCTCAACGCCCTGCTCGGCGCCCCCGCGTACGCGGAGCTACGCCGGCTGGCCGAGCTGCGCCTCGACCAGGGGCTGATCGCTCCCCATCCTGCGAGCCCTTCCCCCACCCTCCGTCCGGCGAGCGGTGGAGCTCACCTCGGCCTAGCATCGAACACATGAGCGAATCGCAGCCGCAGGACCCGACGCTGGAGAAGGACCCGTCCGACTGGGTGACCGGTGACGAGCCGGCCACCGGGGCGCAGAAGAGCTACCTGGAGACCCTGGCCCGGGGCACCGACGAAGACGTCCCGGAGGACCTCACCAAGGCCGAGGCCTCGCAGAAGATCGACGACCTCAAGAACTGAGGCCGGGCGGTCAGGCCTCGAGCTTGTAGCCGAGGCCCCGCACGGTCAGCAGGTACTTCGGGTTGGCGGGGTCGGGCTCGAGCTTGGCCCGCAGCCGCTTGACGTGGACGTCGAGGGTCTTGGTGTCGCCGACGTAGTCCGAGCCCCACACCCGGTCGATCAGCTGGGCGCGGGTCAGCACCCGGCCGGCGTTGCGCAGCAGCAGCTCGAGCAGGTCGAACTCCTTCAGCGGGAGGGCGACCGGTTCGCCGTCCAGGGTGACGACGTGCCGCTCGACGTCCATCCGGACCGGACCGGCCTCGAGCACCGCGTCGGCTGACGTGGCCTCGACCGGCTCGCCCCGGCGCCGGAGCACCGCCCGGATGCGGGCGACCAGCTCGCGGGCGGAGTAGGGCTTGGTGACGTAGTCGTCGGCGCCCAGCTCCAGGCCGACCACCTTGTCGATCTCGCTGTCCTTGGCCGTCAGCATGATGATCGGCACACCGCTCCGGGCCCGGAGCTGGCGGCACACCTCGGTGCCGGGCAGCCCGGGCAGCATCAGGTCGAGCAGCACGATGTCGGCTCCGCCACGGTCGAACTCGGCGAGCGCGTCCGGGCCGGTCGAGGCCACGACGGCGTCGAAGCCCTCCCGGCGCAGCATGTAGGAGAGCGCGTCGGAGAAGGACTCCTCGTCCTCGACGACCAGCACGCGGGTCATGCGGTCCCCTTTCCGGGGTCGGCGGCGACGATCTCGCCGCTGGGAGGTGCAGCAGGGGGTGGGGGTGCGGCGGCGAGCGGGATGCGGAGCGTGAACGTCGAGCCCAGCCCCTCCTCGCTCCAGACGGTCACCGAACCGCCGTGGTTGCTCGCGACGTGCTTGACGATGGCCAGGCCCAGACCGGTACCGCCGGTGCTGCTGGCCCGGGACTGGTCGACCCGGTAGAAGCGCTCGAACACCCGCTGCCGGTCCTGGCGGGGGATGCCGATGCCGCTGTCGGTCACGGCGATCTCGGCGAAGCCCGAGCGGGCACGGGCGGCGACGGCGATCCGCGACTCCCCCGTGCTGTACGCGACCGCGTTGGCCAGCAGGTTCGTGACCGCCGTGGCCAGCTGGCCCTCCACCCCGCGCACGACCAGGCCCGGCTGGCCGCCGACGGCGATGTCCAGCTGCTTGGCCCGGGCCGCGGTGCGGGTGCGGTCCACGGCCTCGGCCAGCACGCGGTCGACCGGCACCGGCGCGAGGTCCGGCAGCGGCTCGCCGCCCTGCAGCCGGGAGAGGTCGATGAGCTCGCGCACCAGCCGGCCGAGCCGGTCGGCCTCGTGCGCGATGCGGGCGGCGAAGCGCTGCACCGCCTCGGGGTCGTCGGCCGCGCCCTCGATGGCCTCCGCGAGCAGGGCGAGGGCGCCCACCGGCGTCTTCAGCTCGTGGCCGACGTTGGCGACGAAGTCGCGGCGCACCGCCTCGGTGCGGCGGGCTTCGGTGACGTCCTCCAGGACGAGGGCGACGGGGCCGGGCGGTGGCGCGGTGCCACTGTCCAGCCGCACCCCGTGCACGCCCATCATCCGCGGGCCGGTGCCGACGAGGTTGCCCGGCAGCCGGACGTCGGTGCGCCGGCCGCCACCGCTGCGGACCGCGTGCGCCAGCTCGAGCAGCTCGGGCACCAGCAGCCGCGTGCCGCGCACGATGCCGAGCGCCCGGGCGGCCGGGTTGGCCAGCAGCACGGCGTCGTCGGCGTCGACGACGACGACCGCCGGGTCCATCAGGTCGAGCAACCGACGGGCCATCGCCGCCTCGGGCAGCGGCACGGCGGCAGCGTCGGCGCCGGCCCCGTCGGAGGTGCGCCGGGAACCGAGCACGAGAGTGAGGGCCACGGCCCCACCCAGGGCCAGGCCCACCACGAGGGCGACCAGCGGACTCACGGTGCCGATGCTAGGTGCGTCAGGGGGCCGGACCGGTCCGAGCACCTGATCGGACGCCCCCGACGAGGGAGTGTTCACATGGGCGTGGGTCGGCGTTCACCTCGACGAGGCCGGACGCCCCCGAGATCGGCCTAGGGTCGATCCCGACCGGCGCGGCGGCCCGCCGCGCCCCCCGAGGAGGACGACGTGCGGGACAGCTACCACGAGGAACTCGACGACATCCGCGGCTGCCTGGTCGAGATGGCCAACACGGTCGGCTCGCAGATGAGCACCGCCACGACCGCGCTGCTGGACGCCGACGTCGCACTGGCCGACCTCGTGATCGCCGGGGACGAGCAGATCGACGCCACCCGGGAGAGCATCGACCAGCGCTGCTTCACCCTGCTGGCGCGCCAGCAGCCGGTCGCGACCGACCTGCGCACGATCGTCGTCGCGACCCGGATCGCCAGCGACCTCGAGCGCATGGGCGACCTCGCCGAGCACATCGCGAAGGTGGCGCGGATGCGCTTCCCCGACCACGCCGTCCCGCAGGAGGTGCGCCCGGCGTTCCTCGAGGCCGGGCACGTCGCGGAGATGCTCGTGGCCAAGGCCGGCACCGTCATCGCCACCCGGAACGTCGAGAAGGCGCGCGAGCTCGAGACCGACGACGACGCGATGGACCGCATCCACCGCGGCCTGTTCCGCGAGCTGCTCGCCGACAGCTGGCCCTACGGCGTCGAGACCGCGATCGACGTGACGCTGCTCGGCCGCTACTACGAGCGCTTCGCCGACCACTCGGTCAGCGTCGCCCGCAGGGTCGTCTACCTGGTGACCGGCGAGCGGCACGTCCCGGAGGCCAGCACCCCGATCTGAGCTAGTGCTTGCCCTGGTTCTTGACGGCCTCGATGGCGGCGGCAGCAGCATCGGGGTCGAGGTACTGGCCACCGGTCGTCACCGGGCGCAGGTCGTCGTCCAGGTCGTAGCGCAGCGGCACGCCGGTGGGGATGTTGAGGCCGACCACCTCGTCGTCACCCAGGCCGTCGAGGTGCTTGACCAGCGCCCGGAGGCTGTTGCCGTGCGCGGCGACCAGCACGGTCTTCCCCGCACGCAGGTCCGGCACGATGGCGTCGTACCAGTACGGCAGCATCCGGACGACGACGTCGGCCAGGCACTCGGTCGCCGGCCGCGCCTCGGGCGGGAGGAACGCGTAGCGCGCGTCACCGTCCTGGCTGAACTCGCTGCCGGCCTCGATCGGCGGCGGCGGGGTGTCGTACGAGCGACGCCAGGTCATGAACTGCTCCTCGCCGAACTCCGCGAGGGTCTGCGCCTTGTCCTTCCCCTGGAGCGCGCCGTAGTGCCGCTCGTTGAGCCGCCAGGACCGCTTCACCGGGATCCAGTGCCGGTCGGCCTCGTGCAGCGCGAGCTCGGCGGTCATGATCGCCCGCCGCATCAGCGAGGTGTGCAGGACGTCGGGCAGCAGGTCGTGCTCGACGAGCAGCTGCCCACCCCGCGCCGCCTCGGCCCGCCCCTTCTCCGTCAGTGGGACGTCGACCCAGCCGGTGAACAGGTTGGCCTTGTTCCACTCGCTCTCGCCGTGGCGGAGCAGCACGAGGGTTCCCGGAGAAGTCACGCCCTCATCCTGCCCGAACGCCGTCCGGCCGCAGCCCGGGCCCGCATCAGGCGACGCTCCGCCGGGCCGGGACGTCGTCCCCGTACCGGTCCTGGGCCGCGCGCACCGCAGCCGCGACGAGCTCACCGGCGGTGCGCAGCTGCGCGTCGGTGTGCGTCGCCATGACCGTGAGCCGCAGGACGCCCCGCCCGCGCGGGACCGCCGGATGGGCGACGGCGTTGGTGTAGACGCCGCCGTCGAAGGCGGTGCGCCAGGCGGCGCCGGTGGCCTCGTCCGACCCGGTCGGGACGGCGACCACCGCGCCCCGGCCCTCGATCGGCTCGGCACCCGCCTCGGCGAGCACCCGGCGCAGCAGCGCGCAGTTCTCCTGCAGCCGCACGATCCGCTCCGGCTCGGCGCGCAGGATCCGGACCGCGGTGAGGGCCGCCGCGACCGACGCCGGGTCGTTGGCGGCGCTGAACACGTACGGCATGGCCCCCGCACGGATGCCGTCGGCGGCGGCCCGCCCGGTCATGATCGCGCCACCGACGCTGGCCAACGACTTGCTCAGCGCGATCGTCACCGCGTCCACGTCGGACAGGACGCCGAGCTCCTCTCCCGCTCCCCGACCGCCCGCGCCCAGCACACCCAGGCCGTGCGCCTCGTCGACCACGAGCCGCGCACCGTGCTGCGCGCAGAGCGCGGTGATCTCGCGCAGCGGGGCGATCTCACCGGTCATGGAGTAGACGCCGTCCACGACGACGACCGCACCGGCCCGCGGGTCGAGCCGCTCCAGGCGGGCGGCCAGCGACGCCGGGTCGTTGTGCCGCCAGCGCACCACCCGGCCGCGGCTGGCCGCCGCGGCCGCGTGCAGGCTGGCGTGCACGTGGGCGTCGACGAGCAGCACGTCGTCGGGCGTGCAGACGGTGGACAGCAGCGCGATGTTGGCGTTCACCCCCGACGAGGTCAGCACCGCCGCCTCGGTGCCGTAGAGGTCGGCCAGCTCCTCCTCCAGCTGCAGGTGCAGCCCGGTCGTGCCGTTGAGCACCCGGCTGCCCGAGGTGCTGGTGCCGTACCGGTGCAGCGCGGCGGTGGCGGACTCGACCATCCGCGGGTCGCCGGCCAGGCCGAGGTAGTTGCCGGTACCCAGGTTGATCCGGTCCTGGCCGTCGGCGTACCGGGTCACCGGCAGCGGCGCGCCCCCGGTGGGCACGGCGACCGACGCCGAGCCGGGGTGCCGCGGATCCCGGAGCAGCGCCGCGAGGGCGTTCTCGTGCAGTGGCGCGAACGGGTCGCGGCGGCCCCGCGCGGCGGCGGGCAGGTCAGGGCGGGCGGCGGCGAGGCCGTCGGTCACAGGTGCTTCTCCCCCACGTACCTCATGCGGGCGGCGGTGCCGTCCGATCGCGGCGCCCCGGCAACCACACCAGCACGACGACGACGGCGATCGCCCCGGCGGCCGCCGTCCCCACGGCGGTGACGTGCATGGCGTCGACGAAGGCCTCGCGGGCCGGCTGCACCAGCCCGGCCGCAGCGTCGGCGGCCTCCGGATCGCCGGTCGCCTGCACGCGGGAGATCGCAGCGAGGGTGCCGACGATCGACTCGTCGGCCTGCTCCCGGACGTCCGCCGGCAGCACGTCGGTGGCGTCGCCGAGGTGGGCGGCGTACGACCCGGCCAGCAGCGAGCCGAGGATCGCGACCCCCAGGGCCCCGCCGACCTGGCGCACCGAGTTGTTCACCGCGGCGCCCGCACCGGCCTTCTCGCGCGGGACGACCGACATGATCGACTCGGTCGCCGGTGCCATGACCGAACCCATGCCCAGGCCCTGCACCGACAGGATGGTGAGCAGCAGCCAGACGGGCGAGTCGGCGTCGAGCAGCTGGAAGCCCAGGAACGACAGGGTGATCATCGCGAAGCCCACCGCGCAGACGATCTTGGCGCCGTACCGCTCGGCCAGCACCGAGCTGCGCGGCGCCATGAGCGCCATGCCGAGGGCCACCGGGATGAGCGCCGCACCGGCCTGCAGCGGGGTGTAGGCCAGCACGCCCTGCAGGTAGTAGACGAGGTAGAACGTCGCGCCGAGGAGGGCGAAGAAGTTCAGCCCCAGCGCACCGGCGGCCGCCGAGAAGGCAGGGTTGCGGAACAGCGAGACGTCGAGCGCGGGGTGGGCCGAGTGGCGCTGCAGCTGCACGAACAGCGCCATCAGCAGCAGCCCGCCCACGAGGGGGACGAGCACGCCGGGCGTCGTCCAGCCGGCCCCCTCGCCACCGCGGATGATGCCGTAGACGATCCCGGCCAGGGCCACGATGGACAGCAGCACGCCGGGGATGTCGAGCCGGCCGGGCGAGGGGTCCTTGGACTCCGGGACGACGGCGAGGACCGCGACGATCCCCACGACCGCCACCGGCACGCCGACGAGGAAGACCGCGCCCCACCAGAAGTGCGCGAGCACCGCGCCGCCGGCCAGCGGGCCGCCCGCGACGGCGATGCCTGCGGTGCCCGCCCACACGCCGATGGCCCGGCCGCGCTCCGGCCCGGGGAAGACGTTGGTGATGACGGCGAGGGTGGTCGGCTGCACGGCGGCACCGCCGATGCCCATGACCGCCCGCCAGGCGATGAGCTCGGCCGGGCTGTCGCTGAGCGCGGCCATCACCGAGGCCAGCGCGAAGATCGACAGGCCGATGACCAGCACCCGGCGCCGGCCGATGCGGTCACCGATGACGCCCCAGGAGAAGAGCAGCCCGGCGAACACGAGGATGTAGGCGTCCACGGCCCACTGGAGTTCGGCCTGGGTGGCGCCGAGGTCGCGCTGCAGCGTCGGCAGGGCGACGTTGAGGATCGTGTTCCCCATGATCACCACGAGCAGGCACACCGTCATGGTGGCGAGCACCCACCAGCGGCGGGCGTAGCCGGGTGGAGCCTCCTCGGCCGTGGTGGGGTTCGTCGTCACTCCCCGCTGGTGGGCCCGGCGTCCGGGCGGCGGGAGGGGTCAGCATCCGGGCGGCGGGAGGGGTCAGCGAAGGCGGCGAACGCCTCGAGGTTGCGCAACGACTCGCCGCGCTTGACCCGCCAGTCCCACTCGCGGCGGATGGAGGTGCCGAAGCCGATCTCCAGCATGGTGTTGAAGTGGTCGTCGGCGTAGCTGAGCACCGAGCCGAGGATGCGGTCGAGCTCCTCCGCGGTGACCGCGGCGTGCGGGAGCCGCCCGGTCAGGTACACGTCACCGACGTCGTCGATCGAGTACGAGACGCCGTACATGCGGGCGTTGTGCTGCAGCAGGAAGGTCCACAGCTGCTCGCGGTTCTCGTCGGGCTGGCGGCAGACGAACGCCTCGACCCGCAGCGCGTGCTCGCCGACGACCAGCCCGCACACCGTCTTGAGCTTCTTGGTGCCGGGCAGGTCGACCAGCCAGGTGCCCGGGGCGGGGTGCTCGTGCACCAGCTCGCCGTCGCGCAGCACCTGCTCGATGACCTCGTCCAGTTCGGTCGTGGTCCGGTCTCCGGACGATCTGCTCAACGCGCCACCTGCACTCCGGGAAGGACGCGCAGCGGGCCCAGGAGCCGCTCGCGCGCGGAACGGACGGGGCCGGCCGCCATGTCGCGGGCCGCCGAGGCGTAGGCCTCGACGAGCGCGTCGGCGGTGCGGTCCCAGGAGAACATCGCGGCGTGCCGGCGGGCGCCCGCGGCGAGCAGCTCCCGCCGGGCCAGCACCGCCCGCACGGCGGCGGCGTAGTCGGCCGGGTCGTGACCGGCGACCAGCACGCCGGAGACGCCGTCGCGGACCGCCGTCGGCAACCCGCCCACGGCCGCCGCGACGACCGGCGTCCCGCAGGCCTGCGACTCCAGCGCGACGAGGCCGAAGGACTCGTTGTGGCTGGGGACGACGGTGACGTCGGCGGCGCGGTAGTGCTCGGCGAGCCGCTCGGGCGGCTGCGGCGGGAAGAACGTGACGACGTCGGCGATCCCCAGCGAGCCGGCGAGCTTCTGCAGCTGTTCCGGGGCGTCGAGGCCGGAGCCGCTGGGCGCGCCCACCACGTGCACGCGCAGCCGGGCGCGCAGGGCCGGGTCGTCGGCGAGCAGCCGCGCCGCGGTGTGCAGCAGCACGTCGGGCGCCTTGAGCGGCTGGATGCGGCCGACGAACAGCAGCACGACGGCGTCCTGGGGCATGCCGACCGCGCGCCGGGCGGCCGCCCGGTCACCGGGCGAGAAGCGGTCGAGGTCCACGCCGGGCGGGACGACGAGGGTGCGGGCCGGGTCGGCGCCGTAGAGGCGGACCAGCTGGCGGGCCTCCTCGTCGGTGTTCGCGATCAGCCGGTCGGCCTCGGCGACGACCTGCTCCTCGCCGATCACGCGGGAGCGCGGCTCGGGCCGGTCGCCGTCCGCGAGCGCCTCGTTCTTGACCTTGGCGAGCGTGTGCGCGGTGTGGACCAGCGGCACGCTCCACCGGTCGCGGGCCAGCCAGCCGACCTGCCCGGACAGCCAGTAGTGCGAGTGGACGACGTCGTAGAAGCCCGGCTCGTGCTGGGCCTCCTCGCGCAGCACGGCTGCGGTGAAGGCGCACAGCTGGGCGGGCAGCTCCTCCTTGCCCAGGCCCTCGAACGGCCCGGCGACGACGTGCCGGACGGTGACGCCGGGGCACATCTCGACCACGGGCGGCAGGTCGCTGGAGGTGGCGCGGGTGAAGATGTCGACGGCGATGCCGCGCGCGGCCAGCCGCTTGGACGCCTCGACGATGTAGACGTTCATGCCGCCCGCGTCGCCGGCACCCGGCTGGTCGAGCGGGCTGGTGTGCACCGACAGCGTCGCCACGCGCCGGGGCAGGCCGCTGTGGAACGTGCGGGAAGCGGGCACGCGCTGTCCTCCCGCTCTGCAGTTCCTGGAGTCCGGACCGGTCGTGGGAGCCAACGTCGTGGACCCCGTCGGTCTTCCATCCTGCAACAGCGGGAGGATGAGCACATGTCAGGTGGCTCACCTCTCACCCGGTCCGGTACCTCCGCGCTGCCCGGATCCGGCCGCACCGCCGTCGTCACCGGCGCCTCGAGCGGCATCGGGGCCGCCACCGCGACCCGGCTGGTGGCCGAAGGCTTCGACGTCGTCCTGGGTGCGCGGCGGATGGAGCGGCTGAACGCGCTCGCCGACTCGATCGGGGCGCGGGCGATGCCGCTGGACGTCACCGACGCGGCGTCGGTCGAGGCGTTCGCGGCCGAGCTGGACCGGGTCGACGTCCTGGTCAACAACGCAGGTGGGGCGTTCGACGCCAACCGCGTGGAGGACGCCGACCTGGACTCGTGGGCCCGCACCTACGAGGTGAACGTGCTCGGGACGGTGCGCGTCACCCGGGCACTGCTGCCCGCGCTGGTCGCCTCGGGGGCCGGGGACGTGCTGTTCGTCAGCTCGACGGCGGGGCTGGTCACCTACGAGGGCGGCAGCTCGTACACCGCGGCCAAGCACGGCCTGCACGCCATGGTCGGTGCGCTGCGGCTGGAACTGGTGGCCGAACCGGTGCGGGTCATCGAGATCGCGCCCGGGATGGTGCACACCGAGGAGTTCTCGCTGAACCGGCTGGGCTCCGAGGAGAAGGCGGACGCCGTCTACCGCGGCGTGCGCGAGCCGCTGGTCGCCGACGACGTCGCCGACTGCATCGCCTGGGCCCTCACCCGCCCGCACCACGTGAACATCGACCTCATGGTCGTGCGCCCGAGAGCGCAGGCCGCCCAGCACAAGGTCTTCCGCGAATAACTCTGTCGTCCTCCGGACGACACCGCGGCCACGTAGCCGCTCCCGTCGGGCGGAGCGGGTCCGTCGCGCCTGCGCGGGACCCTCCGGGCCCCACTCGGCACGACCGAGCTAAGGGCGCACCTCGGTGGGTTCGCGGTCGAGGTGGACGCCGAAGCGCTCCTGCACGGTGACGACGATGCGGTCGGCGAAGGCGAGCAGCTCGGCCGCGGTGGCGCCGTCCTCGGTGGTGAGGGCCAGGCTGTGGCGGGACGACGTCCCGACGTGGCCCGCGCGGGTGCCGCGGCCGAAGCCGGCGTGCTGCACCAGCCAGGCGGCGCTGAGCTTCACGTGGGCCTCGCCGGCCGGCCAGCTCGGACAGCCCTCGACGGCCCGCTCGACGGGGACGATCGGGTTGGTGAAGAAGGAGCCGGCGCTGCGGGAGTCGGGGTCGGCCGGGTCCCAGACCATCCCCTTGCCGCGGCGCAGCGCCAGCACGGCCTCGCGGACGGCGGCCAGCGGCGCGGGCCGGCCGATCTCGACGCCGAGGGTGCGCGCCAGCTCGGCGTACCCGACCGGCCGGGACAGCGTCCCGGTGAGCAGGTCGAAGGCGACCTCGAGGACGACGAACCGGCCGGGGTCGCGCTTGAGCCGGCTGTCGCGGTAGGCGAACCCGCACTCGGCCGGGGTCAGGTCGCGCTCGGCCTTCTCGGCGCGGTCGTAGACCCGGACGGCCGCGATCGTCTGCGCGACCTCCTGGCCGTAGGCGCCGACGTTCTGCACGGGGGTGGCGCCGGTGGAGCCGGGGATCCCGGACAGCGCCTCCATGCCCGACAGCTGCTCGTCCACGGTGCGGGCGACCAGTGCGTCCCAGTCCTCCCCCGCCTGCACGATCAGCCGGTCGCCGTCCCGGCGGACACCGCGGGTGCGGACCGCGACGACGTCACCGGGCCAGCCCTCGTCCGGCGCGACGATGTTGGACCCGCCCCCGAGGAGCAGCAGTGGGCGGCCGGCCTCGTCGGCGTCGCGGACGGCGGCGACCAGCTCCGCGGCGGTCTCGACCTCCAGCAGCCGCTCGATCGGGCCACCGACGGCGAGGGTGGTGAGCTCGGCCAACCGGACGTCGCGTCGAACCTGCACGGCGCCACGCTAGCCCGGACTACGCTGACGCCCGGTGAGCGAGGCGGGCAGCGAGCACAAGAAGCGGGCCTCGCTGTCCCCTCAGCCGCAGCGGAAGGCGCCCCGGCTGGCCGCCGGGCGGGCCCGTGCGCTCGGGCTGCCCACGCGCGGCACCACCAACGCCAACCGGCTGCGCCGGGTCGACCGCTGGCTGCTGGCCACGCAGATCCCGCGGCTGCGCGACGCCACCCGGCCGCTGGTCGTGGACCTCGGCTACGGCGCGTCGGCCGTCACGACGCTCGAACTGGTGGAGCGCCTGGGCCCCGAGGTGCACGGGCTGGAGGTCGTGGGCCTCGAGATCGACCCCGAGCGCGTCGCCGCGGTGGCCGGTGACCGGGATCCGCCGCGGGTGGACTTCCGCATCGGCGGGTTCGAGCTGGCCGGGCTGCGGCCGGTGATCGTCCGGGCGTTCAACGTGCTGCGCCAGTACGACGAGGAGTCCGCGGCCCGCGCCTGGGACACGATGCGCGCCGGGCTGGCCCCGGGCGGTCTGGTCGTGGAAGGCACCTGCGACGAGTGGGGACGACGCTCGGCGTGGGTCGCCCTGGACGACGACGGTCCGCTCACCCTGACGCTGGCCGCCCGGGTGTCGGACATCGAGCGGCCCTCGGACCTGGCCGAGCGGCTACCCAAGTCGCTCATCCACCACAACGTCCCCGGCCAGCCGGTGCACGAGTTCCTCCGTGCCTTCGACGCCGCCTGGGCCACCGCGGCCGGGCTGTCGACCTTCGGCCCGCGTCAGCGCTGGGTCGGGGCCGTGGAGGCGCTGGCCGAGCAGGGCTGGCCGCTGGTCGGCTCGTCCCGGCGCTGGCGGCACGGCGAGATCACCGTCCGCTGGTCGGCGGTCGCCCCGGTCTGACGTGCTCCCGACGAGAGGGCAGTTCTGGTCGGCGGCACGCGCGGACACGCCGGGCGGAGCGACCGCAACTCCCCACTCGACAACCGGTTCGACGTTCCCGCGGGAACGTCCATGCCTCCGCGTTCCCGCAGAAACGTCCCTGCCGCCGCGTGCCATGCCGAACCTGGTTCGGATCAACGCCAGGCGGGGTCCCACTCGTCCGGAGGTGTCGAGCAGCGCTCGTCGCGGTGAGCCGCCGGCACCGCCCACCACTGCTCGTCCGGACCGCTCTCCAGCACGATCACGTCCTGCACGCCCCGGAAGTCGGGTACCGCGATCGACCACTGCTCCCAGGACGTGTTCATGTCGAAGTCGGGATAGCTGCAGGTCCGGCCGACAGCGGCGTAGAACCGCCCCTCCTGACTGCACCCCTGAGTGGTGAACAGATCGAGCGGGACGTCGTCGAGGTCGCAGCCGGCCGAGACGGTCCCGTCCTGCGGCGGCAGCGAGCGGAGCTCGTCGCACCGGTAGCCGACGAGCAGCGCGAACGGCGTCCGGAGGTAGGCGATCTGCGCGTTCCGCACCTGGACCCAGGGCTGCCCCGCAGCGGCCAACAGGCCGGCGTCGGGGAGGAGGACGACGGCGCCTTCCTCGGCCACGTCCTCCTCCGTCCCGCTCCCCGCCGACTGCTCGCGGAGACCGGAGCACTCGTAGCGGTAGGACCGCACCGCCGCGCCGCCGTCGGTGACGCAGCCGTTCCAGGCCGGGTCCTCGTCCAGCGGGCCGAGCTCGGTCCCGGCCAGCTCGGCGCACGCCGGCAGCGCGCCCACCGCTCCCGCGTCGTCCCCACCTCGGTCGCGCAGCGCCAGCCACGCGAGGAGCGCGCCCACCAGCACGCCGGCGAGCACGACCGCGACGAGCCGCAGGATGTCCGTCCTCCGGAGCATCAGTCCCCCAGGGTCTCGATCGGCAGCACGCGGGCCGGTTGCCTCGCTGCGTCCGGCTCGCCGGTGTTCATGGCGCGTCCTCCCGGGAACCCATCAGCTCGCAGGCGGGAAGCACCTCGACGCACAGCCGGGCCAGGCCGCGGGACGCCTGGCCCGGGACCGAGCGGCCCAGCGCGGCGGCGGTGTCGGCCTCGGACAGGTCCTCGTCGTAGCGCAAAACGATCACCGCCCGCATCCGTGATGGCAGCGACTCCAGCGCTGCGACCTCCCGGCCCGGCACCCGGGCGGGTGCGCCTCCACCCCTAGACACGCTCCACCGCACGCCCGAGGTTGAGCGCGACCGGAGGAACGTCGGGAGCGTCACGGACCGGCGCTGCGGATCCGGTCGAGGACGGCGTCGACGAGCGCCGTCTGCTGCTCCGCCGAGGCGCTGTGCGGAGACAGCGCCGCCTGGATGCTCAGCCCGTCGTTCAGCACGTGCAGCTCGTGGACGACCTCCTCGACATCGACCTCCGGCCGCAGCTCGCCCTGCTCCCGTGCCTGCTCCAACCGCACGCGCAGCCGGCTGCGGAACCCCGCCACCTCGCCGGCGTAGACGTCGACCAGCCGGGGGTTGCCGACCGCCTGTCCCCAGAAGCTCGCCTCGACGACGGCCAGGAACCGGCGCCGTTCGTCCAGCGGCAGGCACTCGAGCATGTACTGCCGCACCGACGCCAGGCCGGTCAGCTCCGTATCCAGCCGCGCGTGCACCTCGGCGTGCGCGGCGAGCATCGCCGAGGCCATGAGCTCGGCCTTGTCGGCGAAGTAGTGCGCGAGCACCCCGCTGGAGCAGCCGGCCTCGCGCGCGATGCCGCGGGTCGTCGCGCTGGCGATGCCCTCGCGCGCGATCACCCGCCAGGCGGCCTCGATGATCGACCGGCGGCGCTCGTCGTGGTCGACGATCTTCGGCACGTCTCCTCCGGGTGGACGACGGCGGTCAGGACAGCGCCGGCCACCGGTCCACGAGCCCGAGCCGCTGCTCGAGCACGTGCGCGACCTGGAGGACGTCGAGGTCCTGGTTCCGCCGGCCGACGATCTGCACCCCGACCGGGAGCCCCGCCGCGGTCCAGCCGCAGGGGATCGAGATGGCCGGCTGCCCGGTCAGGTTGAAGGGGTTGAGCGCGTAGGAGCGCCCCCGCGAGCCCAGCCGCACCCCGTCGATCTCCTGCGGCCCGGGCCCCGGCTCCGCGGACCAGGCCTCGAGCGGCATCGCCGGCGTGACCAGGAAGTCGATCTCCTCGAACAGGGTGCGGGCGGCGTCGTAGAGCCTGCCGCGCTGCGCCTCGGCGGCCTTGAGGTCGACCGCCGAGAGCGAGCGGCCGTACTCGATCAGCCGCCGCAGGTCCTCCTCGACCCAGTCGGGCTGCCGGTCGGCGAACGGCCCGACGCCGACGGCGAGGCCGCTGCTGTAGATGACCCGGTGGAAGCGGCTCGGGTCCTCCCAACCCGGGGCCTTCTCCTCGACCGAGCAGCCGAGCCCCTCGAGCACGGCCACCGCCTCGGCGACGATCTGCGCCACCTCGGCGCTCACCGCCCCGTACCCGAGGTCCGGGCTCCAGCGGACCTTCCGGCCGGCGAGCGGCCGGTCGGACTCCGGCAGGGGCACGAACTCCTCCAGATCGCTGGTCAGCGAGAGCGGGTCGCGGTCGTCGTTCCCCGCCATCACCGACGTCATGAGCGCGGCGTCGGCCACCGTCCGGGTCAGCGGGCCGACGTGCGTGCGGTGCGCCCAGTACTCGCGGATCGGGTGCACGGGGATCCGCCCGAACGAGGGCTTGAAGCCGACGACGCCGCACAGCGCGGCCGGGATGCGGATCGAGCCCGCGCCGTCGGACCCCTGCGCCAGCGGGCCCAGCCCGGCCGCCACCGCGGCCGCGGCCCCGCCGGAGGACGCACCCGTCGTCCGCGTGGTGTCCCAGGGGTTCACCGTCGTCTCGGCGACCTGGTTGTCGGCCATGTCCTTCCAGCCGAACGCCGGGGTGTTGGTCTTGCCGAGCAGCACGCCGCCGCTGGAGCGGAGCCGGCCCGCGACGACGCTGTCGGTGTCGGGGACGTCGTCGGCGAAGAACATCGACCCCTGCGTGGTACGGATGCCGGCGGTGTTCTCCAGGTCCTTGATCGAGTACGGGATCCCGTCCATCGCGCTGATCCGCTCGCCCCGGGCGGCCCGCTCGGTGGCGGCGGCCGCCTCCGTCCGGGCGAGCTCCTCGGTGACGGTGACGAAGGCGTGCACCTGAGGCTCGACGGCGTGCAGCCGGTCGAGCACCGAGTCGAGGATCTCGGTCGGCGAGACCTCCTTGGCCTCGATCATCCGGGCCAGGTCGGTGGCCGGCGTCGTCCACAGCTGGTCGCTCACGTGCGCTCCTGTCGTCGTGCCGCGGGACGCAGCAGGGTCAGCCGTCCGGCGGCCGCGATCGTCGTCCAGTCGTAGCGCATCGGAACCGTCTCGCCGGCCGCCCAGAGCTCGTGCTGGTCGAGGTGGTGGGGGTCCTCCGGGTCACCGGAGGCCCCGGTGACGACCACCCAGGAGCTGTTGTCCCAGGCGCCGACGTCGAAGACGTAGCGCGCCACCGCCCCGTAGACCGCCGCCGTGCCCGTCGACCCGTAGCAGCCATTGGCGAGCACGGTGTCGTTGTCGCCACCCACGTGCGCACCGGGCGGGTTCAGCCGAGCTGCGTCGGCGGGGAACGCGGCCGACAGCGGGTGGGAGAAGGCGACCGGATGCCGGTCGGCCCACGGGGCGCCGTCCACCGCGTCCGCCGCGCGACGCAGCGCCTCTCCCGCGGCCTGCGCCCAGGTCCAGCCGTCCAGCAGGGCGGTGTCGTCGGCCCGGACGAGCCCCGGAAGGGCCCACCAGAGCTGGTTGACGGCGACCACGCCGGGCTGCATCGGGACGACGAGCGGATCGCTGCCCGCAGCAGCCAGGCCGGAGCGCTCGGTCAGCACCCCGGCCAGCGCCCAGCGGAACGACGTGTACGCCGCGGCGGCCGGCGAGTCCGCGCTCATCTGCGCGTCCCAGTCCACGACGAGGTCGCGCAGCTCCGCGGACCGCGGGTCCGGCGCGTCGAGCGCCGCGAGCAGCCGCTGGAAGACCGGAGCGCTGAGACTCCGCACGTCGGAGGCGATGGCCCGCATGTCCTCCGTCGTGGCTGCCGGCAGCTCCGACAGCCGGTCCTCCACCCGGCGGACGCGGTAGGAGGGATGGCAGTCGGTCATCAGGTAGTCGCCGTCGCCTGCGTCCGCGACCACCCGGTTGTTCGCCGTCGCGAGGTAGCCGCGGGCCGGGTCGAAGGTCTGCGGCATCGCCTCGAACGGGACCATTCCGTCCCAGTCGTGCTCCCCCGTCCAGCCGGGCACCGGCAGCCAGCCGTTGAGCCGGGGACGCCGGGGGACGACGGCGCGCACGAGGTGCCCGATGCTGCCGGTCGTGTCCGCGGCCACGAGGTTGTGGTCGATCAGCCCCCACCCCTCGCAGGCCTCGAAGAGCTCCGCGGCCGTCGTCGACCGGAGCATCGGCAGCAGGCAGTCGAACGACCGGTCGGTCTCGGCGAACTGCATCGACCGCAGGGTGAGCGCGGCGCCCTGCGCGGGATCGCCTGCCACGACCGGGCCGTGGTGGGTCTCGACGACCTGCACGTCGACCGGGTCGGCGCCCGCTACCAGCACCCGCTCGGTGCGGACGCTCGTAGGACGCCACTCCTCCCGGAACCGGTAGCGCGCGGCATCGGGTGAGAACAGGTCGACGTACAGGTCGTGGATGTCGGCGAAGGCGTGCGTCACCGACCAGGCCACGGAGCCGTTGTGCGCGAAGTGCGGGAAGCCCGGCACGCCCGGGACGGTGAGGCCGATGGCGTCGAAGGAGTCGCAGGCGAGGTGCGACTGGGTGTACATCCCCGGCATCTCGAAGGCGCGGTGCGGGTCACCGGCGAGCAGCGGCCGGCCCGACGCGGTCCGCGTGCCGGAGACCGCCCAGTTGTTGCTGCCTCCCCCGGTGGCGTCGGCGTCCGCCAGTGCGGACATGGCCTCGAGCGCCGGGGCCAGGGACTCCAGCGTGGCGACCCACCGCTC
>JBBSKB010000053.1:0-23139 GCA_038256725.1 Mycobacteriales bacterium | reverse complement strand
GTTTCGTCGGACTCGGTTGGCTGGCCTGGATCGGCCGCGAGTGGTTGCGGCAGTCCACAAGCACGCAGTGGGTGCTCGGCTTTGTCATCTTCTTCTTCACGGCCGGCCTGGGCCTGCTCGTGCCCTTGGCCGGAGTCCTGGCAGGCGCGGCCAGCCGAGCGTGGGCAGAGACGATCCGCGAACCGGCGTGGCACTCGCCCTTCTTGGCGCAGAGCAGGGCACCCTTCGACGGCCAGGCCGAAGTGGCTCAGATCGTCGATCTCGCCCTTCGCATCCGGGACGCACGACTGTCCCTCGGCCAACGTCCCGCCGGGCCGGCAGCGGAGTACTGGGACCGCCAGTACGAGGCGCTCGAGAACGCCGCCCGGCAGCTCGGGCATCGGGCCGACGCACTGATCCGATACCGCGACCAAGCGGCCCAGCTCTCCCTCGAGCTCCAGCAGTTGGCCGACCTGGAGCGGCTCGAGCGCAGCGCCGCCGAGATCGACGGGCTGACGGTCGAAACGGCCTACCCCTCCGGGCGAGGGGACGGGCGGATCCACCAGCTGGCGGAGGAGATGGCCGCCGTCCGCTCGGCCATGACCGAACTCGTCGACCTGATGACCCGCACGCGAGCTCCCTTGGCAGAGCCGCCCGATGGAGCTACGCGCCTCTGACCCGCGTCGTCCCAGTGAGTGCAGTCAGGTCTTGATCGGGCTTTCATTCGAACGTATGATCGAAGGTATGACCACGGAGGCGTCGAAGGGCTGCTATGCCGAGGCCCGACGCCGCGCGGAGTCAGCTGGTCGGCGGCGCAGGGCCCGCTCGGAGTCCACCGACTGGCCCGAATTCGCGCCTCCGGTGGCGCTGTCCGATGGCCCGTTGGGGAGGGTCCAGGCAGCCGACCGCGAGATCGCGCGGCAGACCGCATTCAAGGCCCGCGCGGTGGCCGAGTTCGCCGCGACCCTGCCGGCGAGCCAGGACCGGGCCCAGGGCGAGCCGGGCGCCATGAGCGCGGAGCGGTGGGCTGCCCGTCCGGCCTGCCTCCGCACCGTGAGCGAGTGGGCCACCCAGGAGCTCGTCGTGGCGCTGTCGATCAGCGCGCAGGCCGCCGAGGCGCAACTGACCAGGTCGCTGGACCTGGTGCACCGGCTGCCCGGGACGCTGGCCGCGCTCGAGGCCGGAGCGCTCCACCCCGGTCACCTCTGGTCGATGCTGGACAAGGTCGCCCCTATCGAGGACGCCACCGTCCGGGCACAGGTGGAGGCCGAGCTGCTGCGCTGGGCCTGCGGTCGTGTCGTGTCGCCGGCACAGCTGGGCGACAAGGCTCGGCGCGAGGTCGGCCGGCGGGACGTGCGCGCCGCCGCCCGGCGGCTGGAGAAGGCGCTGAAGGCCCGCGGCATCCATCTCCGGCCGCACGAGGACGACGGCATGGCCACCATCAGCGTGGTCGCCACCCTGCCTGAGGCGCAGGCCCTGTACCGGGCACTGGTCGTCTGCGCGGAGTCCCTCGACGAGGACGGCAACCAGCGAACGCGTGGGCAGAAGATGCTCGACTGCCTGCTCGACCTGGTCCTGCGCCCCGGGGAGAGCGATCTGCCGCCGGTGCAGGTGCTGCTGACCGTGGTGGCCTCGATCGCCACGCTGGCCGGCGGTGACCAGCCCGGCGAGATCGCCGGCCAGGTCGTCCCCGCCGAGATGGTCCGACAGCTCCTCGCCGCCCTGAACGGAGCCGGCCCGGATAGCCCCGCCGACGCCGGCGCGCCGCCGCCGGGGTGCCCGGCCGACGCGATGGGGTGGGAGGAGCGCGAGCAGCGGGAGCGCGAAGCCTGGTGGGCCGAGACGGAACGGCGGGTGCTGGCCGGCGAGCTGGTCGACCCGGATCCCGAGTCCTGGCCACCGTCCTCGAACCAGATCGACCACCTGATCCCGGGCGATGACCCGTGGGACGACCTCGAGGGGCTCGAGGATCTCGACCACGGCCCGCCCGCGGTACCGGCCGATTCGTCGGGGTCCGACGAGGACGAGCCGCCGGATGCCCGGACCGAGACCGGGTGGTGGGCAACGGCCGATCGGGCGCTGGACGACGCCGGCCAGGCGGTCGAGGAGGCCCGGCGCAGCCTGGCCCGGGCGGAGCGCACCATCCGCACCGCCGCAGCAGCCGACGCCACGGACGAGGACGCCTGGCAGGCCGGCCCCGGCGGACGGCTGGCGGACGCCGAGGACGCGCTCGCGATGCTCCGGTCGGCCAGCAGCGCGCAACGCGATCTGGTCGCCGACCTGCTGGCGAGGACCGGCGGAGGCGGGCTCGTGGAACGCCCGCGCATCGCTCTGACCGACGCGCTCTCCGGGGCACTGGTCGCGCTCAGCGATTCTGCTGGCCTGCGTCGGGCAAGCAGTTGCGGTCAGGCCGCGTGTCGGCGGCCAGGGGCGCGGTGCAGCCACGAGCTGTCCGACCGTCCAGGTCTTGGCCCACCCGGTCCGACGGACGGCTACCGTCCCGGGGCCGAGCTCGACCGATTCGTGCGGGCTCGAGACCGACGCTGCCGTTTCCCGGGCTGCCGTCGGCCGGTTCCGCGGGGCGGCGAGCTGGACCACTCCCGTCCGTATCCACTGGGTCTGACGAGCGCGGCCAACCTCGCCGGCTACTGCACCGGCCACCACCGGGGCAAGCACCAGGCGCCCGGCTGGGAGCACCGACTGGACCCGGACGGCACGCTGACGGTCACGACCCCCACCGGACTCCTCGCGGTGACCACTCCCCCGCCGTACTGACCCGCGGATGATTCGGCCCACCACGGGGCATGCACCGCCCATGGCTGCCCCGATCAGTGACGCCGTCGTCGTCGACGTCCTCCGCCGCGTGGACCGTCTGGCTTCCCCCGTGGCCGCGCGCCTGGGCCGGCCACCGGAGCTGCCGCAGGCCCAGCGCGACCAGTGGTGGGCCGACCGGGTCTCGCGGATCGCGGCGGTCGTCTCCGCCGCGCCGCGCTTCGCCGGCAAGCTCGCCGACCTGCTCCCCCTGCAGAACACCGTCGGGTCGGCGGTGCAGTCCGTCCTCGTGCTCGGCGTCGCCGGGGAGCACGGCGTGACGGGCTCCGCCGAGCGGGTGTCCCTGCTCGCCCGCGTGCTGCTCGACAGGGACCTGCCGCCGTCCGCCGTCGAGCCGCTGCTCGTGAAGAGCCGGGGCACCTACCGCGAGGAGGCGTTCGGCGCCGCCGAGGAGCGGCAGGGCGCGCGCGGCGCCGTGCGCACGGTGTGGCGGGTCGCCCGCCTGCTGGGCCGCATCGACGAGGCGCTCGACGCCCGCCCGAAGGGCAAGCTGCGCCATCGGGCGCTGTCCAACATCCCCGTCGTCGGGGTCGCCGGCGGTTACGCCGCGGAGCGGGAGGGCCTGCGCCGCGCCGCCGCGAAGGCCGCGGCGGCGCTGGACGGGATCAGCCCGCCGTCGTGACCGACGGGGTGCCGACCAGGTTGGTGTAGACGTCCCGCGTCGCCGTCGACCGGTTCATCGTGATGAAGTGGATGCCGGGCACCCCCTCGTCCAGCAGCGTCCGGCACAGCTCGGTGGCCACCTCGACCCCGAGCGCCCGCACCGCCGCCTTGTCCTCCGGCCGGTCGCCGTCCAGCGCCTCGAACCGCTCGGCGAGATCGGCCGGGAACGCCTGCCCGGACAGCTGCACGATGCGCGTGATCTGCCGCGCGTTGGTCACCGGCATGACGCCGGCGACGATCGGCACGTCGCAGCCCCGGTCGGTCACGCGGTCGCGCATCCTGAGGTAGTCCTCGGCGCGGAAGAACATCTGGGTGATCGCGAAGTCCGCCCCCGCCCGGCACTTGGCCACGAACATGTCGACGTCGGTGTCGAAGTCCGGAGAGCGCGGATGCCGCTCCGGGAAGGCGGCGACGCCGACGGAGAAGTCGCCCATCGAGCGGATCAGCTCGACGAGCTCGGCGGCGTAGGACAGCCCCTCGGGGTGGGCCACCCACTCGGCCTGCGGGTCCGAGCCGGGCGGGTCGCCGCGCAGCGCGATGAGGTTGCGGACCCCGGCGGCCGCCAGCCGGCTGACGACGTGCCGCAGCTCGGCGATGCTGTGGTCGACGGCGGTCAGGTGCGCCATCGGCGTCATCGTGGTCTCGGTGGCGATCCGCTCGGTGACCGAGACCGTGCCCTCACGGGTGGAGCCCCCCGCGCCGTAGGTCACCGACACGAACGAGGGCTGCAGCCGCTCGAGCTCGCGCAGCGCCGTCCACAGCTGCGGCTCGGCCTCGGGCGTCTTCGGCGGGAAGAACTCGAAGGACCAGGTCGGCCGCTCCGAGGCCAGCAGCTCACGCACGGTCTGGGTCACGGGCAACGAGGGTACGGAGCCCACGGGGAAATCTCCCGACCCACCGCATCCGGCACCACCCGAAGCGGGGAAGAAGGGCGAGCGGACGACCCGGGAAGGCGGACCATCCATGTTCGGCAGCACCCTCACCACCCGCGCTGGATCAGCCCGTCCGGCGACGTGGGGCGATACTGACCCGGTGACCCTCGGGACCCCGCACGGGACGGCCATCGCACGTCGCGCCCCGTCACCTGCCGCCGCCGATCTCGACCGGCTCAACGCCGCGGTCACCGCCTCCCTCACCGAGTTCCTCGAGCGCCAGCGCACCACCCTGGCCGGCATGGACGGCAGCCTGATCCCCCTCGTCGACGAGGTCGCCGCCCTCGCGGCGGGCGGCAAGCGGCTGCGCCCCTCCTTCGCCTACTGGGGCTGGCGCGGCGCCCGCGACACCGGACCGGGCGCGGGCGAGGACGAGGGCGCCGTGCTGCGCGCGGTCTCCGCCCTGGAGTTCGTGCACGCCAGCGCCCTGGTCCACGACGACGTCATGGACGGCGCCACCACCCGCCGCGGCCGCCCGGCCACGCACCTCGGCTTCGCCAGCCGGCACGCCGCCCACGCGCTGACCGGCGACGGCGAGCTGTTCGGCACCGGCGCGGCGATCCTGGTCGGCGACCTGGCGCTGGTCTGGTCCGACGAGCTGCTGCGCTGCTCGGGGATCTCCGAGGGCGCCCTCAGCCGGGCCCGCGCCGTCTGGGACACCATGCGCACCGAGGTCACCGCCGGCCAGTACCTCGACCTGCTCCGCGCCGCCGGCGGCCTGCCCGGCCCCGAGGGCGCGCTCACCGTGGCCCGCTACAAGAGCGCCGGCTACACCGTCCAGCGCCCGCTGCAGCTCGGCGTCGCGATCGCCGGCGCCGGCCCGGACGTGGTCGAGGCGACCACTGCCATCGGCCTGCCGCTGGGCGAGGCCTTCCAGCTGCGGGACGACGTCCTGGGCGTCTTCGGTGACCCGGCCGTCACCGGCAAGTCCGCCGACGACGACCTGCGCGAGGGCAAGCAGACGCTGCTCATCGCCCTGGCCGAGGAGGCCGCCGACTCCGCAGGCCGCCGCCTGCTGGCCGACCTGCTCGGCAACACCGCCGCCCGCGAGGAGGACTTCCAGGCCCTGCGCGGACTGATCGAGAGCACCGGCGCCCGGGACCGCGTCGAGCAGCGCATCGCCGAGAGCACCGCCCGCGCCCGCACCGCCATCGCCGACGCGCCGCTGGCCGACGACGCCAAGGCGGCCCTCGACGCGCTCGCCGTCGCGGCCACCACCCGCACCTCCTGACGTGCGGACCGTTCCCGGACGCACGGACCGCGTCGTCGTCATCGGCACCGGGCTGGCCGGCCTCGCGACCGCGCTGCGGCTGCGCGGCGCCGGCCGCGAGGTCACCGTCGTCGAACGCGGGGACGGCCCCGGTGGCCGCGCCGGTCGGATCGAGTCGCGCGGCTACGCGCTGGACACCGGCCCGTCGGTCTTCACCGCACCGGAGGTGCTCGCCGACACCCTCGCCGCCGTCGGCGAGGGGTTGACCGACCGGCTGACCCTCACGCCGCTGGAGACCAGCTACCGCGCGCAGTTCGCCGACGGCAGCACGCTGGACGCGCACGCCGCTCCGGACGCCTTCGCCGCCGAGGTCGCCCGCGTCTGCGGGCCGGCCGAGGCCGACGCCCTGCGGCGTTACCTCGCCGACCTCGCCGAGCTCTACCGGCTGCAGCTGGCCACGTTCATCGACCGCAACCTGGACTCCCCGCTCGACCTGCTCGGCCCCGAGCTGGTGCAGCTCGCCCGCCGCGGCGGCTTCGGCCGGCTGTCGTCGCACGTCGCCAAGTACTTCGCCGACGACCGGTTGCGCCGGCTGTTCAGCTTCCAGGCGCTCTACGCCGGGGTGTCCCCGTTCAAGGCCATCGCCGCCTACGCGGTCATCGCCCAGCTCGACATCGGCGCCGGGGTCTGGCACCCCGAGGGCGGCATCGGCGCGGTGCCCCGTGCCCTGGCCGGTGCCGCCGTCGACGCCGGGGTGGTGTTCCGCTACGGCGCCACCGTCACGGGGCTGCCGACGTCGGGGCGTCGAGTCGCAGGCGTGCGGCTGGCCGACGGCGAGGTGCTGCCCGCCGACGCCGTCGTCGTCACCACCGACGCGCCGTGGCGGCTGGTGCCCGGGGTGCCCGCCCCGCGGCGGCCGGTGTACTCGCCGTCCTGCGTGGCGCTGCACGTCGGCGTCAAGGCCGAGCTGCCCGGGCAGGCGCACCACACGATCAGCTTCGGGGAGTCCTGGCGGGGGGTGTTCGACGAGCTCACCCGCGACGGCCGGCCCATGACCGATCCCAGCCTCCTCATCAGCATGCCGTCGCTCACCGACCGGACGCTGGCCCCCCAGGGCGGGCAGGTGGTGAGCGTCGTGGCGCCGACGCCGAACCTCGACCCGCGCAGCGGCGGCAACGCGAACCTGGACTGGGCGACCCTCGGCCCGCGCTACCGCGAGGAGCTGCTGGCCACGCTGGACGCCCGCGGCTGGACCGGCATCGCCGACGCGATCGAGGTGGAGCACATGGACACGCCCCTCACCTGGGCCGAGCAGGGCATGGCCGCCGGCACCCCGTTCGCCCTCGCGCACACCTTCGGGCAGACCGGGCCGTTCCGGCCCTCGACCCTGCCCCGCCGCGGGCCGGAGAACGTGGTGCTCGCCGGCTCCTCGGTGCAACCGGGCGTCGGCGTGCCCATGGTGCTGATCAGCGGCCGGCTGGCCGCCGAGCGGATCACCGGCCCGGTGGCTGCTCGATGACGCTGGTCCACCCGCCGGGCACGCAGGCCGCGCGGCAGCAGCAGCTCGCCGCGGCCTACGCGCACTGCGCCGCCATCGCCGCCCGCCACGGCAAGAGCTACTTCCTGGCCACCCGGCTGCTGACCCCCGACCGGCGGCCCGCCGTCCACGCGCTCTACGCCGCCGCCCGCACGGCCGACGACCTGGTCGACCTGCCCGGCGCGGACCCGCAGGGCGACCTCGCCGAGTGGTCGAGGGCGATGCTCGCCGAGCTCGAGGCCGGCTGGTCGGCGGACCCGGTGCGGCTGGCCATGGTGCACACCTACCGCCGCCACGCCATCCCGGTCGAGCACCTCGTCGACTTCCTGGCCGCCATGACCAGTGACCTCGACGTCGACTCCTACGCCGACCTGCCCGCGCTCGACCGGTACATGTGGGGCTCGGCGTCGGTCATCGGCCTGCAGGTGCTCCCCGTACTGGGCACCGCGCCCGGCGTCGCCCGCGAGGAGGCCGCGCCGCACGCCATCGCGCTCGGCGAGGCCTTCCAGCTGACCAACTTCCTGCGCGACGTCGCCGAGGACATCGACCGCGGCCGCGTCTACCTGCCGGCCGACCTGATGGTGGCGCACGGGGTGACCCGCGAGCAGCTGGCCGAGAAGCGGCACTCCCCCGGGTTCGAGGCGCTGATCCGCGAGATGGTCGAGGTCACCCGCCGCCGGTACGACGACGCCGCCCTCGGCACGCCCATGCTCGCCCCCGAGTCACGCGACTGCGTGCGTGCGGCCACCGACCTCTACGGCGGCATCCTCCGCGAGATCGAACGTGCGGACTACCGGGTGCTCGACGGCCGGGTGTCGGTGTCCAAGCCGCGCCGCCTGGCGGTGTTCGCCCGCCGGTTGACCGCCGCCCAGCTGGCCAGGGTCAGGGTCACCATGGCCCAGCCGAACAACAGGTCCTCGACCGGCGCGTAGGCGATCCGCGGCCCCCAGATGGCCCGCTCGTCGTAGACCACGACGTCCAGGCCGGTGAGCACGCCGTTCATCAGCAGCTGGAAGGACACGATGATCGCGTAGGCCGCCCAGTACGCCTTCCGGGTCACCATCCGGGTGCGGTAGACCGCCAGGTCCAGCGCGAGGACGGCGACGACGGCGATCACCGCGAGGGCGCTGTAGCTCACGCCTCGGCCTCCTCACGGGGATAGCCGGCGTCCCAGCCGGTCACCCGGCGCACCGCCTCCAGCGCCAGCACCGAGCACAGCGGGACGACGACGAAGAACAGCGCCTCCTCGACCGGGATCCCCCCGGGCAGCCGCACGTCGAGGGTGCGCACGGACGAGTAGTCCCAGTGCCCCTGGTCGATGGCGTAGAGCACCCAGACGACGAAGACGGTGAACTCCGGCAGCACCGCCAGCAGGAACCTCCGCCAGCGGGCGTAGACCCGGACGCGGAGCACCAGCTCCAGGGGTGCGGTCACCACCAGGCAGCCGACGAGCAGGCCGAGGTAGGTCAGCTGCTCCACGCCGCCCCCACCTCACGCTCCTGCTTTTCCGCGGAAAAGCAGTCTGCTTTTCCGCGAAAAAGCATGGCCGGGGTCAGAAGGCCAGGGCCTGGGCCCGGCGGGTCACCTCGGTGTGCCGGTCGTCGCGCAGCGCCTGGACCGGGGTGCCGGGCAGCGTGTCGTCCTCCCGGAACAGCCAGTCGAAGGCCTGCTCGTCGGTGAAGCCGCCGTCCTGCAGGACGGTCAGCAGCCCGGGCAGGTGCTTGAGGATGATGCCGTCCTGGACGAAGGCGGCCGGGATCTTGCCGTTGCCGCTGCCGGGGACGGACATCAGCTTGCGGTCGCGCAGCAGCTGCCGGACCCGGTTCGGCGAGGTGCCGAGGAGCTGGGCGACCTCCGCGGGGGTGAACGTGTCCATAGGGTGCGAGCCTATGGCGCCTCCACGACCAGCCGACAGCCCGGTGCCGGGGCAGCGACGCCGCGCGATCGGCGAGGAGACTCCCGAGGGCGGCGGGGCCGAGCCTCCCTACCTCGACCTGGAGCGGCTCGAGGACACCGCGCGCGAGCTCCTGCCCGCCGACGTCTTCGACTACTACGCCGGCGGCGCGGAGTCCGAGACGACGCTGCGCGAGGCCCCGGGGGCCTGGCGCTCGTGGCGGCTGCGGCCGCGCGTGCTGCGCGGCGCCACCTCCATGCCCCTGGACACCGAGCTGCTCGGCAGCCCGGTCCGGTCCCCGATCGGCGTCGCGCCGTGGGCGTACCAGGGCATGGCGCACCGGGACGGCGAGCCGGCGACGGCCCGGGGGGCGGCGGCGGCCGGCTCGCTCATGACCGTCTCGACCAGCGCCACGCACGCCCTGGAGGAGGTGGCCGCCGCCGCGGCCGGCTCCCCCGCCTGGTTCCAGCTCTACCGGCTGCACTCGGCCGCGCACACCGACGACCTCGCCCGCCGCGCCGGGGCCGCCGGCTACGCCGCCCTCGTGCTCACCGTCGACCTGCCGCTGCTCGGCCGCCGCCGCCGCGACCTCCGGCACGACTTCGCGCTCCCGGCCGGCCTCCGCATGGCCAACCACCCGGCCGACGGCGACCGACCCTCGCTGCAGGACCTGGCCACCGCCACCTGGACCTTCGACGACATCGCCCGCTTCGGTGACCTCTCCGGCCTGCCGGTCGTGGTGAAGGGCGTGCTCCGCGGTGACGACGCCGTCCGCTGCGTGCAGGCCGGCGCCGCCGCCGTCTGGGTCTCCACCCACGGTGGCCGCCAGGTCGACCCGGCGGTGGCCAGCGCGCACGCGCTCCCCGAGGTGGTCGACGCCGTCGGCGACGACGTCGAGGTGTACGCCGACGGCGGCATCCGCTCCGGCTCGGACGTGCTCACCGCCCTCGCCCTGGGCGCACGGGCGGTCTTCGTCGGCCGGCCCACCATCTGGGGGCTGGCCACCGGCGGGGCCGACGGCGTGGCCGGCGTCCTGACCGGACTCGGCGAGGAGCTCGCGCACACCATGGCGCTGTGCGGGGTGACCGACGTCCGGTCGGTGCCCCGCGACACCGTCGTCCCCGCGCGATAACCTCACCCCTGGGCCGTGACTGGCGCGAAGAGGTGGGCACCCACCGGGGAGCGGCCCTGTTCCTCCCCTGCCGCGCGCCTGGGCGCCCCCTGTTGTCCGCCGGCCAGGAGACCCCCATGACCACTCTTCCCTCCACGCAGCCCTCCTCGAACACCACGCCCTTCGACGCGGCGACGGCCTCCGAGGCCTACCGCAGCGCCCTGGCGGTGATCGGCGCGGTCGAGCCCCGGGTCGCCGCCGCGATCAGCCAGGAGCTCACCGACCAGCGCGAGTCGCTGAAGCTGATCGCCAGCGAGAACTACGCCAGCCCCGCCGTGCTGCTCACCATGGGCAACTGGTTCAGCGACAAGTACGCCGAGGGCACCGTCGGGCACCGCTTCTACGCCGGCTGCCAGAACGTCGACACCGTCGAGGCGCTCGCCGCCGAGCACGCCCGCGAGCTGTTCGGCGCCCCCTACGCCTACGTGCAGCCGCACTCCGGCATCGACGCCAACCTGGTCGCCTTCTGGGCCGTGCTGGCCCAGCGGGTCGAGCTCCCGGCGCTGCAGGAGGCCGGTGCCAAGCACGTCAACGACCTCTCCGACGCCGACTGGGCGACGCTCCGCCGGGCCCTGGGCGACCAGCGCATGCTCGGCATGTCCCTGGACGCCGGCGGCCACCTCACCCACGGTTTCCGCCCCAACATCAGCGGCAAGATGTTCGAGCAGTCCTCCTACGGCACCGACCCGTCGACCGAACTGCTCGACTACGACGCCGTCCGGGCGCGGGCGCACGAGTTCAAGCCGCTGATCCTCATGGCCGGCTACTCCGCCTACCCGCGCCGGGTGAACTTCGCGACCATGCGGGAGATCGCCGACGAGGTGGGTGCCACGCTCGTCGTCGACATGGCGCACTTCGCCGGCCTGGTGGCCGGCAAGGTGCTCACCGGCGACTTCGACCCGGTGCCGCACGCGCACGTCGTCACCAGCACCAGCCACAAGTCGCTGCGCGGCCCACGCGGCGGGTTCGTGCTGGCCCAGCCGGAGTTCGCCGACGCCGTCGACCGCGGCTGCCCGATGGTGCTCGGCGGCCCGCTGCCGCACGTGATGGCCGCCAAGGCCGTCGCGTTCGCCGAGGCCCGCCGGCCCTCCTTCGCCGGCTACGCCCAGGCCGTCGCCGACAACGCGCAGAGCCTCGCGGCGGGCCTGAGCAGCCGCGGCGCCCGGCTGGTCACCGGCGGCACCGACAACCACCTGGTGCTGCTCGACGTCACCGCCTTCGGCCTCACCGGCCGGCAGGCCGAGTCCGCACTGCTGGACGCCGGCATCGTCACCAACCGCAACGCCATCCCGGCCGACCCGAACGGCGCCTGGTACACCTCCGGCGTCCGGCTGGGCACCCCGGCGCTGACCACCCGGGGGTTCGGCGCGGCGGAGTTCGACCGGACGGCGGAGCTCATCGTCGACGTCCTGACCGGCGCCACCCCGACCGCGACCCGCGACGGCGGCGTCTCCAAGGCCAGGTACGTGCTCACCGACGGCCTGGCCGACCGGACCCGCGCCGCCACCGCCGAGCTGCTCGCCGCGCACCCGCTCTACCCCGGTCTGGACCTGGGCTGAGCGGCTCGCTGTGACACGGGTCGGGTGACCATCCGCACCACGGGTCCCGGGCGTCCCCCGCACAGCGTGGGAGGACCCCCGGGCCCCGTGTCGCTCCTACACTCGGCCAGGTGGACACCGCCGTGACCGACCCCGTGGTCGGCCTCGTTCTGGAGGGGCGCTACCGCCTCGAGGAGCGGGTGGCCCGCGGGGGCATGTCGACCGTCTACTCGGCGACCGACCTCCGGCTGCACAAGACCGTCGCGGTCAAGGTCATGGCCGAGCACCTGGCGCACGACCCGACGTTCGTCGACCGGTTCACCCGCGAGGCCCGGGCCGCGGCGATGCTCAGCCACCCGAACGTCGTCGGCGTCAGCGACCAGGGCAGCGACCAGGAGCTGGTGTTCCTGGTCATGGAGCTGGTCCGCGGGCGGACGCTGCGCGACCTGCTGACCGCCCGCGGCCGGCTGACCGTCGCCGAGGCGTTCGCCGTCCTCGAGCCGGTGCTGTCCGGGCTGACGGCCGCGCACCGCGCCGGCATCGTGCACCGCGACATCAAGCCGGAGAACGTCCTCATCGGCATCGACGGCGTGGTCAAGGTGGCCGACTTCGGCCTGGCCCGCGCCGTCGTCGGCACCGGGCAGACCAGCCAGACCGGCGGGGTGCTCATCGGCACCGTCGCCTACCTCTCCCCCGAGCAGCTGGAGCGGGGCCGGGCCGACGCCCGCTCCGACATCTACGCCGCCGGCATCGTGCTCTACGAGATGCTCACCGGGCACCCGCCCTACGGCGGTGACACCCCGCTGGCCATCGCCTACCAGCACGTGCACCACGACGTCCCCGCGCCGTCGACCGAGGTGCCGGGCCTGCCGTGGGCGGTCGACGAGCTGGTCGGCCGCGGCACCCGCCGCGACCCGGCCGGCCGGCCGATCGACGCGGGAGCCTTCCTCGCCGAGCTGTCCGACGTCCGCAAGGACCTGGGCATCGAGCCGGTGCCGGTGCCCACCGGGCGCAGCACCGCCGGGCCGGGCACGCTGCGGCCGACCAACCGGCCGACCCGGCCGCGACACCCCAGCGACCCGGTCACCGCCGTCCTCGGCGCGCAGCGCAGCGGGCGCACCAGCATGCTGCCCGCCATGGGCGCCGGCCCGACCACCGACGTCGGCGGCCGCCGGCCGGGGGTGGACCGTGCCCGCCCCGGCGTGCCGCAGCACATCCGCCGGCGCCGGGCCCGTTTCGCCGTCGCACTCGTGCTGCTGCTGGCGATCACCATCGGGGCCATCGGCTGGTGGATGGGCAGCGGCCGGTGGACCGACGTCCCGACCCTGGTCGGCAAGTCGAGCGAGGCGGCCATCGACATGCTGCAGGACGCCGGCCTGGACCCGAAGCCGGTCGTCGAGCAGTTCAGCGAGACGGTGCCCGCCGGCACCGTCATCTCCACCGACCCCGCCGCCGGCCGCGAGGCCATCCGGGGCACCGACGTGCAGGTCGTTGTCTCCAAGGGGCCCGAGCGCTACGTCGTCGCCGCCGAGTTCCTCGGCCGACCGGCCGACGAGGTCGAGGCAGAGCTGCAGGAGACCGTGCCGGTGCAGGTCACCCGCAGCGACATCTACGACGACGACGTGGCGCCCGGCCTGGTCACCGGCTTCGACCCCGCCCCCGGCACGCAGCTGACCCGCGACCAGGTGGTCACCATCCTGGTCAGCAAGGGGCACGCGCCGGTGGCGGTGCCCGACGTGACCGGGCAGACGCCGGAGCAGGCGACGTCCAACCTCGAGGCGCTGGGCTTCACGGTCGAGCGCGGCGAGGACGGCCGCAGCAGCGCCGTCGACTCGGGCGAGGTCATGGCGGTCGACCCCGCCCCCGGCCGCGAGGCGCCCTTCCAGGGCACCGTGCGGATCCAGGTCTCGGCCGGCGTGCCGCTGGTCGAGGTCCCCGACGTGGTCGGAATGAACGAGGCCGAGGCGACCGCGGCGCTCAAGGCGGTGGGGCTGAAGGTCGAGTCCACGAGGTTCTTCGGCGACCGGGTGTTCCGGCAGAGCGTGAGCCCCGGCGAGACCGTCGAGCAGGGCTCCAAGATCACCATCCTCCTGACCTTCGGATAGGTCTCCCCTCGCAGTGAGCACTCCCCTCCGCGTGCCCCCGATCGGCGCGCACATCCAGATCAAGGGCGGCCTGGCCAAGGGCGGCCTCGCCTACACCGACGCCGTCGGCGCCGCCGCCGTCCAGGTGTTCGTGGGCAACCCGCGCGGCTGGAAGCTCACCCCCGGCGACCCGGCGCAGGACGCGCTGTTCACCGCCGGGTGCGCCGAGCGCGGCGTCCCCTCGTTCATCCACACGCCGTTCCTGGTGAACGTCGGCTCCCCCACCGAGGCGACCGTCGAGCAGTCGATCGCCTCCATCGCGCACAACCTCCGCCGCGGCGCCCAGCTGGGCTGCGAGGGCGTCGTCGTGCACGCGGGCTCGGCCGTCGGCGAGGACCGCTACGCCGACGCCCTGCGGCAGCTGCACGAGCGGCTGCTGCCGGTGCTGGAGGCCGCCGACCCGGCCGGACCGCGGCTGCTGATCGAGCCGACGGCCGGCGGCGGCAAGGCGCTCGCGGCGACGGTCGAGGAGCTCGGCCCGTACTTCGCGGCCCTCGAGGACCACCCGCTGGTCGGCGTCTGCTTCGACACCTGCCACATCTGGGCGGCCGGCCACGACCTGGCGGCCCCGGGCGGCATGGCGGCGACCCTCGACCTGCTCGAGACCACCGTGGGCCCCGGCCGGCTGGGCCTGGTGCACGCCAACGACTCCCTCGACGGCTGCGGCTCGAAGCGGGACCGGCACGCGACGATCGGCGAGGGCTCGATCGGGGTGGCGCCGTTCGCCGAGCTGCTGGCGCACCCCTCGATGGCCGGCGTCCCCGTCGTCGTCGAGACGCCTTCGGAGAAGGACGGCGACCCGTGCGGTGGCCACGCCGCCGACATCAAGCTGCTCGACTCGCTGATCGCGGAGTTCCCCGCCCCCGCCTGAGCCCGGCCCGTCCTGTCGCGCCGAGTGGGGCCCGGAGGGTCCCGGGTAGGCGTGACGATCCGGCTCCACGACGGCGGGGACGGCACCTGGCCGCGGGGCGATCCGGAGGATCGCAGTGTTATCGGAGGAGCTCCGTGAGGACGGCGGCGGCCCGGTGGATGCCGGCGGCGTCGACGTCGAGGTGGGTGACCAGGCGGACGCGGGTCGGGCTGACCTGCGACACCAGCAAGCCCTGGGCCTTGGCGGCCTCGGCGAGCACCGGCGCGTCCACGTCGTCGAGCACGACCATGTTGGTCTCCACCGACGCCGGGTCGACGCCGAGCTCCGCGGCCAGCAGCCGCGCGTGCTCGTGGTCCTCGCCCAGCCGCGGCAGGTGGTGGTCCAGCGCGTACAGGCAGGCGGCTGCCAGCACACCGACCTGGCGCATGCCGCCGCCGAGCCGCTTGCGCCACAGCCGGGCGGTCGCGATGCGCTCCGCGGACGCGAGCAGCACGGAGCCCACCGGCGCCCCGAGGCCCTTGGAGAAGCAGACCGAGGCGGTGTCGGCCAGCTGCCCGTAGGTGGCCAGGTCGACGCCGGAGGCGACGTGCGCGTTCCAGATGCGGGCGCCGTCGAGGTGGACGGCGACGCCGGCGTCGCGCGACCACGCCCACAGCTTCTGCAGCTCGGCCAGCGGCTGCACCCGGCCGAAGCCGCGGTTGTGCGTGTTCTCGACGGCGATCGCCGCGGTGGCGGTCAGGTGCCAGTTGTCCTGCGGCCGGACCTGGGCGATCAGCTGGTCGGCGTCCAGCCGGCCGAGTTCCCTGCCACCTTCCCGCCCCGACAGCCCGGACACGACCGTGCGGGTGGAGATGCCGAAGATCGCGGCCGCGGCACCCATCTCGTAGGTGACCACGTGCGCGTCGGCGTCGCAGAGCACCTCCTGGCCGGGCTCGCAGACCAGCCGCATCCCGATCTGGTTGCCCATGGTGCCGCTCGGGACGAAGAGCGCCGCCTCGTGGCCGAAGAGGTCCGCGACGCGCTCCTCGAGCGCGGTGACGGTCGGGTCCTCGGCGTAGACGTCGTCGCCGACCTCGGCGTCGGCCATGGCCTTCCGCATCCCGGCGGTCGGCCGGGTGACGGTGTCCGAGCGCAGGTCGACAGGGGCTGACTCAGCCACGCAGCATCTCGGCGACGAGGAAGGCCAGCTCCAGGGACTGCCCGGTGTTCAGCCGCGGGTCGCAGGCGGTCTCGTACCGGCTGTTGAGGTCCTCGTCGCTGATCTCCATGGCGCCGCCGAGGCACTCGGTGACGTCCTCACCGGTGAGCTCGACGTGGATGCCGCCGGGCCAGGTGCCCAGGCCGCGGTGCACGTCGAAGAAGCCGAGCACCTCGTCGACGACGCGGTCGAAGTGGCGGGTCTTGTAGCCGCTGGGCGACTCGTGGGTGTTGCCGTGCATCGGGTCGCACTGCCACACGACCTGGTGCCCGCTGGCGGTGACCTTCTCCACGATCGCCGGCAGGACGTCGCGGATCTTCCCGTTGCCCATCCGGCTGATCAGCGTGAGCTTGCCGGGCAGGCCGTCGGGGTCGAGCCGCTCGACGAGCTCGGTGGCCTGCTCGGGCGTCGTCGTCGGGCCGATCTTGACGCCGATGGGGTTGGCCAGCTGCGAGACGAACTCGATGTGCGCGCCGTCCATCTGCCGGGTCCGCTCCCCCACCCACACGAAGTGGGCCGAGAGCGCGTAGGGCCGACCCTCGTGCATGCGCAGCAGCGCCCGCTCGTAGTCGAGGATCAGCGCCTCGTGCGAGTTGAACAGTTCCACCCCGCGCATCGCGTCCGAATCGATGCCGCACGCGCGCATGAACGCCAGCGCCCGGTCGATCTCGCGGGCGATGACCTCGTACCGCACGCCGGCCGGCGAGTTGGCGACGAAGTCCTGGTTCCAGTTGTGCACGGCGTGCAGGTCGGCCAGGCCTCCGCGGGCGTACGCCCGGATCATGTTCATCGCCGCGGCCGAGTTCGCGTAGGCCCGCACGAGCCGGTTGGGGTCCGGGATGCGCTTCTCGAGCACCGGCTCGAGGTCGTTGACCATGTCGCCGCGGTAGGAGGGCAGGCCGAGGGCGTCGGTGTCCGACGAGCGCGGCTTGGCGTACTGGCCGGCAACCCGGCCGACCTTCACGACCGGCACGCTCGCCCCGTAGGTGAGGACGACGGCCATCTGCAGCAACGTGCGCGTGGTGGCCTGCAGGTGCGGCTCGGTGTTGAGGTCGAAGGTCTCGGCGCAGTCGCCGCCCTGGAGCAGGAAAGCCTTGCCCTGAGCCACGTCGGCCAGCTGGGCGCGCAGCGCGTCGACCTCGCTGGGCGCCACGATCGGCGGGACGGTGGAGAGCGTGCCGAGGACGGCGTCGAGCGCGGCGCGGTCGGGCCAGGCCGGCTGCTGGGCGGCGGGCAGCTCCCGCCACCGGTCCAGACCGGGGACCAGCTCGGCAGGATCGGTGAGAGTCACGCCCCCGAGGGTACGGCGCGGGCTCCCGGCCCCCGGGAGAGACGCCTCACCCGAAGAAGACCTCGACCTCGGCGTAGCGCTCCGGCGGCACGAGCTTCAGCTGCGCGGTGGCCTCGCTGAGCCGCACCCGGACGATGTCGGTGCCGCGCAGCGCGACCATGATCCCCGACTCGCCGTCGTGCACGGCGTCGATGGCGGCCAGGCCGAAGCGGGTGGCGAGCACCCGGTCGAAGGGCGAGGGCGTGCCGCCGCGCTGCACGTGCCCGAGGACGACGGCGCGCGCCTCGCGGTTGGTGCGCTCCTCGATCACCGCGGCCAGCGCCGCGCCGATGCCGCCGAGGCGGACGTGGCCGAAGGCGTCCCGCTCCCCCGCCGAGAGCGTCAGGCCGCCGTCCTCGGGGACAGCGCCCTCCGAGACCACGACGATCGGCGAGAAGCCCGACTGGAACCGGTGCAGGCAGTGCGCGACGACGGCGTCGACGTCGAACGGCCTCTCCGGGATCAGGACGACGGTGGCGCCCCCGGCCATCCCCGCGTGCAGCGCGATCCAGCCGGCGTGCCGGCCCATCACCTCGACCACGAGCGTCCGGTGGTGGCTGTCGCCGGTGGTGTGCAGCCGGTCGATCGCCTCCATCGCCACGCCCACGGCGGTGTCGAAGCCGAAGGTGTAGTCGGTGGCGTCCAGGTCGTTGTCGATCGTCTTCGGCACCCCGACGACGGCCACCCCGGCCTCGGCCAGCCGGGTGGCGACGCCGAGGGTGTCCTCGCCGCCGATCGGGATGAGCGCGTCGATGCCCAGCCGCTCCAGGGTGGCGAGCACGCGGTCGCCACCGTCCTCGAGCGCGTAGGGGTTGGTGCGCGAGGTGCCCAGCACCGTCCCGCCGCGGGGCAGGATGCCGCGGACGGCGGCCAGGTCCAGCGGCACGGTGTCGCCCTCGATCGCGCCACGCCAGCCGTCCCGGAAGCCGATGATCTCGTCACCGTGCTTCCCGATGCCCTGGCGGACGACGGCGCGGATGACCGCGTTGAGGCCGGGGCAGTCGCCGCCGCCGGTCAGGATGCCGATGCGCATGCGTACCTCCGGGGAAGGAGCGGGCGTGCTGCCGGGTTGGCACGCGCCATGATGCCGCAGGAGAGCGGCGCGGCTCCGGTCAGCCGGTCGCCATCGCCCAGCTCGTGGGGCCGTCGGGGGCCAGCTGCACCTCGGCGCGGACGGTGAAGCCGTGCGCCTCGTAGAACGGCACGTTGGCCGGGTTCATCGTGTCCAGGCAGGCCACCAACCCGGCGTCCCGGGTGGCCGTCAGGCCGCGCTCGAGCAGCTCGCCCCCGCCACCCCGGTGCCAGGAGCCGGGGTCGACCCCGAGCAGGTGCAGGTAGGCGTGCGGCGCGGCCGGCCGCAGCGCGGTGAGCGAACCCATCGCCGCACCCACCTCCATCGCCCGCGCAGGGCCCATCAGACCGGTCAGCAGGCCGCCGATCGAGGGCAGCTCCTCGGGACCGGCGCCCTCGGGACCGGCGCCCTCGGAATCGGCGTGGCCCGCGTCCGCGGTCGGCCACTGCCACATCGCGACCCCCACGGGGTCGGGGCGCTGCAGGACATCGACCCGGCCGTCGGCCAGGTAGTGCTCGGCGAGCAGCCCGAACATCGCCGCGCACGCGTGCGGCCGCACGTCCACGTCGGGGAAGAACCACACCATCAGCGGGTCGTCGTGGAAGGCGCGGGCCAGCACGGTGCGCGCCCGGGCGGCGCTGATCTCGGTCACGTCGTGCAGGGTTCCTGACCGGCTGCCCGGGCGCCAGGTCCGACCCACCCCCGGTGGGCCTCCATCGCCTGCCAGCGGGCGAGGTTGTAGCGGGCGTCGACCAGGGCATCGTGCGTGCCGGTCGGCTTGGGCGGCAGCGGCGGCTGGCCGCGGTCGTCCCAGCGCTGCCGCAGCTCCCGGGTGAACCGTGGGACGGGCCGCGGCAGGGCGGGCATCGCGCCCCACAGCTGCGCCAGGACGACGTGGTCGTAGGCGGCGAACCAGGCCCACAGCTCGATCTCCTCGCCCGGCCCGGTGAGGAAGGCGAGCAGGTCCTCGCGGATCCGCTCGCGGCTGCGCCACGCCTTGTCGGCGGGCGGCGGCAGCTGGTCGAGCACGTTGCGGCGCACCCACGGGATCGCCTTGCGCTCGTCGAACTGGGTGCTGACGGCGTAGAACTCCCGCCCTGTCTCGTCGACGACGCCGATGGAGACGAGGTCGATGGTGGTGCCGTCCTCGATGAACTCGGTGTCGTAGAAGAAGCGGCGCACGGTCACGCGGTCATGGTGGCATCGTCGTGCGGCGGTCCGGGCTCCTGCCAGCTGTCGCGCACGGCCACGGCCTCCACCTCGACGAGCTGGTCGGGGTACCCGAGGACCGTCACCCCCGCCAGCGTGCCCGGGGCCTCGTGCCCGCCGAAGGCCTCGCGCACGACCTGCCAGGCGGCCTCTCGCCGCCCGGGAACGATAGGTTCGCGGCATGCCGGTTCTGGCCATCGACGCAGGTACCACCGGGGTGACGGCGCTGATCGTCGGCGAGGACGGCGACGTGCTGTCCCGCGGCTACCGGGAGTTCGCGCAGCTCTTCCCCCGCCCCGGCTGGGTCGAGCACGAGCCCGACGACATCTGGACGGCGACGGTCGCGGCCTGCCGGGAGGCGCTCGCCGGCACGGAGGACCAGCCCACCTGCATCGGGATCACCGACCAGCGGGAGACCGCCGTCCTCTGGGACCGGCGCACGCTGCACTCCCCCCGCCCGGCCATCGTCTGGCAGGACCGCCGCACCACCGGCATCTGCGACCGGCTGCGCGACGACGAGGAACGCGTCTCGCAGCTGACGGGGCTGCGGCTGGACCCGTACTTCACCGGCACGAAGTTCGCCTGGCTGGCCGAGCACGAACCGCGGACCTGGCAGGGCGTGCGGGACGGCGCGCTGGCGGTCGGCACCGTCGACTCCTACCTGATCGCGCGGCTCACCGGCGGTGCACTGCACGTCACCGATCCCAGCAACGCCAGCCGCACCCTGTTGTTCGACCTCGAGAAGGGCGCCTGGTCCGACGAGCTGTGCGACCTGTTCGACGTCCCCCGGTCGGCGCTGCCCGAGCTGGTCCCGAACTCCGGCGTCGTGGGGACCACCGACCCCGACGCCTTTCTCGGCCTCTCCCTGCCGATCGCCGGGATCGCCGGTGACCAGCAGGCCGCGCTGTTCGGGCAGGCGTGCTTCTCCCCCGGCATGAGCAAGTGCACCTACGGCACGGGCTCGTTCGTCCTCACCAACACCGGGACGACGGCGGTGCGCTCCGACGCCGGCCTGCTGACGACGGTGGCCTGGGACCTGGGCGACGGGCTGGTCTACGCGCTGGAGGGCGCCATCTTCGTCACCGGCGCCGCGGTGCAGTGGCTGCGCGACGGGCTGGGGCTGATCGACTCCGCCGCCGAGATCGAGGGGCTGGCGCGCACCGTGCCCGACTCCGGCGACGTCGTCTTCGTGCCGGCGCTGACCGGCATGGGCGCCCCGCACTGGGACCCGCACGCCCGGGGCGCGATCCTCGGCCTCACCCGCGGCACGACCCGGGCGCACATCGCCCGGGCGACGCTGGAGGCGCTGGCCTTCGAGGTGCGCGACGTCGTCGACGTGATGGTCGACGAGGCGGGGCTGTCGGTCCCCGAGCTGTCGGCCGACGGCGGCGCGAGCGCCAACGACCTGCTGCTCCAGCTGCAGGCCGACCAGCTCGGCGTCCCCGTGCGCCGGCCGGTGGTCACCGAGACGACGGCGCTGGGTGCGGCGTTCCTGGCGGGCCTGGGCACCGGCGTGTGGGGCTCGACCGACGAGCTGGCGCAGACCTGGGCCCTGGACCGCCGCTTCGACCCCGAGCCCGGACGCCGGGACGACGGCCGGCACGACCGCTGGAAGGACGCCGTCGGCCGCGCAGGCTCCTGGACCCACTGACGAACCCCGCTTCTCCGCAGAAAAGCAGTCTTCTTTTCCGCGGAAAAGCAGGGGTCGGGTGCGCCCTTCGCGCGGTCGCCCACGGAGTTGGTGCCGGACTCACGACCGTCGAGGGCGGCGATGTCCCGCTCGAGCTGCGGCACCTGCGTGGCCGCCGCCCGCAGAACGAGCTTCTCCGCGATCGCGCCGGTCACCACCTGCCGCGACGCGGCCACCGTGCCGACCGAGCGGGGGACGAACACCCGGCGGCGGCGGGTCTCGAGGCCGTGAAGGTGGGCAGCGCGACCTCGGTGTCGCGGACCATGTCGGTGTCGATCCAGGGCGGATGCGCGCTCTCGAGCGCGTGCTGGGGAGCCGTTGTAGCTTGCTGAGCGTTGCTCAGCAAGCCGGGAGTCGCGACGTACGACGACGAGGAGCCGATCGGTGACCAGCACGCTCGAGAGCCGGCCCACCCCCGGGACGGAGCCGTCCGGCGGCGTCCGGGAGGTCGGGACGGCGATCATCGGATCCGGCTTCGCCGGCCTCTGCATGGCGATCGCGCTCCGGCGGCGGGGCGACACCGACTTCGTGCTGCTGGAGCGGGCCCAGGACGTGGGCGGCACCTGGCGGGACAACACCTACCCGGGCGCTGCCTGCGACGTGCAGTCCAACCTCTACTCGTTCTCCTTCGCGCTGAACCCCGACTGGGGCCGCTCCTACTCCGAGCAGCCGGAGATCCAGGCCTACCTGCAGCGGGTCGCGCAGGAGTTCGACGTCCGCCGGCACTGCGTGTTCGGCGCCGAGGTCACCGGCGCGCGGTGGGACGACGCCGCACGCCGCTGGCTGGTCACCACCACGGCCGGCGAGTTCCGGGCCCGCGTGCTCGTCTCCGCGGCCGGCGCGCTGGCCGACCCGGCCTATCCGGACATCGCCGGGCTGGACACCTTCGCCGGCACGGTCATGCACTCGGCCCGGTGGGACGCCGACCACGACCTGGCCGGCGAGAAGGTCGCCGTCATCGGCACCGGCGCCTCGGCGATCCAGGTGGTGCCCGCGATCCAGCCGCTGGTCGGGAGCATCGCGGTCTACCAGCGGACCCCCGCGTGGGTCGTCCCGCGGACCGACCACCCGGTGAAGCCGCTCATGCAGCGGCTCTACCGGCGGTTGCCCGGTTTCCAGAAGGCGGTCCGCGGCGGGCTCTACCTCTTCCGCGAGTTCCTGGTCATCGGGCTGGCGAAGAACCGCCGTTTCCTCAGGCCGGTCGGCAAGCTCGCGAAAGCTCATCTGGAGCGCCAGGTCCGCGACCCGAAGCTCCGGCGCGCGCTCACGCCGGACTACACGATCGGCTGCAAGCGGATCCTGATCAGCAACGACTACTTCCCCGCCGTGGCCGCCCCCAACGCCGAGCTGGTCACCGCCGGCATCGCCGAGGTGCGCCCGCACTCGGTCGTGAGCACCGACGGCGTCGAGCGGCCCACCGACACGATCGTCCTGGCCACCGGCTTCCACGTGACCGACCTGCCGATCGCGGAGAGGATCCGCGGTCGCGGCGGCCGCAGCCTGGCCGAGGTGTGGTCCGACGGCATGGTGAGCAACCGCAGCGCCACCGTCGCCGGCTTCCCCAACCTGTTCCTGCTGGTCGGGCCGAACGTAGGCGTCGGCCACACGTCGATGGTCTACATGATCGAGTCGCAGGTGAACTACGTCGACGACGCCCTGCAGACGATGGACGCCGAGGCGCTCGAGGTCCTGGAGACCACCCGCGAGGCCCAGGAGGCCTACCGCGCACTGATCGCGGAGAAGTCGACGGGCACCGTCTGGCTCGGCGGCGGCTGCGCCAGCTGGTACCTGGACGAGCACGGCCACAACACCACCCTGTGGCCGGACTTCACGTTCCGGTTCCGCAAGCTCACGAAGAAGCTCGACCGC
>JBBSKB010000052.1:0-23591 GCA_038256725.1 Mycobacteriales bacterium | reverse complement strand
CTCCTCTGCGAACGCCACCACACCAAGGTGCACCACGGGTTCCGCATAGAACGCCAACCCGACGGCCGATGGCGCACCTGGCGCCCCGACGGCACCGAGATCGTGATCGGCGAACCCTTCCTCATCACCGCCTGACCGCCCACCGCCCGCGCGACCGCGCGACCGGCCCACCGACCCGGTGGGCCGGTCAGCGGCGCGCCCGCACGCGGACAGTGATCTGGGAAGCTGGGCGTCATGGCACTGGTCGGGACGTACCAGCCCAGCACCGTGCCGTGGGTCCGCGAAGAGGTCGAGCACCTCGAGCGCACCGGCCGGGGGCTGCGCGGGCGGGACGTCGTCCTGCTCACCACGATCGGCGCCCGCAGCGGTCTGCTGCGCAAGACACCGCTGATGCGGGTCACGCACGCCGGCGTCTACGCCGCCGTGGCGTCGACCCGCGGCGGTGACCAGCACCCGAATTGGTACGCCAATGCCCTGGCCCACCCCGAGGTCGAGCTGCGCGACGGGGACCGCGTGCTCTCCCTCGTCGCCCGCGAGGCGACGGGCGCCGAGCGGGCCCAGTGGTGGTCCCGGGCCTGCACCATGTTCCCGTCGTACGTGGACTACCAGCGGCGCACCAGCCGCCGGATCCCGCTCCTCCTGCTCGAACCGCCGCTCGCCTCGCACAGCCCCGCGGAGTAGCAGGCTCGTCGGCGATGACCACTATCCCGGCCGTCGGTGTGTGAGTGCGCGGACGGCATGCGAGCCGGCCCAGGGCCGTCCGGTGCACCCGGACGGGACGCCGCCGCCCCGCGTGACGACGCCGCCCGGTCCGCGCGTCAGTCCGTCGGGGCCGCCGGCGCCTCGGCACCGGAGCCGTCGTGCTGCCCGCCCCGGTCGCCGCGGGCGCCCCGGTCGCCGCGGGGACCGTGCCCCGGGCCGTCCGCGGGGCGCTCGCTGTTCACCCGCTCGACCACCCGGGCCTCCAGGTCGGCGAGCCGCTCGTCGGCCTGCTCCTGGGTGAGCCGGCCGTTCTCGACCGCAGCGGCGACGCGGTCCTGCTCCGCGGCCCCCAGCGCGTCCACCAGGGTCTCGACCGGGACGCCCTGCTCCTCCGCGACATCGGCCAGCGTGGTGCCGTCCGGTTCCAGCGCCGTGCGCAGCTCGTCCTCCGTCATGCCGAGCGCGGTGGCCCCGGCAGAGAGACCAGGCCCACCCCCGCGGTGCCCCTCGTGACCGCCGATGCCCGCCTCGCTCAGCGTGCCGGCCACCTCGTCTGCCTGCTCCTGGGTGATAGACCCGTCGGACACCAGCCCCGAGATGGCCTCGGTGATCCGGTCGACCGCGGTCCCGGCGGTGCTCCCCTGGTCGGCGAGCGCCGGGACGGCGACTGCCAACCCGCCCAGGCTCAGCACCCCGGCGGTGGTGGCGATGATCAACTTGTTGCGCATGGCGGCTCCTCGTCCGCGGCCGGACCCTCCGGCCGCCGGCCCAGCCTCCGCAACGACCCTGGGACGGACCTGTGTGCGTTCGCTGGGCGGGCTGTGGATCCGGGCAGCCGAGCCGCTCTCGAGCACATCGGTTCCACGGCTCGTTGCCCCGCGGCCATGCGCCCTCACGGGGCCTCGCCCCCGAAGTTCTCTTGCGACGGAACGCGAGGCCAGGAGGCTGCGGAGAGGTCCGCGGGGACGGCGGTCGTGGAGCCGTTCGCCCACACGACGAGCCCGGTGCGACCCAGCCGTCCGCTCAGCCACTCCGCGGCGCCGCGCCCCTGGGCGTAGGCGGCGGTGGCGTCGATGTCGGCGTCGGTCAGCGAGTCCGCGACGACGGTCACCGAGGCGACCCCCTCCTCGGGCGGACGACCGATCCGCGCGTCGACGAGGTGCGCCCCCCGGTGCGCCGTGCCGGACGTGGCCACTGCACCGGTGGCGATCGGTACCACCGCGATGAGCCGGCGCGGGTCGTGCGGGTCCTCGATGCCGATCCGCCACGGTGCGGCGTCCGGGCCGAGCGTGCGGCAGAGCAGGTCCCCGCCCGCGGAGAGGCAGAAGTCGGTGTCGACGAGCGTGCGGAGGGGGCCGGCCGCGCGCTCGGCGGCCCAGCCCTTGACCACGCCGCTGGGATCGAGGGCGGGCCGTCCGTCGGGGCCGCTGCGATAGACGCTGAAGGCGCCGCCCGAGTCCCGTTCCGCGGCCGCGCCGAGGTCGAGCACCTCCCGGACCTCCGGTGGGCAGTCGGCGAGCCCGATCTCCCCGCGGTCCAGACGGCGCACCACGGAGTCCGGCCGGTAGGTGCTGAACACCGCGTCGACGTCCCGGAGCACCGCCATCGCCTGCGCCCAGGCGGTCCGGCCCACGTCGTCCGCAGCGTGCCGACCCCGCAGCGCGAGGCTGATCGGCATGCCCATGACGTGCTCGACGAAGCGCCGGGGCGGGGCGGCAGTCACAGGCCGGCCTCGTCCAGCGCGGACTGCAGGGACTCGAGGTAGCCCGCGCTGGTCACGGTCGCACCGCTGACCATGTCGATGTCGGCGCTCTGCGCGTCGAGCGTTTCCGAGACCAGGACCGGGATGGCCCGGGCGTTGATCGACCGGTCCCTGCCGTTCTCCGACGGGTAGTCGATGACAGTGACGTCGGTGATCGTGCCGCCGTCCACGGTCAGCCGGACCTGCACGGGGCCCCAGCGGGTGCCGGCCGACGTCCCGGTGACGGTGCTCGTCGCCGACGGTGCGGTGTCCGAGCCGCCGCGGGTGGCGGTACCGCTGGTACCGCTGTCCGAGGACGGCTGGGCCAGGGCGCTGGCCGGCGTCCCGGTGGCCGACGTCGAGGTGTGATAGCCGAACAGCAGCGTCACCACGGTCAGTGTGCTCATGAACCAGAGCACGATGCGCTTCACGCGATCACCATCCGAAGCTCTCGAGGTGGAAGCGATCGCCGGGGACGCCGGCCGCGGAGGTGGTGCGACGCACGTCGTCGGCCCAGGCCTCCGGGCCGCAGACGTAGACGTCCCTCTCAGCGATGTCGGGGACCCAGGACGTCAGCAGCGTCATGTCACCGGCACCTCCCATGCCCTCGCCGAGCCACGAGCCGGGTGCCCGGCGCGGACCGGGCAGCCACAGCACCTGCAGGCCCCGCCGGCGCGCGAGCGCCGTGAGCTCGTCGGCGAACAGCGGCTGGTCGCGGAACCGGTACAGCAGGACCGCGTCGCCCGGTGCGTAGGGCAGCTCCTCGGCGAGGGCCCGGAGCGGTGTGATCCCGACGCCGGCGGCGAAGAAGACGATCTTCGGCCGGGTGCGCGCCCGCCCCGACAGCCGGCCGAACGGCCCCTCGACGAGCACGCGGGTGCCGGGCCGCACGCTGCCCAGCGCACCGCTCCCGTCGCCGAGATCCTTGACGGTGATGCGCAGGCTCCGGCCGTCCGGCGCCGCCGACAGCGAGTAGGGGTGCCCGCGCGTCCAGCCGGGTCCGGCCAGGAACCGCCAGGTGAAGAACTGCCCCGCCGCGGCGGTGAGCCGGGTCAGCCGCCGGCCGGTGACGTACACCGACACCGCTCCGTCGCCCTCCGGGACGACGGCGCCGACCCGGAGCCGGTGCCGGGCGTTGCGCAGCACCGGCAGCCCGATCCGCCACACCAGGACCGCACTGGCCGACGCCGCCCAGAGCCCCCACCAGAAGACGGTCGCCGCCCGGGAGTCGAGGAACTCCTGGCCGGTCCAGAGCTGGTGCGGCAGCGCCAGGCCCACGCCGAGGTAGGCGTAGAGATGCAGCAGGTGCCAGGACTCGTAGCGCAGCCGCCGGCGGGCCACCCGGACGCTGGTGACGGCGACCAGGACCAGGCACGCGGTGCCGGCGACCGCGAGCAGCATGCCGGGGTAGTCGACGGTGAGCTCCCACAGCGTCGCCGGCGTCCGGGCGAGCGACCCGTCCGCGTAGCCCCACGTGATCAGCACGAGATGGGCGAGCAGCAGGTCGAACGAGACGAGGCCGACGAGCCGGTGCTTCCGCGCCAGCTGGTCCTGCCCGTAGGCGCGCTCCAGCACCGGCAGCCGGGCCATGAGCAGCACCTGCACGAGCAGCAGGTCCGACGCCAGCAGTCCAGCGAGCCGCCCCGCCGAGGTCAGCGCGCTCGACGTTCCGGCGAGGTCCAGGAACCCGCCCCCGGCGGCCCACCAGTACGTGACCAGGAGCAACGACGACCAGAGCAGGACGACGGCGCCCGCGCGGACGGCACCGTCCGCCCTCGCGCGGGAGCCGAGCCGGCCGGCCGGGGCCACGGTCGGCAGGGGTGGCGGCCTCAGGACGGCGGTCACGGCCGGCCACCGCCCGTGGTGGGCTGGTCCGGGGCACCGCCCCGGTCCTCGCTCCCGCGCTCGTGGCTCACAGTGCCCCCTGGGTCCGGCCGGTCGGCTCTGCGGACGATCGTGGGGGCCACGGCTGGGACCAGGCAGTGCGGCGGCTGCAGGTCCGCTGTGCGTCGGCACGTGGCCGACGCACAGCGGACCGCGCTCGCGGGTCAGGCGGGGGTGACCTCGTAGGTGTGTCCGGCGGCGCGGAGCCGCTCGACCAGGACGTCGCCCAGCGCGGACGCCGGGGTGAGCGAGCCGGCGCGGGCGGGCAGCCGGTCGCCGTCCAGGGCGAGGGCCAGAGCCGCCTCCCCCAGCATCACCGCGGTCGCGGCGTACCCGGGGTCGCCCTTGCCGGCGGCGACGGCGGTGTAGCGGCGGCCGCTCTCGGTGGTGGCCTCGACGTCCATCCGGAACCAGCCGTTGGCCCGCACCTCCTCGCTGGGCCCGGTGCCCGGCGCGGGCAGGAACCGGTCGAGCAGGCCGCGAGTGGGCGAGAACGACATGGCGGCGAGCGTGGCGGCGAGGCCGGCGGTCACGCCCACGGCACCCACCGCGGCGGCCGGGCCACTCCCCACGCCCATGACCTCGCCGTAGCTGAACTCCCGGCCGTACGCCCAGTCCTGCAGCGCGTTGCTCCGCCGCACGATGCGGGTGTTGAACGACGCCATGACGAACGGCGCCGTCCAGCGCCCGTCCGGCAGCCGGGCGGGCAGGCCGGCGTCCTTGGGCTGGCGGGTGCCCGGCTCGGCGGCGCGGTCGGGGCTCAATGCGAACGGGTGGCCGGCCACCTTCCGCAGCGACGGGTCCTTCTCCATCGCCTCCACCTGGGCGCGCATCGAGTCGATCGTCCCGCCGCTGAAACCACCCTTGAGCGTGGCGACCAGCTGCACGTCGCGCAGCCCACCGGCACCGTCGGCAGCGGCGCGGGCGGCGAGCAGCATCGCGCTGAGGTCGGACGGGATGGAGTCGTAGCCGCAGGCGTGCACGATGCGGGCGCCCGTGCCGCGCGCGACGGCGTCGACCTTGTCGATGGCGTCGCGGACGAAGAGCACCTCACCGGTCAGGTCGGCGTAGTGCGTGCCGGCGGCGGCGCACGCCTCGACCAGGGGCATCCCGTAGCGCGCGAAGGGCCCCACCGTGGTGACGACGACGCGGGTGCCGGCGGCCAGCGCGGCCATGGACGTGGGGTCGGCGGCGTCGGCCTCGATCAGCGGCCACGCGGCGGCGGCGGCCGGCAGCGCGGCCCGCGCCTCCTCCAGCCGGGCCCGCGACCGGCCGGCGAGGGCGATGCGGGTGCCCGCGGGGGCGTGCTCGGCGAGGTAGGCCGCGAGCAGCCTCCCCACGAAGCCGGTCGCCCCGAAGACGACGAGGTCGGAGTCGCGTGCGCTGGCGGTCATGGACGCAATGCATACCGGGCCGCCCACCGTCCGCGCACGCCGGCCGCCCCGTGATCGTCGGTACCGGCTGCCACCATGGCCCCGTGCTGCTCGCCGAGGTCGTCGACGTCTCCGCACGGGTCGCGGCCACCCGCTCGCGGACGGCCAAGGCCGCCTCGATCGCCGACCTGCTCCGCCGGGCCGGCGCGGACGAGGTGGAGCCGGTCACAGCATGGCTCTCGGGCGACACCGGCCAGGGCCGGCTCGGGGTCGGCCGGCGCACGCTCGCCGCGCGGACGGGGCCGGTCGCCGGGCAGCCCTCGCTGAGCGTCGCGGCGGTGGTCGCCGCGCTCACCGAGCTGGCGACGACGTCCGGCGCGGGCTCGGCCGCGCGGCGCGACGCCGTCCTCACCGCACTGCTGTCGGCCGCCACCGCCGAGGAGGAGCGGTTCCTCGGCAGCCTGCTCACCGGCGAGCTGCGCCAGGGCGCGCTGGAAGGGGTCGTGCTGGACGCCGTGGCGACGGCGGCCGGCCTCCCGGCCGCGACGGTCCGCCGGGCCTTCATGCTCTCCGGCCGCCTACCGGGGACGGCATCGGCCGCGCTCACGGGTGGCACCGCAGCCCTCGAGGCGGTGCGGCTGGAGGTCGGCCGTCCCGTACGCCCGATGCTGGCGAGCCCCGGCGCGTCGCTGGACGCGGCGCTCACCGACCTCGGCGACGACGTCACGGTGGAGTTCAAGCTCGACGGCGCCCGCATCCAGGTGCACCGGGACGGCGACGACGTCCGCGTCTGGACCCGCACCCTCCGCGAGATCACCGACGGCGTCCCGGAGCTCGTCGCGCTGGTCCGCTCGCTGCCCTGCCGCAGCGCTGTGCTGGACGGCGAGACGCTGGCGCTGGACGACGACGGCCGGCCGCGCGCCTTCCAGGACACGATGAGCCGCTTCGGCAGCCAGGCCCCCGACGGCGCGGCCGACGACGAGCGCGTGCTGCTCAGCCCCTTCTTCTTCGACCTGCTGCACCTCGACGGCCGTGACCTGCTCGACGAGCCGCTGGCCGTCCGGCTCGACGCGCTGGCCGGGCTGCTCGCCGACGAGGCACACGCACCGCTGCGCATGCCCGGCGTGCGCCGGCCCGATCCGGAGCAGGCGACGCAGGTGCTCGACGACGCGCTCTCGGGAGGTCACGAGGGCGTCGTCGTCAAGGCCCTGGACGCGCCCTACGCCGCGGGCCGGCGCGGCAAGGCGTGGCAGAAGGTGAAACCCGTGCACACCCTGGACCTCGTCGTCCTCGGCGCGGAGTGGGGGTACGGCCGGCGCGCCGGCTCGGTGTCGAACATCCACCTCGGCGCCCGCGACCCCGACGGCGGCCAGCCGGTCATGGTCGGCAAGACGTTCAAGGGCATGACCGACGAGCTGCTGGCGTGGCAGACCCGCACCTTCGCCGACCTGGCGCGGGAGCACCCGCCCTGGGGCGTGCTGCTGCGCCCGGAGCTGGTCGTGGAGATCGCCGTGGACGGCGCCCAGCGGAGCACCCGCTACCCCGGCGGCGTCGCGCTGCGGTTCGCCCGGGTGCTGCGCTACCGCCCCGACCGGACACCGGCCGACGCCGACACCCTCGACGCCGTGCGCGCCCTGCTCGCGCCCTGAGCCGGCAGCTACCGATGCGCGGCTCGCCGGGTGGCGGGGGCGCCTTGCACATCCGACGCGTTCCGAGGAGAGTCCGTTCCAGGCCCTTCCCGCTGGCCACCCGCCGAGAGGCTCCAGCGCCGGTCGTGCTCCTCCGGTCAACGCTGGCCGGCTCCCTGCACAGCGGGTCCGCCACCGGACGACGGCGACGCGTGGTGCAGCCAAGCTGCCGCCCCCACGAGGGGTCGCCGCTTCTTCCCGCAAGGAGCACCCCCCATGGAGTTCGTGGCCATCGTCGAACGACGTCCGCTGCACCGCTTCGTCTGCCTCCCCGCCCTCGAGACGGGCGCCCCGCTGCCCGATCGGGAGGACCCCCGGGCGTTCGCCCAGGACCTGGTCGCGCGGACCCTCGGTGTGCCCGTTGCCGAGGTGGAGACGTCGCTGCACCACGCGCTGCTGGGCCAGACGCTCGTGCCGACCACGGCCACGGCCGTCGAGGTCCTGCACGACGACGGGTCCTGGCGCCCTGCGGAGCAGTCGGGCTGGCTCAAGCAGTGGCACGGCTCGTGGGGCCCGCTGGTGTCCTACTCGGCCGACGGCGTCGCCTGGACGCGGGCGGTGCACATCTCCCGGCTGCGCCGCCCCCTGACGGAGGCGGCCACCATCCCGACGCCGCGCCGCAAGCCCACGGCCGAGCCCCAGCACACCCCCTGACGGGAGCTACCGCGGCCGAACTCCGGGCGTCGCCGCCGGGCCGGGGCTGCACCGGATGAACCACTCGGTGGACAGGAGCGCCGCGCGGGCCTCGGGGGGAGCCGCGGCGACCAGGCCGGGCACCGCTCCGCGCTCCACCTCGGTCCGGTGCGCCAGGATCGCGGCGATCTTCGCCGGCAGCCAGGGCGTGACGTCGAGGCGCTCGGTGATCTGCTCGTCCGGGACACCGTGGACGGCCCGCTGGGCGCCGACGACGTCGCGCAGCCCCGCCACGACGGATTCGGGATGGGTGGCCAGGAACAGCGCGCCCGGCTGCCACGGCGCGCCCGCCTCCGGGTAGAGCTGCGCGAGGCCGGCGGCCTGGGCGGCGAGCAGGGTGACCCGGTAGGTGTGCACGTGGTCGGGATGGCCGGTCAGCCCGCCGTAGGCGTCGTGGGTGACCACCACGTCCGGCCGGACCTCCCGGATGTGCGTCACGAGCGCCCGGACCACCTCGTCGAGGGGCGCGTCGACCAGTCGGGGCCGCCCCGGCGCGGACTCCGGGACCTCGGCGTCGGCGTAGCCGAGCAGCCGCGGCGGTTCCGCCAGGCCGAGCTGCCGGACCGCCTCGGCCAGCTCGCGCGCCCGCACCGAACCCTCCGACCACGTGGCCGCGACCACCGCCGTCCGCGCGCCGGCAGCGGCGGACCGAGCCAGCAGACCGCCGGCGGAGATCGACTCGTCGTCGGGGTGCGCGAAGACGGCGAGCACGCTCGGCCCGGTCACCGCCGCAGCGCCTGCTCGACGAAGGCCACGACGTCGGCGAGGACGTCGTCGCGGTTGGTCTCGTTGAAGATCTCGTGCTGCGCGCCGGGGTACAGCCGCTCGGCGTAGGTCTCCCCGCGCAGGTGCTCGATGCCGACCCGCGAGCCGTCGGCCGGCACCAGCCGGTCGGCCTCGCCGTGCGCCCACAGCAGGGGCAGCGCGCCCAGCGACGGCCCGGCCTGCACGTCCGCCAGCGACCGGCCGATCGCCTCGACGGTGGTCCGCCGGAACGGGCCGTGCCAGACCAGCGGATCTGCTTCGTAGGCCGCCCCCACGGACGGGTCACGGGACAGCGTCGTGCTGTCCAGCGGAGCGTCGGGCATCTCGTCCAGCTCCAGCAGCCGGGCGCCGCCCCACAGGCCGACGAGCGGCCCGGACAGCACGACGGCGGCCAGTGAGTCGCCATGGCGCTGCGCGTAGCGGGCCGCGATCAGCCCGCCCATGGAGTGGCCGATCAGCACCACGGGCAGGCCGGGGTGCTCGGCGCGCGCCCGCAGGTCGGCCAGGTGCAGGTCGTCGACGACCCGCTCGAAGTCGGCGATCACCACACGGTCACCGTCGCTCTTCCCGTGCCCGACGTGGTCGACCGCGTGCACGACCGCTCCGGCGTCCACCAGCGCTGCCGCGACGTGGTCGTAGCGGCCGGAGTGCTCGCCGTAGCCGTGCGCCAGCAGCACCACGTGCGTGGGCGAACCGCCCGTCCAGGTCCGGCCGGCCACCCGTCCGGCGTGGCCGTCCAGGGTCCACTCCCGGGTCGCGGTCATGCCGACGCCGCCACGCGCGGCACGACCTCGGTGCCGAGCAGCTCGATGCCGCGCAGCAGGTCGGCGTGCGCCAGCCGGGGGTTGGTCATCTGCAACGAGATCCGGTCCACGCCACCGAGCTGACCGGCGATGCGGACCAGTTTCTCGGCCACCGTGTCCGGGTCGCCCATGAAGAAGGCGCCGTCCGGGCCGCTGGTGGCGTCGAACTGCGCCCGGCTGGGCGGGGAGAAGCCGCGCTCTCGGGAGACCTTCTCGAACATCTCTTGCCAGCCGGGGTAGATGGTGTCGGCCGCCGCCTGGGTGCTCTCGGCGACGAAGCCGAAGACGTGCAGCCCCACCTGCAGCTTCTCCGGCGCGTGCCCGGCCTGGTCGCCGGCCCGGCGGTAGAGGTCGATCAGCGGCCCGAACTGGCGGGGCTCGCCGCCGATGATCGCGACCATCAGCGGCAGCCCGAGCAGCCCGGCGCGCACGAAGGACTCCGGCGTTCCACCGACGCCGACCCAGATCGGCAGCGGGTCCTGGAGCGGCCGCGGGTAGACGCCCTGGCCGGAGAGCGGCGGGCGGTGCCGGCCGGACCAGGTGACGCGTTCGGAGTTGCGGATCTGCAGCAGCAGCTCCAGCTTCTCGGCGAACAGCTCGTCGTAGTCGGCCAGGCTGAGGCCGAACAGCGGGAACGCCTCGGTGAACGAGCCGCGACCGACGACGAGGTCGATCCGGCCCTTGGAGATCAGGTCGAGGGTGGCGAACTGCTGGAACACCCGGACCGGATCAGCGGCGCTGAGCACCGCCACCGCGCTGCCCAGCCGGATGCGGGACGTCCGCGCGGCCGCGGCCGCCAGGATCACCGGCGGTGCCGAGTCGTAGTACTCGGGCCGGTGGTGCTCGCCGATGCCGAACGAGTGGAGCCCGACGCGGTCCGCGAGCTCGATCTCCTCCAGGAGGTGCTCCATCCGCTCCTCGGGCCCGACCAGGTGACCGGTCGCGGGATCGGTCACCGCCGAGACGAAGCTGTCGACGCCGAGGTGCATGGACGGTCCCTCCGGAGGCTCGCCCGCGCCGGGCGCGGCGCGGACCGGTCCAGTCAAGCAGGGACTTCCGACGTCGGCCGGTCGCCCGAGTCCGGGACGGGTGGGCCGCGTGGCCAGGCGTCCACGCGGGCACTACCCCCGACATGGCGAGAGCGGTGCCGCGGTCGGCCGGGCCACGGGCCGCCGGGCGATCGTCCGGGCACGGGCACGACGCGCACGCCCCGCACCGGATCCCCGTGCGGGGCTGGCTCCAGGTGTTGTCCCGGGCCGGGCGCCACGTCCTCGACGACCGGCTCATGGCGCTGGCCGCCGCCGTCTCCTTCTTCGCCATCCTCTCCATCGCGCCGCTGCTGGTGACGGCGCTGTCGGTCTACGGCGCGGTGAACACCCCCGAGCAGGCGCTGGACCAGCTGTCGACCGTCGCGGAGGTGCTGCCGCCGGAGCTCGAGCCGCTGGTCGCCGAGCAGCTCACGACCATCACGACCGCATCCGCGCAGGTGCTCACCTGGCGGGGGCTCAGCGGGCTGGTCGCCGCGCTGATCACCGCCACCACCGCCGCCACCTACCTGATCGACGCGCTGACGCTGGCCTACTCCGAGACCGAGACCCGGGGCTTCCTCCGCAAGACCGGCCTGGCGATGACCTTCGTGCTCGGCGGCGCGCTGCTCATCGGCGCGGTGCTCGCCGGGACCGGCGCCCTGTCCCGGCACCTCGAGCGGCTGCCCGATCCGCTGCGGCCCCTGGCGCCGGTGCTGCTGTGGCTCACCCTGGCGCTGGTGCTCGCCGTCGTCCTCGCCGTCCTCTACCGGTTCGCGCCCGACCGGCAGCGCGCCCGCTGGCGCTGGATCAGCGTCGGCGCGGGCTTCGCGACCGGCCTGTGGCTGGCCACCTCGGTCGCGCTGTTCGCCTACGTGCAGAGCCTCGGCTCCTACGAGACGACCTACGGCTCCCTCGGCGGCGTGGCGATCAGCATGTTCTGGCTGTGGCTCAGCGTCTTCCTGGTCATCGTCGGCGCCGCGGTGAACGCCGAGAGCGAGCGGCAGACCGCACGGGACTCCACCGTCGGGCCCGAGCGCCCGCCCGGCGAGCGCGGCGCCGTCGTCGCCGACAGCATGCCGCCGCTCCCGGGCGACGGGCGCAGCTAGGCACACCCGCACCCGGCCGTCAGCCGGCCGGCTGCCCGGCGCGCAGGTGCTCGTCGAGGAAGCGCAGGATCCGCGCCCAGGCGTCCTCGGCCGAGGGCTGGTGGTAGTTCAGCCCGGCCACCTTCTCGAGCGCGCTGAAGGGCCCGAGGTTGTGCCGGTTCAGGAAGGAGTGCCCGGCGTCCGGGTACTCCTGGACGTCGTGGGTCACCCCGACCCGGGTGAGGACGCCCTCGAGCTCGGCGGCCGCGCCGCGGAAGATGCGGTCCCGCTTCCCGTAGCTCGCCACGATCGGGCAGGCCCCCGCGAGCACCTCGTCGGCGTTCTCCGGCACCGCGCCGTAGTTCACCGCGGAGGCGTCGAAGCCGCGGGTGGCCGCGAGCAGCGCGAACCCGCCGCCCATGCAGAACCCGACGACGCCGACCCGGCCGGTCGTGTCCGCCCGGTCGACCAGCCACCGGCGGGTCGCCTCCAGGTCGCCGAAGGCCGGGCCCTGCCCCTGCAGCATCGCCCGGAACGTCGAGCGCAGGCAGCGCAGCACCCCGCCGGCGGTGAAGAGGTCCGGCGCCACCGCCAGGTAGCCCGCGGCGGCGAGCCGGTCGGCCTGCTGCCGGATGTCGTCGGTCAGACCGAGCGCCTCGTGCACGACGACGACGGCCGGCCACGGCCCCTCCCCCGTCGGGGGCACCGCCAGGTACCCGCGCAGCTCGGGTGCGCTCTCCGCGCCGGGGATCGAGATGTCGGGCACGGGGCCTCCTGGAGCGGGCGGGCAGGGTCGGACGGTCGGTCAGCTGCCGGGGCGGAACGGGTTCTTGCCGGCCCGGAACAGGGTCTCCTGCGTGAAGCTGGCGGCGAGGGTGCCTCCGGCGGTGAAGATCGCACCGGTGTACCAGCCGCGTCCGCCCGAGACCGTGCCCGGCTGCATGTCCATGAGCACCCACTCGTCCAGCGGCGCGTGCCGGTGGAACCAGACGGCGTGGTCGAGGGTCGGCCCCGGGCTCGCCTCGTCCTGCGGCATGTTCGCCAGGCCGGTGCCGATGTCGGACAGGTAGGTCAGCACGCACGCGTGCACGAGCTGGTCGTCGGGCAGCGGCACGGTCGTCCGCGACCAGAAGCGCGTCGGCAGGTGCCACCCCGGGTCGGCCTGGCCGGGCCGGCGGCTCTCCATGGTGAACAGCCGCGGCATGCCGTGGCTGCGCAGCGTCTCGGGCGCCTCCACCTCGGGCATCTCCTGCACGGGGATGTTGGGTCCGGCCCCACCGGCGTGGAAGGACGCCGCCATGCTGAAGATGACCTCACCGCCCTGCACCGCGACCACCCGGCGGGCGGAGAACGAGCCGCCGTCGCGGTCGCGCTCCACGCGGAAGATCGTCGGCCGGGCGGCATCCCCGCTGCGCAGGAAGTAGCCGTGCAGCGAGTGCGGGAGCCGGCCCTCGCCGACGGTGAGCCCGGCGGCGAGCAGCGCCTGCGCGGCGACCTGGCCGCCGTACAGCGGGAACGGGTCGGCGAAGACCAGCGTGCTGCGGTACAGGTCGCGGTCGATCTCCTCGAGGTCGAGGACGTCGAGGATCGTCGGCTCGGACTCTGCTGGGGCGGCCCCGGGCTCGCGCTGCACTGGGTTCTCCTCGGTCGGGATCGGATCGCCGCCGCGACGATACGGACGTGGGGGTGCGACGCACGTCACCGGTTCACCAGCACACTGTCGGCCGACCCGTCCCCGACCGGCCGGCGCTCTCGCGCCGACGAGAGGCAGTGCTCCATGACAGGAACGATGCGCGCGCAGCGGTTCTACAAGGCCACCGGCGAATGGGCGGTGGAGGACGTCCCCATCCCGGAGCCCGGCCCCGGCCAGGTGCTGATCAAGGTGGAGTACTGCGGCATCTGCCACTCCGACCTCAGCCTGATCGCTGGGATGTTCGGCGGGATGAACGTCCCCGACGTCATCACGCAGGGGCACGAGGCGTCGGGGACCATCGCCGCACTGGGGCCCGGCGTCACCGGCTGGTCGGTCGGTGACCGCGTGATCCCCGCCGCCGGACGCCCGTGCGGGCGGTGCGCGAACTGCCTCCGCGGCGGCGCCGCCGGCCCGTGCCTGGAGATCGAGCTCATGGCGTTCGCCTACGACGGCGCATGGGCCGAGTACACCCTCGCCGGGGCCTTCGGTCTCACCCAGGTCCCCGACGGGGTGCCGATGGACCAGGCCGCGATCCTGGCCGACGCGGTGTCGACACCCTTCGGTGCGGTCGTGCACACCGGTCAGGTCCGCATCGGCGAGGCCGTCGGCGTCTGGGGCGTGGGCGGCATCGGCACCCACATCGTGCAGCTCGCCCGGCTGGTCGGCGCGCACCCGATCATCGCCGTCGACATCGAGGAGGACGTGCGCGAGCGCTCGCTGGAGCTGGGCGCGGACTTCGCCTTCGACTCCCGCGACCCCGACCTGGCGGCGAAGATCGCCGAGGTCACGGGCGGCCGCATGCTCGACGTCGCCTTCGACGCCGTCGGCCTGAAGGTCACCTTCGAGCAGGGCCTGGCGATGCTCGCCAACGGCGGCCGGGTGGTCGTCGTCGGGTTGAGCGGCCAGGAGGTCACCCTCGGGACGACGGCCGGCTTCGGGCTGTCCCGCAAGCAGGCGATGGGGCACCTCGGCTACCAGACCACCGACATCGGCACCCTGGTCCAGCTGGTGGCAGCCGGCCGGCTGGACCTGTCCCGTTCGGTCAGCGAGGTGGTCTCGCTCGAGGACGTCGGCGAGGGCATCCGCCGGCTGCACGAGCACGAGGGCAACCCCATCCGGATCCTCGTCAAGCCCTGAACGCACCCCTGATCGGCGGTGCGACGCAGGTCGCACCGCCGGTCCGTGGACAATGGGGGCTGCCCGCGCGGGCCCGGAGAGCAGACGGCCCCGGGCATGAACCCGCCGCCCCCGCTGTTGCTCCGTGTGACGGTCCGCCTGCGATGGCGTCGACCCCACCCCCAGACGAGCCCGTTCGAAGGACACTGCTTGCCCGAGATCCAGCCCCGCACCGCCACCCCGTTGCCGACGGTCCGCCGCCGCGAACGCTCCACCGGCCGCCAGGACGCCGCCCGCGACGCCGACCGCGCGGCCGCCCGCGAGGAGAAGCGGGCGCAGCAGAGCTGGGTGGAGGGCGCCGAGCCGGCGCTGCCCACCCGCACCACCCGGCCCGAGGACGTCGTCTTCCACCTCGGCCCCACCAACTCCGGCAAGACCTACGAGTCGCTGCAGGCGCTGGCCAAGGCCGGCTCCGGCGTCTACGCCGCCCCGCTGCGCCAGCTGGCCCACGAGGCCTACGCGAAGCTCTCCGCCCTGCTGCCCGAGGGCTCGGTCGGGCTCTCGACGGGCGAGGAGGAGATCGATCCGAACGCGGCGATCGTCTGCTGCACCGTCGAGAAGGCGCCCCCGCGCGGCGAGATGCTGGTCCTCGACGAGGCGCACTGGGTCACCGACCCCGACCGCGGCCACCACTGGGCGCGGCTGCTGCTCACCGGCGAGTACCGCACGATGCACCTGATCTCCGCCGCCGAGGCCTACCTGGTGCTCAAGCCGCTGGTCTCCGACGCCGAGCACGTCGAGGTCGTCAACCACAAGCGGTTGTCCCGGCTCGACGTGCTGCGCGCCCCGGTGCGCCCCGAGGCCGTCCGCCCGCAGACCCTCGTCGTCGCGTTCTCGCGCAAGACCGTCTACGCCGCGGCCGCCGAGCTCGACCAGCACCGGCCCGGCAAGGTCGGCGTCCTGTACGGGGCCCTGCCGCCGGCCACCCGCCGCGAGGTCATCGACCGGTTCACCGAGGGCGCGCTCGACGTCCTGGTGACCACCGACGTGATCGGGCACGGCATCAACGTGCCGGCCAGCAGCGTGCTGTTCGCCGAGACGTCCAAGTTCGACGGCCAGGAGGTCCGGCCGCTGCGCACCTGGGAGGCCGCCCAGATCGCCGGCCGGGCCGGCCGCTACGGCCTCACCGGGCACGGCACCGTCGGCATCCTCATCGGGATCAGCGGGCTCAAGCCCGTGGGCGGTCTGGTCGCGAACGGCGCCGCCGTGGCCCGCGGTGACGAGATGAGCGACCTGCCCAAGCGCGCGCCGCGGCTGCGTCCCGAGCTGGAGGACCTCGGCGCGTTCGAGGCCGTCGACCTCCCCGAGGCGCTGACCCGCTGGATGGCCTGGGCGCGGGCGGCCACCCGCGACGAGGCCATGACCGCCGACGACGTCACCAGCCTGGTGCTGCGGGTGCACGCCCTGCTCCCGCTGCTGCGCGGCCCGCTCGGTGCGGCGGGCGACCTGCAGACGGTGTGGCGTCTGGTCAACCTGGCCATCGACTACAACCCGCCGCGCCGCACCCGCTGGCTGGTGCTGGCCCGCGCCGCGCTCGAGCACGCGGTCGGCCTGCCGGTGCAGCCGGAGACGGTGCTCCCCGACGTCCCGCGCGGCGGGACCGTCGAGGAGTACGAGCAGGCCGCGGCCGCCGCGCGTGACGCCCAGACCCTGCTGCGCCAGTTCCCCGGTGTCGGCGGTCTGGACAGCGACGACGCCGCCTGGGTCGAGGAGGAGTGCGCGGAGATGATCACCGAGCTGCTCCCCGGCGCCATCGCCCTGGGCCTCTCGGGCAAGTGCACGACCTGCGGCTCGGCGATCGCCCCCTGGTTCACCACCTGCCGCCCGTGCAGCGGCGGTCCCGCCGGCCGCTCGGGCGGGGACCGCGACCGCCGGCCCGGTGGCCAGCGGGCCGCGGGCCGCGCCGCCGGCCGCGCCCTCGGCGGGCGCCAGGGCGGGCCGCGGGGACGTTCCCGCCGCGGCTGACCCCGCCCGTTCCGCGACAGGGTGCGCCGGTACGCCGTTCTCCAGCCGGAGGACGGTGCGCCCGCGCACCCTGTCGGCGTCAGTCGAGCAGCGGCCGCAGGTTCTCCTGCCAGACGTCCCAGCCGATGCGCAGCACCAGCGCGCTGACGACGACGAGGAACGCGACGCGGATGAACCGGCTGCCGCGTGCGGTCGCCGTCCGGGCGCCGAGGTAGCCGCCGACCATGTTGGCTCCGCCCAGCAGCAGGCCCAGGCCCCAGTAGACGTAGCCGTTGGGCACGAAGAACAGCAGTGCTCCGAGGTTGGTCGCGCAGTTGACGATCTTGGCCTTGGCGCTGGCATCGAGGAACGCGTAGCCCAGCAGCGACACCATGGCGAAGACGAGGAACGAGCCGGTGCCCGGCCCGAGGATGCCGTCGTAGAAGCCGATCGCCGCGCCGATGAGGGCCGCCGTCCCGTGGTGCCGCCGTCCGGCGTGCCGCAGCGCGGTGACGTCGCCCAGCGCCGGCCGCAGCAGCGTGAAAGCGCCGATGGCGATCAGGGCGACCACGATCACCGGTTTGAAGACGCTGGCCGGCAGCAGCGAGGCGACGGACGCGCCGCCGAAGCTGCCCGCCAGCGCGACGGCGGCCATGGGCAGCGCGGTGCGCAGGTCGGGGTGGACGCGCCGGTAGTACGTGACGGCGCTGGTGGTCGTCCCGAACACCGAGCCCAGCTTGTTCGTCGCCAGCGCCTCCACCGGGCTGATGCCCGGGACCAGCAGCAGGGCGGGCAGCTGGATCAGCCCGCCGCCGCCGACGACGGCGTCGACGAAGCCGGCGGTCAGCCCGGCCACCAGCACGAGCACGAGGGTCGCGACCCCGAGGCCGTCGGGCAGGACGTCCACCGCGAGCAGGTCGCTCATCCCTCTCCTCCCGGCCGGCGCTCCGTACCGAACCGAGCCGCCGTCCACCCCATCACGGGTGCCGGCTCCCTCACGCGTCGGCCCAGGACGTGACCACCGAGACGTCGAGCGGGAAATCGACGGGGAAGCCCCCGAACAGCAGCCGGCCCGCCTCGGCCGCGGCCTGCCGCACCGCCTCGCCGACCTCGGCCACGAGGTGCTCGGGGGTGTGCACCACCACCTCGTCGTGGAGGAAGAAGACCAGGTGCGGCCGCCCCCGCAGCTCCCCCTCCCCCAGCTCCCACAACCGGTTGCGCAGGTCGGCCAACCAGCACAGCGCCCACTCGGCCGCCGTCCCCTGGACCACGAAGTTGCGGGTGAACCGGCCCCAGGCGCGCCGATGGCGGTCACGGTCCTCGCGGGGGCCGGCCTCCTCGGGTGCCTCGCCGAGGTCGGCGCCGTCGGCCCCCGCGGCGGCCGGGCGCGGTGAGCCCCGGCCGAGCAGCGTGCGCACGACCTCGCCCCGCTCGCCCGCGCGCGCCGCCTGCTCCACCAGGCCGATGGCCCGGGGATACCGGCGGGTCAGTCGCGGCATCATCCGGCCGCTCTCGCCGCGGGTGGCGCCGTACAGGGCACCGAGCATCCCGACCTTGGCCTCGGCCCGGGTGCCGACCACACCCGCGCTGACGATGCCCTGGTACAGGTCGGCGCCCCGGGCGGCGTCGGCCATGGCGGTGTCCGCGCTCATCCCGGCGAGCACCCGCGGCTCCAGCTGCGCGACGTCGGCGACCACGAACCGCCAGCCCTCGTCGGCGATCGCGGCCGGGCGCACCTGCGTCGGCATCGACAGCGCTCCTCCGCCGTTGGACGCCCACCGCCCGGTGACGACGCCGCCGGGCACGAACCACGCGCGGAACCGGCCGTCACGCACCCACGCGTCCAGCCAGGCCCAGCCGTTCGCCGTCATGAGCCGGGAGAGCTTGCGGTACTCCAGCAGCGGGGGCATCGCGGGGTGCTCGACCTGCTCGAGGGTCCAGGACCGGGTGTCGGCCACCGGCAGGCCGGCGGTGTGCAGGGCGCGCAGCAGCTCCGCCGGGGAATCGGGGTTGAGCCCGGGGGCGCCCAGCGCGGCCCGGACCTCCGCGGCGAGCCGCTCCAGCACCACCGGCCGCCGCCCCGCCGGCGGCCGCGGGCCGAGCAGCCCGGTGAGCAGCCGGTCGTGGACGTCGGCCCGCCAGGGCAGCCCCGCGAACGTCATCTCGGCGGCGACGAGCGCGCCCGACGACTCCGCGGCGAGCAGCAGGCCGAGCCGGCCGCGCTCGGCCGACGCGGCGAGCGCCGTCAGCTGCCGGTCGTGCTCCGCGGCCGCATCCAGCCGGTCGGCGGGGTCCTCGAGCGCGAACAGGCCCGGGTCGACGGCGGTGACCGGCTGCAGTGCGTCCCAGCCGCCCGTCCGGTCATCGGCGAGCAGGGCCTGGTCGACGAACGGGGACCGCCGCAGGATCGCGTGGCACAGCCGCAGGTCGGTGCAGCGCGCGATCCGGACGCCCGCGGCCAGCAGGCCCGGGTACCAGCGGGTCGTGTCGTCCCAGACCCAGCGCACCGGTTCCGCCGCGGCCTCCTGCTCGGCGACGAACCCCGCCAGCCCGTCCGCAGGCAACCGGAGCGCACCGCCGCGTCGGCGGACCTCGACCTCGTCGTCGCGGCGCACGAGGACGATCCGGTTCACCCCCGCAGTGTCGTCGACGGGTCCGGCGGGGTAGGACCCCTCCATGGATGCCGTCTCGTTCGGGAAGGCCGGCCTGCAGGGCTGGCGCGCCAAGCTCGCCGATGCCGTGGCAGGACCGGTGGCCCGGCGCTCGCCTTTCACCGACGACCAGGTCAGGGCGGTGGTGGGCGGCGCGTTCGTCGTGCTCTCCGTCGTCTACCTCGTCCAGGCGGTGCGGCAGCTGCAGCGCGGTTAGCCTGCGGTATGGCTGTCGATCCCCGTGGCTCGGACCTCAAGCGCTACCTGCAGGAGGATCCGGGCGGTCCGGTCGTGATGCTCAACCTGCTGCGCTGGGCCGAGGGCGGGCGGGCGTCCTACGAGCAGTACGCCGAGGCGCTGCGGACCACGTTCCTCCCCCGCTACGGCGGCGAGCTCCTCTACGCCGGGGAGGGCTCCACGCCGTTGGTGGCCGAGACCGGCCAGGACTGGGACGCGGTGCTGCTCATCCGCTATCCCACCCGCCAGGCCTTCAGCCGCATGGTCGCCGACCCGGAGTACCAGCAGGTCACGGCGCTGCGCACGAGCGCGCTGACCGAGGCCGTGCTGCAGGCCACCACGCCCTGGGAAGGGCACCCTAACCAGCGGGACTAGGGTGCCGGCATGACCCAGGCACGACCAGGCACCCCCGGCGGCCGCCCGCCCCGCAAGCGCACGGCACGAGTGGCCGAGGTGCTGCGCACCTCGCGGATCACCCCGCACATGGTCCGCGTCGTCCTCGGCGGGAAGGGGCTGGTCGACTTCCCCGCCGGCGAGTTCACCGACCACTACGTGAAGCTGCAGCTGCCGCCGGCCGGCGCCTCCTACGAGGCCCCCTACGACGTCGACGAGCTGCGCGCCCAGCTCCCGCCGGAACAGTGGCCGATCACCCGGACCTACACGGTGCGCGCCTGGGACGCCGCGTCCGGCGAGCTCACCATCGACTTCGTGCACCACGGCGACGTCGGCGTCGCCGGCCCGTGGGCGGCGGCCGCGAAGCCCGGCGACCGCATCCAGTTCACGGGCCCGGGCGGCGCCTACCGCCCGCACCCGGACGCCGACTGGCACCTGCTCGCCGGTGACGAGGCGGCTCTGCCCGCGATCGCGGCGGCCCTCGAGGGGCTCCCCGCCGGTGCGCGGGCGCTGGTTCTCGTGGAGGTGGCCGGCCCCGAGGAGGAGCAGGACATCGCCGTCCTTCCCGGCACCGAGCTGCGGTGGCTGCACCGCGGGGACGCCGGACCGGGCGAGGCGCTGGTCGCCGCCGTCCTCGCCACGGAGCTGCCGGCCGGCCGCGGCCACCTCTTCGTGCACGGGGAGGCCTACGCCGTCCGCGAGCTGCGCCGGCACCTGCGCGGGCTGTACGGCCTGGCCCCCGAGTGGACGTCGATCTCCGGCTACTGGCGCCGCGGCGACGACGAGGACGGCTGGCAGTCCACCAAGCGGGAGTGGAACGCCCGGATCGAGGCAGAGGAGGCCCCCGCGATCGCGTGAGCCGCGGGCCGGGGCTCCGCCGGCGTCGCGGCGTCTGACAAGCTCGGGAGGACCACCGACCCCCACTGCAGGAGGACCCGTGCGCGCCGCCCAGATCTCCACCCTCGACGGCCCCCGGGCGATCCAGGTCGTCGACGTCCCCGAGCCCGAGGCCGGCGACAGGGTCCTCATCGACGTGCACGTCGCCGGGGTCACCTACCCCGAGGTGCTGCAGAGCCGCGGCGAGTACCAGCTGAAGCCGCCGCTGCCGTTCACCCCTGGCAGCGAGGTGGCCGGCGTCGTCCGCTCCGCCCCCGAGGGCAGCGGGTTCGCCGCGGGCCAGCGGGTCGCGGCCTTCCCGTCGCTCGGCGGGTTCGCCGAGGTCGTCGCCGCCGTGCCGTCGCTGACCTTCGCTCTACCGGACAGCGTCGGCTTCGAGCAGGGCGCAGCGCTGCCGATGAACTACCTGACCATGCACTTCGCGCTCCGCCGCCGCGGGCAGCTGCACGAGGGCGAGACCGTACTGGTGCACGGCGCCGCCGGCGGCCTGGGCACCGCGGCCGTCCAGCTGGCCAAGGCCTACGGCGCCCGCGTGTTCGCCGTCGTCTCCAGCGACGCCAAGGGCGAGGTCGCTCGCGCCGCCGGGGCCGACGAGATCGTGCCCGCCGACGGCTTCCGCGACGCGGTCAAGGAGCTCACCGGCGGCCGCGGTGTCGACGTCGTCGTCGACCCCGTGGGCGGCGACCGGTTCACCGACTCGCTGCGCAGCCTCGGCCGCGAGGGACGGATCCTGGTGCTCGGCTTCACCGGCGGGGAGATCCCCACCGTCAAGGTGAACCGGCTGCTGCTCAACAACGTCTCCGTCGTCGGCGTCGGCTGGGGCGCCTTCTGGTCCACCGGCGCGCCCGGCTTCCCGAAGGAGCAGTGGGACGAGCTCTACCCGCTGCTCGAGAGCGGCAAGCTGGACCCGGTGCTCGGCTCGGTGCACCCGCTCGAGGACGTCGTCGCGGCCGTGACCGAGCTCGACGAGCGGCGGGCCGCCGGCAAGGTGCTCCTGCGCATCCGCTGAGCTCCCCCGGCTGCGGCGCTACTCCCCCAGGAGGCGCCGCAGCCGGCGCAGGGCCGTGGTGGCGACCCGCACCCCGAAGTGCAGGAGGTCGGGCCACTCGGCCGGCCGCGGCGTCGGCGGAGTCACGACCGGACGCACCCGTCGGTCGACGACCGGCGCCGGCTCGACGACCGGGGTCTGCGCCAGCGGGGCCTGGGCGGCGGGCGCTTCCGCTGCCGGCGGGAGGAGCACGTCCAACGCCGCGTTCATGCGCCGCGGCGCGCGCAGCGAGGCGAAGGACGGGATCGGCGGAGCCGCGGGCGACTCCTCGTCGTCGGCGCCCCGTCCACGACCGGTGGTCGACACGGCGGGTTCCTCCAGGTCGCGCTCGGGGGTCACGGCGGCGGCACGAGAGCGCTGCCGCCCGGGGCCGCCGAGCCTAGTGCCGGGCGTCAGCGGTAGTTCACGTGGACGTGGTCCACGTGGTTGGCCGTGGCACTGCCGCGGTTCTCCATCGGCTTCCAGGCACCGCCGGGCGAGCTCATCATCCGCTGCTTCCAGATGAGGTACTGCACGCCGAGCTCGTTCCATTGCGCGACGTGGTAGGCCACGATCGCGTCCCCGAGCGCACCGTTGGCCATGACCATGTAGTCCACCGCGAGGCCCGAGGGGTGGCCGCCCGGGTCGGCGGCGCTGGCGCGGGTGCCGCCCAGGGTGAGGGCGCCCGCCCCCGGCACGTTGCTGACGACGGCGTCGGCGGCGGCCTGCGCGCGGGCGTTGATCGCGCCGGCGCTGTTGCTGATCCTCGCTCGGGTGGTGGCGGCCACCGAGCCGGCGGCTCCCGCGACGGCGGCGGCCGGCGCCTTCGCCGCCGGGGCGAGCGCGGCGGCCTTGGCCGGCGCCGCGGCCAGCTCGGCGAGCTGGGCCAGCTCGGCAGCTCGCTCCGCGGCCGCCTCCTCGGCGGCCCGGCGGGCGGCGGCCTCGGCCTCGGCCTCGGCCCGCTGCTGGTCGAGCACCGCCTGGTCGGCGGCGGCCTGGGTGAGCTGGGCCGCGAACTCGGCGTCCTCGCGGCTGCTGCGGCTGGCCGCCAGCCCGGCAAGCGGTTCGAGCTCGGGGACGACGTCGGCGGCCCCGGCGGCCCGGTCCACGCCGAGCTGCTGGGCGACGCTCACCGACTCGGAGTGCACCGCCCCGGCCTGGTTTGGGGGGCCGGTGCCTACGACCTGTTTCACGGCGACGGCGCCGGCGACGGCGACGGCGACGCCCAGGTAGATGGCGGGGCGTCGGCCGGCGGCCGGGGACCGTCGATCAGCGGCGGGTCGGAGGTGCAGGGCGGTGAGGATGGTGCGGGGGTGCATGGGTGCGGGTGCTCCGGGGGGGTGCGTGCAGCGGCGTCCGACCAGGGACGACGAGGGCTGCGACGGGTGTGCGGTCTGCGGAACTGCGACTCGGGGGCGGCCGGGACGCGCGGGCAGGCCACCGGTGGTGGCGTGCGCGGCGGGTGCCGGTGCGGCGTCGGGGAAGGACGGCGCGTGCGGGGAGCGGCAGGCGGCGCTCAGCTGTGCGGGCGGACCCGGGGCTTGTCGTGGCGGGTGGTCCGGGGTCGTGCGGTGGTGCAGGGGCGCGCCATCCGGCGGCTCTCCGTTCTTCCGATACCGCTTACCGGGTTAGCTGACGGATTCGGGCTCAGAAGTGCCCTACCCGACGGTCGGATGACCGTTCGGGATTCACCCCAGGACTGCGATGGGTCCCCGGCTCGCACCCGTCTCGGACGACGGGACGCGACTCAGCGGTGTCCGTCCGGTCTCCCCGGGTGGGGACGTGTCGGCCGTGCGGACGGCAGCCACGGT
>JBBSKB010000051.1:0-23681 GCA_038256725.1 Mycobacteriales bacterium | reverse complement strand
TGACCGCCTCGTACGTCTCGCAGACACCGGAGGGCCGGTGGGCCGCATCGAACGCGGCGCCCGTCGAGCACCCGTACACGTACCAGCTCTCGGACCCCTGCGTGGTGAACGACCGGACGAACGGCAACTGCAACCGCGCCGACTTCCTGCAGTGCCTCGCGGAACCTGGGCGCGCGGTCGAGGACCTCGTCATCGAGCGGCGTCGCCTGGCCATCAGTGGCCCGGAGGGCACGACCACCGTCGACGGGTTCCCCGCCAACGGTGCTCCGGTGGGGACGCCTGTCGGTCCGTGGACATCCCTCGACCGCGGCTGCGTGGACATCACCGCACTCAACCCGCCGCCGTCGCCGGGCGAGGTGTTCCGCTACTTCCAGACGCTGCCGCTCCCCCAGCTCCCCACCAAGCAGCAGCCACCGGGCAACGCCCTGGTCGGGCTCCCCGTCATCTTCTTCACCGACGGGCCGACGACCCAGACCTTCGCGCTCGACATCCGCGGGTTCACCGTCGACATCACCGCCACTGCGACCGGCTTCACCTGGCACACCGGCGACGGCACCGACCTGACCACCACCACCCCCGGTGCCCCCTATCCCCGCCACACGATCAGCCACGACTACGCCACCGGCACGTTCACCGCCGGGCTCACCACCACCTGGACCGGAACCTTCAGCGTCGACGGCGGCCTCACCGCCCCCGTGCCCGGCAGCACCACCACCGACGGCACCCCCGTCACCTTCGCCGTCCTCCAGGCCCGGCCGGTCCTGACGAACCCGTTCGACTGACCGATGACTGCGGCGGCCGGCCGCGGTCAGACCTGCCAGGGCCGTCGGGCCCGTGAGAGGACGGCCATGCGCAGGATCGTGATGCACCTGGGGATCTCCCTGGACGGTTACTTCGAGGGCCCGGACGCCGACATCAGCTGGCATCGGGTCGACGACGAGCTGCACACCTTCTTCAACCGACTGCTGGCCGAGAGCAGCGCGTTCCTCGAGGGCCGGGTCACCTACGAGCTGATGGAGGCGTACTGGCCGGAAGCCGACCAGGGCCCCGACGTCGAACCCTCGATCGCGGAGTTCGCCGCGATCTGGCGGCGCATGCCGAAGGTCGTCTATTCGCGCACGCTCGCCGCCCCCGGCCCCAACGCCACGGTGGTGCGCGACGTCGTTCCCGAGGAGGTGCGGGCGCTGCAGGCGCAGCCCGGCGGGGACATGGTGGTCGGCGGCCCCGTGCTGGCCGAGTCGTTCCGCCGGCACGACCTGATCGACGAGTACCGGATCTTCGTGACCCCGGTCCTGCTAGGTCACGGACGTCGGCTGTTCGAGGAGGGCCCGCCCGCCGACCTTCGGCTGGTCGAGACGCGGGTCTTCGGCAACGGCGTCGTCATGCTGCGGTACGAGGTGGAGCGCTGACCGCAGCGGTCAGTGCGGGACGGTCTCCCGGCAGCCGGAGGCCAGCGCACGTGCGGCGGTCTCCAGCACGACGACGAGGTCGCGGCCGAACCCGACGTCGCAGGGGTGCGTCCCACCCGTGAGCGCTGCGGCGAGGAGTTCGTCGACGGCGACCGTGAGGTCGTCCGCCGGCCGGTCACCGTCGGGCAGCAGCACCAGGCGGCCGGCGTCGCCGTGCACGAAGAACTCGGTACCGGCCGACATCGGGGCCACCGTGAGCGAGAGCGTGAGCGTCGACGCGGCGCCCGACTCGTGGAGGAGCGCCAGGTGCACGGTGTCACCGCGTCCTGCGGTGGCCTGGACCGCGACGACCGGCCCCAGCGCGGGCACGAGCACCGAGAGGGCGTGCGGGCCCAGGTCCCACAGCGCCCCGCGCTCCTGCCGCCAGGCCGAGCCGGCGAACGGCGTCCCGGCCACCGAAGCCAGCCACGACGCGGCACCGCCGGCGAGCTGGGTGCGACCGGCCTGGGTCAGCCAGGTGGAGGTCGCGGTCTGGAAGCGGAACTTGAGGAACACGACCGAGGCCACGCCGGCTGCCGCGACTGCGTCGACGACGCGGTCGGCCGCGGCCGTGCTGAGCGCGACCGGCTTCTCCAGCAGCAGGTGCTTGCCGGCCGCCGCGGCCCGCTCGGCCAGCGGCGCCTGGACGTCGGGCGGCAGCGCGATCGCCACCGCGTCGACCTGGTCGAGCAGGGCGTCGACGTCGGCGAAACCCGGCACCTCGAAGCGGGCGCCCACCGCCTTGGCCTTGGCCAGGTCGCGTCCCCAGACGCCGACCAGTTCCGCGGTCGGGTGCGCGGCGAGTGCCGGGGCGTGCACGCCCCGCGCCCACGGGCCGGTGCCGAGCAGCCCGAAGCGCACCGTCAGACCGCGCCGAACTGACGATCGCCGGCGTCGCCGAGGCCCGGGACGATGTAGGCGTTCTCGTTGAGCCCCTCGTCGACGCTGGCCGTGAACACCCGCAGCGGCAACCCACTATCCGCCAAGCGCTGGATGCCCTCCGGCGCCGCGAGTGCGCACAACACGGTGATCTGGGTGGCGCCGCGGGCGGTGAGCAGGCCGCAGCAGTGCACCAGCGAGCCGCCCGTGGCGAGCATCGGGTCGAGCACGAAGACGTGCCGGTCGACCAGCGACTCCGGCAGGGACGCCATGTAGGCCTCCGGCTGGAAGGTCTCCTCGTTGCGCGCCAGGCCGACGAAGCCCATCTGCGACTCCGGCAGCATGCCGTGCGCGGTGTCGGCCATACCCAGGCCCGCGCGCAGCACCGGCACGAGCAACGGCGGGGCCGCCAGCCGATAGCCGGTGGTCTCGACGACCGGCGTGCGGATCGTCTCCTCGGCCACCGTGAGCTCGCGCGTGGCCTCGTAGACCAGCATCTGGGTGAGCTCGCGGAGCGCGGCACGGAAGGCGGCGTTGTCGGTGCGCTCGTCGCGCATCCGGCTCAGCCGGGCTCGGGCCAGCGGATGGTCGACGACGGTGAGCTGCACGGGAGGAACGGTAGCGGCCCCAACCGGACCCGCCACACGCCTGCCCGCCCCGCGCTGCCAGCGCCACCATCACCGGTCACGCGGCGGCCAGCGGACGACCGCGCGCCTCGGCCGCCAGCCGCCGCTGGAGATCCCGCTGGTGCAGGAGCACCCAGACGACGTGATCGAGGTCCATCCGCTCACCGTTCACGTGCATGGCCTCCGGCAGCACCGGTGCGCCGTCCGGGAACAGCAGTCGGGTCAGCTCACCGTCCAGCCGGCCCCGGACCGCCAGCTCGTCGATCGGCTGGACGCCGACGAAGGCGTCGTCCACGGATTCCCCCGCGCCCGGCAGGCCGGCCACTCCCCCGACGAAGGCGGCGTCGCCGGCACCCCAGACGCGCCGTCCGTCCGGCGCGAGGACGACGAGCCGGCCGTTCCGGCGGGACATGACGAGGTCCTGGTCGTGCACCAGGCCGTGGTCGACGTCGCACAACAGCACGAGGTTGTCGATGTCCGTCCCGCCCCCGAACAGCCAGTGCCGCATGTGGTGCGCGTGCAGCCGTTCGATCCTGGTCTCGGCGCAGCCTGGTCGCGCGCATCCACCGTCCCGCCGCAGCAGCGCGCGCCGCTGCGCCCGGGTGGCGAGCCGCCGGGTACGCCCCACCCCGAGGACCTCCCGGTCCCGCTCGAGCATCGTCACGACGGTCGCTCCGCAGAGCATCCGCCGCACCTGAGCCGGGTGGAGGGCCGGACCACCCTCGAGATGAGCCTGCCCGGCCGCGGCATCGTCGGCGAGAACGGCGGCGTCGACGTGCACGACCACCTCCCGCAACGGCGGGTCGCCCGGCCGGCGGTCGACACCGTGACCCGCCCGGGCCAGGGCGGCCACGGCCGCGCAGCGCCGAGCGGACGTGCGCTCCCTGGCGCAGGCGATCTGCTCGCGTTCAGCCGCCTCGCCCGTGCCCCCTGCATCCGGGGCCTGTGCAGCAGGGGGCGCTCCGGCCGGGGCCGCGCGCTTCGCCTCCGCCCGGTCGTGTCGGGCCCCCGCCTCGGCCCGCGACTCCACCGCGGCCAGGAAGTCGGCGCCCTCCTCCGGCCCGAGTCGCATCCGGACGACGAGCATCCCGTCGTCGTCCCACCAGTGCTGGAACTGCCGCTTCTCGGCCACGACACCCTCGTCCACCCGGTCGCTGCGCCGCCAGGCCCGGACCACGCGCTCCAGTTGGGACGCCGTCATCTCGACAGCCATCTCCAGCAGCAGCTGCTCGCCGGCGGGCTCGGCGACACGGGTGACCGCCCGCACCTTCGAGTACGACAACCGCCCCTCGGCGAACGCCACCGACAGCAGCGGGAGCTCGGTCAGCGCACGGGCGACCCGGAGGTGCTCGCGGGCGGTCGCGGGCGACATGCCGCACTGCCAGGCGAGCCAGTGGGCGCACGAGGCGATGCCGTGCGCGATCCAGCCGTCCCGCCGGTCGAACTCCGCCACCAGCCGCAACCAGGCGGCCGTCGCCGCGGCGAGCCGCACGGCACCCGCTGTGATCTCACCCGCCAGGTCGGGCAGGGACTTCTCGGGCACGCGAACCTCCTTCGAACGTGTGATCGAAGATACGAGAGGGGTCCGACAGTTCCGGGCCGGAGCGGAGGGGGCGACGTTTCCGCGGAAACGTCCCGGGGGGCGACCGCTCCGGCAGGACAGGTGCCGCGGCCGCCGCGTTCCCGCGGAAACGCGGCCGTGGTCCGGCCCACGCACTCCGTCGGGGGAAGCGGAGGGCGATGCCGCTCGCCGCACAGGGGAGAATGCTCGGCATGACCCACGTGCTCGACCCCGACGCGCTGTCGGACGACGCCCGGGCGCTGTCCGTCCCGATGCCCCCGTACCGCGACGTCACCCGCTCCGACTCCGCCTTCCGCGCCTTCCTGCACGGCCTCCCCGGGGTCGACCAGGTCGGCGCCGAGGCCCGCGTCGCCCAGCTCGGCACCCGCTCGATCAAGACCACGTCCAAGGCGTGGGCGATCGACACCGCCATCTCGATGGTCGACCTCACCACGCTCGAGGGCGCCGACACCCCCGGCAAGGTGCGCAGCCTCGCGGCCAAGGCCAAGAGCCCCGACCCGACCGACCCGACCTGCCCGCGGGTCGCCGCGGTCTGCGTCTACGGCGACCTCGCCGGTGTCGCCCGCGAGGCCCTGGGCGACAGCGGCGTCCACGTCGCCGCCGTCGCCACCGCGTTCCCCAGCGGCCGGGCCAGCCGCGCGGTCAAGCTCGCCGACGTGCGCGACGCCGTGCAGAACGGCGCCGACGAGATCGACATGGTCATCGACCGCGGTGCCTTCCTGTCCGGCCGGTACCTCGATGTCTACGAGGAGATCGTCGCGGTGAAGGAGGCATGCGTCCGCCCGGGCCGGGCCCCGGCCCACCTCAAGGTCATCCTCGAGACCGGCGAGCTGGTCACCCTCGACAACGTCCGCCGCGCCAGCTGGATCGCGATGCTCGCCGGCGGCGACTTCATCAAGACCTCCACCGGCAAGGTCAGCCCCGCCGCCACCCTCCCGGTCGGCCTGGTGATGCTCGAGGCGGTGCGCGACTTCCGCGCCGCCACCGGCCGTCAGATCGGCTTCAAGCCCGCCGGCGGCATCCGGACCACGAAGGACGCGATCAAGCACCTCGTGCTGATCAACGAGACCGTCGGCCCGGACTGGCTGCACGCCGACTGGTTCCGCTTCGGCGCCTCCAGCCTGCTCAACGACCTCCTGCTCCAGCGCCAGAAGCTGCGCACCGGCCACTACTCCGGCCCCGACCACGTCACGGTGGACTGATCATGACCACGACTCCGCCCAGCCCGGCCCAGCCCCATGTCTTCGAGTACGCCCCCGCCCCCGAGTCCCGGTCGATCGTCACCATCGCCCCGTCCTACGGCCTGTTCATCGACGGCGAGTTCGTCGACGGCACCGGCGAGCGGTTCCCGACGGTCAACCCGGCCACGGAGGAGGTCCTCACCGAGGTCTCCGCCGGCAGCACGGCCGACGTCGACCGAGCCGTTCGCGCCGCCCGCCGCGCGTTCGAGAAGACCTGGGGCCCGATGCGCCCCGCCGACCGCGGCAAGTACCTGTTCCGCATCGCCCGCCTGCTGCAGGAGCGCGCCCGCGAGTTCGCCGTCCTGGAGTCCCTCGACAACGGCAAGCCGATCCGCGAGTCCCGCGACGTCGACGTCCCCCTCGCCGCGGCGCACTTCTTCTACTACGCCGGCTGGGCCGACAAGCTCGAGCACGTCGGCCTCGGCAGCCGGCCCCGCCCGCTCGGCGTCGCCGGCCAGGTCATCCCGTGGAACTTCCCGCTGATGATGCTGGCCTGGAAGGTCGCCCCGGCGCTGGCCGCCGGCAACACCGTCGTCCTCAAGCCGGCCGAGACCACCCCGCTGACCGCGCTGCTCTTCGCCGAGCTCTGCCGCCAGGCCGATCTGCCCGCCGGCGTGGTCAACATCGTCACCGGCGCCGGGGACACCGGCCGCGCCGTGGTCGAGCACGCCGACGTCGACAAGGTCGCCTTCACCGGCTCCACGGACGTCGGCCGGCAGATCGCCCGCGCCGTCGCCGGTACGCAGAAGAAGCTCACGCTGGAGCTCGGGGGCAAGGCCGCGAACATCGTGTTCGACGACGCCCCGATCGACCAGGCCGTCGAGGGCATCGTCCAGGGCATCTTCTTCAACCAGGGCCACGTCTGCTGCGCGGGCAGCCGGCTGCTCGTGCAGGAGTCGATCCACGACGAGGTCGTCGCGAGCCTGCAGCGGCGCATCGGCACGCTGCGCGTCGGTGATCCGCTGGACAAGAACACCGACATCGGCGCGATCAACTCGCGGGAGCAGCTGGACCGCATCCGGGAGCTCTCCGACATCGGCGAGGCCGAGGGCGCGCAGCGCTGGCAGCCGGACGGCGAGCTGCCCGAGCGCGGCTTCTGGTTCCCCCCGACCGTCTTCACCGACGTCTCCCCCGCCCACCGCATCGCCCGCGACGAGGTCTTCGGACCGGTGCTCAGCGTCCTGACCTTCCGCACGCCGGACGAGGCGGTCGCCAAGGCGAACAACTCCACCTACGGCCTCTCCGCCGGCATCTGGTCGGAGAAGGGCTCCCGCATCCTGAAGATCGCGAGCCAGCTGCGCGCCGGCGTGGTGTGGGCCAACACGTTCAACAAGTTCGACCCCACGTCGCCCTTCGGCGGCTACAAGCAGTCCGGCTACGGCCGCGAGGGCGGCCGGCACGGGCTCGCCGCCTACCTGAAGGGTGCCGACCAGTGATCGGGAACGACCGCCTCGCCGTGCGCAAGACCTACAAGCTCTACGTGAACGGCGCCTTCCCGCGCTCGGAGTCCGGCCGCACCTACGAGGTCACCGACGCCAAGGGGCACTTCCTCGCCAACGCCGCGCGGGCCAGCCGCAAGGACGCCCGGGACGCCGTCGTCGCCGCCCGCAACGCCTTCGCCACGTGGTCGGCCGCGACCGCCTACAACCGCGGCCAGGTGCTCTACCGGGTGGCCGAGGTCATGGAGGGCCGGCACGCCCAGTTCTGCGATGAGGTCGCCGCCGGCGAGGGGCTCAGCGCCTCGAAGGCCCGCGCCGCCGTGGACGCCGCCATCGACCGCTGGGTCTGGTACGCCGGCTGGACCGACAAGCTGGCCGCCGTCCTCGGTGGGGCGAACCCGGTCGCCGGGCCGTACTTCGACTTCTCGACGCCGGAGCCGACCGGCGTCGTCGCCGTGCTCGCCCCGCAGCAGTCCTCGCTGCTCGGGCTGGTCAGCGTCCTGGCGCCCGTGCTCGCGACCGGCAACACCGCCGTCGTCGTCACGTCGAAGGAGCGCCCGCTCCCCGCGGTCACTCTCGGCGAGGTGCTCGCCACCAGCGACGTCCCCGGCGGCGTGGTCAACCTGCTCACCGGTGACGCCGAGGAGCTCGGCATCTGGCTGGCCGAGCACGCCGACGTGGACGCCATCGACCTGGCCGGCGCCCCGGCCAACCTCGCCATGGAGTTCGAGCGGGAGGCCGCCGGCACCATCAAGCGCGTCCTGCGCCCACCGGCCGTCGAGCCGGACTGGTCGGCCGACCCCGGGCTCGCCCGGATGACGCCGTTCCTCGAGACGAAGACGGTCTGGCACCCGATCGGCCTGTAGCGGCTCAGCCGCCGTCGACGAGCCGTTCGAGCAGCTCGAGGAGCGGCCGCAGGTCCTCGCGAGGGGGCGAACCGGTCAGCGTCTCGAGCCACAACCCGTTGCCGACCAGCACGACGAGGCGGGCGAGGACGGGGTCGGCGATGCGCTCGCCGAGCGCCCCCGCCCAGGCCTGGTCCGCCTCCTCGAGCGCCGCCCGGGCGGCGGGCTGTCCGGCGCCCGCGAGCCGCAGCACGGCCTGGCTGGTGCGGGTCAGCGCCGCGGGCGTCCCCGAGGACGACGAGCTGAGCCAATAGGCGACCGGCCCCGCGGACGCGGCGCGCAGCTCCTCCACGTCCTCGGCGACCTGCGCGCGCAGCCGGTCGGCGAGGCCGTCGACGAGCGCTTCCTTGCTCGGGAAGTGGTAGAGCAGGCCGCCTTTGGAGACCCCGGCGGCGGCGGCCACGGCGTCCAGCGTGGCCGCGACACCGACGTCGTCGACCAGCAGGTGCTCGAACGCATCGAGCACCTGTACACGCTGCGAGGGCCGGGCCATGCGAATTACTGTACCGTCTGGACGGTACTGCTTCGACTACGGGACGAGAACGTCATGAGCACCGCCCCTCCGGCGCACGGGGCCCACCGGGCCACCCCCCTCGCCGGACGACGGGAGTGGCTCGGCCTCGCGACGCTGATGCTGCCCGTGCTGCTGATCTCGGTCGACAACACGGTGCTCGCCTTCGCCGTCCCCGCGATCACCCGCGCGCTTGCGCCGAGCGGCACCGAGCTGCTGTGGGCCGTGGACATCTACCCGCTGCTGCTGGCCGGCCTGCTGGTCACCGCCGGCAGCCTCGGCGACCGGTTCGGCCGCCGCCGCCTGCTGCTGCTGGGGGCGGTCGGCTTCGGTGCCGCCTCGGTGCTCGCCGCCTACGCGCCCGACATCCGGTGGCTGATCGCTGCGCGCGCCCTGCAGGGCGTCTTCGGCGCGGCACTCATGCCCTCGACGCTCTCCCTGCTGCGCAACCTGTTCCTGGACCAGCAGCAGCGCCGGCTGGCGATCGCGGTCTGGGCCTCGGGGTTCGCGGGCGGCGCCGCACTGGGCCCGGTCCTCGGCGGGGCGCTGCTCGAGCGCTTCTGGTGGGGCTCGGTGTTTCTGGTGAACGTGCCGGTGCTGGCGATCCTGCTCGCCGCCGGCCGGCTGCTGCCGGAGTCGCGGGACCCTGCACCCGGGCCGCTGGACCTGGCCAGCGTCGGCCTGTCGCTGACCACGATGCTGCCGCTGGTCTACGCCATCAAGACCCTCGCCGGCGGCTCGCCCGGCCCGCTCGCAGCGGCCGGCGCCGTCCTCGGGCTCGGCAGCGGCGTCGCCTTCGTCCGCCGTCAGCTGACCCGCCGGGCGCCACTGCTGGATCTCCGGCTCTTCCGCGACCGGGTCGTCACCGCCGCCATCAGCGCCAACCTGCTCATCATCGCCGCGCTCTCCGGCCTGCTGCTGCTCACCTCGCAGTACCTGCAGCTGGTGCTCGGCCGCAGCCCGATGGACGCCGGTCTGCTGCTGGTCCCGGGGCTGCTCGCCTCGGTAGCGGGCGGGCTGGCCGCGGTGCCCCTGGCGCGGCGCTTCCCGGTGCGCCGGCTGGTGCTCACCGGTGTGCTGCTCGCCGCCGTCGGCTACGTCGTCGCCACCCGGCTGGGCACCGGCAGCTCGGCCGCGCTCGTCGTCGTGGCGTTCGCGCTGGTCGCCACCGGCGCCGGCCTCGCCGAGACCCTCACCAACGACGCCATCCTCACCGCCGCTCCCCCGGAGCGCGCCGGCCAGGCCAGCGCGGTCAGCGAGACGGCCTACGAGCTGGGCACCGGCCTGGGCGTCGCGGTGCTCGGCAGCGTCCTGGGCGCGGTCTACACCGCGCAGCTGGTGCTGCCCGACGGGCTGGACGCCGGCGAGCAGGAGGCCGCGGGCACGCTCGGCGGCGCCTTCGACGTCGCCGACCGGCTCCCCCCGGATCTCGCGACGGCGCTCACCGGCAGCGCCCGAGAGGCGTTCACGGCCGGCATGGACCTGACCGCCGGCATCGGGGTGGGCGTGATGCTCGCCGCCGCCGCGCTGGTGGCACTGGTGTGGCCCCGGCACCCGTCGTCCGCCCGGCCCCCCGCGGGCGGCTGAGGCGAAAGGGTGAGGAGCGTGCGGCGCTCCATCTGGCAGAGTCACCCCGTGGCCAGGCCGAGCATCGTTCCCATCGCACTGACCCTCGACGACCGCACGGGCTACACGCTGTGGGCTCCTCCGTGGGAGGAGGACGGCGAGGAGTGGCAGGCGTTCCTCGGCACCACCGTCGAGGTGCGCGCCGACATCAACGACGACGACCCCGAGGCCCCGGTCCCCACCGCCGTCGTGCACCTGTTCCCCTCGCCGGCCGCGCTCGCCGCGTTCTGCCGCGCCAGCACCGACCACGACCTCGCCGACCACCCCGTCTGGCCGGTCGTCGCGGGCCTGGGTGCCGCCGACCTGACCCCGGACGAGGACCACCGCTTCGACCTCGACGGCGTCTACGACATCGCCGCCGAGGACCCCGACCGCTGGGCGGTCGAGGAGCTGGGCGCCACCATCGACATCGTCGGCCGGCTGGCCGAGTGCCTCGACGCCGATGACGACGACGACGAGGAGGACGACCTCGACGACGACGGGACCGAGTTCGAGGCGGTCGCCGAGCTGGTCGCCAAGCCCGAGATCGGCTCGCTCGGCCTCGGCGCCGAGGCGTTCATCGGCCGCTCCGGCGAGGACGCCTGGGCGGGGGTCGGCGGCGCGCTCGACGACCTGTGGGAGGACGTCGTCGAGGAGCTCGGCGAGCACCTGGACTGGACCGGCGCAGGAAGCGTGGCCGTGGCGGACTACCCCTCGGCCTCCGAGTCGGCCCCGATCGTCGTCGACGAGGACGACGCGGACGACGACGACATCGAGCCGGTCGACGTCGGCCCGGCCGCCGCGACCGCCGGCGTGCGGACCATCGCCGGCGGTGGGCGGCTGACCCACGACCCCGCGGCGGTCGCCGCGGCGGCGGAGTTCTGGGAGGCCGTCGGCATCCTGCCGGTGGAGGGCGTCGTCCCCGACGGCGCCGGGGTGACCCTGCGCTGCTACGTCGACGACGTCGCCCGCTTCCTGGGCCGCGACGGCGAGGTCTTCCTCTTCGACACCCCGGCCGACCTGGCCCGCTTCTGCGCGGGCACCGAGACCCACGACCTCAGCGAGATCGCCTCGTGGCCCGAGGTCGCCGTCACCGACACACCGCCGCTGCCGGCCGACCAGGACCGCTACGACCTCGCCGCGCTGTCGGAGGTGCTGGACGAGGTCGCCGACGGCGCTGCCGGGCTGGTGGGCCTCGCCGCGCTCGCCCAGCCCGTGGAGGGCGCCCGCGACCTCGCCGAGCACGGGCGGCTGCCGCGGGTCGAGGAGCTGCTGGCCCCGTCCGCGCCGCTGGGCCAGGCCGTCGCCCGGGGCGAGCGGGAGCCCGACGCCACGCTGCGCCAGGCCGACGCCGCCGCCGTCCGCCCCGCCTGGGACGAGGTCGTCGGTCTGATCAGCGGGAAGCTGGTCTTCCGCGACTGAGCCGCTCGACGCAGCAGCCGCACACGACGGAGCGGCCGGCCCCGGGAGACCCGGGACCGGCCGCTTCGTCGTTCAGTCGTTCTCAGGCGCCGTAGCGCGAGGGGCGGCCGGGCCGCCCACCCGGGCGACCGCGGTCGCCGTAGGAGCGCTCACCGGACGACGCCGAGCGCTCGCCGCCGCCGTAGGACCGCTCACCCGCGGGCCGCTCGCCGGCGGGCCGGGGACGGTCACCGAAGGAGCGACGGGGGCCGCCACGCGAACCGCCGGTGGGGCGGTCGCCGTCGCGACGCGGACGGCCACCAGGGCCCCCACCGCCGCGGCGCATGTCGCGCTGGGTGCGCTCCTTGGGCTCGACCGGGATGCCGGCGGCGACGAGCTCGAGGATCGGCTTGTCACCGGGACGGGTCCGGTCGATCGGCGGGTCCACCTTCGCGGTGCGGAACCGCCGCTTGGCCTGGCCGACCTGGTCGGGCAGCAGCAGCGAGACGACGACCCCGGCGGCACCGGCGCGGGCGGTGCGGCCCGAACGGTGCAGGTAGGTCTTGGCGTCCGTCGGCGGGTCGTAGTGCAGGACCAGCGAGACGTCGTCGACGTGGATGCCGCGGGCGGCGACGTCGGTGGCGACGAGGACCGGCGAGCGGGCGTCGGTGAACTCCTCCAGCGCACGCTTGCGCGCCGCCTGGGGCAGTCCGCCGTGGATCGCCTCGGCCTTGATGCCGGCCGCCTTGAGGTTGTCGGCCAGCCGGTCCACGCCGAGCTGGGTGCGGGCGAAGATGATCGTCCGGCCCGGGCGGGAGGCCAGCTCGGTGGCCACCTGCAGCTTGTCGCGGAACGCCAACGTGAAGGCCAGGTGCTCGGCCGGCGGGGCCTCGCCGCCGGGGCGGACGACCTCGTGCCGGGCCGGGTCCTTGAGGTAGCGGCGGACCAGCGAGTCGACCTCGCCGTCCAGCGTCGCCGAGAACAGCAGGCGCTGGGCGTCGCGGGCGGTCTGGTCGAGCAGCTCCTTGACGACCGGGAGGAAGCCCAGGTCAGCCATGAAGTCGGCCTCGTCGAGGACGGTGATGACGACCTCGGCGAGGGTGGCCTCGCCCTGGCTGATCAGGTCCTGCAGGCGGCCGGGCGTGGCGATGATGACGTCGACCCCGCGGCGGAGCTGCTGGATCTGGCGGTACATGGGCGCGCCGCCGTAGACGGTCGCCAGCTGCACGCCGGTGGCCTGGCCGAGGGGCGCGAGGTTGTCGTGCACCTGCTGCGCCAGCTCACGGGTCGGCACCAGGACCAGCCCGCGGGGGGCGCGCCGGCCCTGCTTGACCTCGTTGCCGATGCGGGCGAGCAGCGGCAGGCCGAAGGCCAGCGTCTTGCCCGAGCCCGTGGCGGCCTTGCCGAGCACGTCGCGCCCGGCGAGGGCGTCCGGCAGGGCGGAGGTCTGGATGGCGAACGGGCGGTGGATGCCGCGCCGCTCGAGCGCGGTGACCAGCGGCTGGGGCAGGCCCAGCTGGCCGAACGTGGGGCCGGTGGGCTCCTCGGCCGCCTCAGGGGCGGTCTCGGGGGCCAGCTCGGGAGCGGCCCCGGTCTCCGCCGCAGCGGTGTCCGGGACGGTGTTCTGGATGGTGGTATCAGCGTCGTTCGACTCGAACGAGACAGGGTTGACCAACGACATGCGGGGTGGGGCTCCGATACTGCTCGGAGCGCGTCCCGTGGAAGAAGGAAGCGCCGCAGGTACCGGCGTCCTCACTGGCGATCGTGTGCGCCCAGGGGTGGAACGCGTGATCTGCACGGATGCGCTCATGCCCGGACAAACCGTCCGGGAGGATGACCGGCGTTGTGCCGGTACTCCCAGGCTAGCAGCGCCGGGCCCCCGGCGATTCCCCCAGCGGGGGTGGGGACCGTCACCCTCCGTCAGGCCTGCAGGTCGGCGTACCCCGGGCGGACGACGTCGGCGAGCAGGCGGGCGCGCGCGGCGTCGTCGAGGAAGGCCGCCGCCACGGCACGCTCGGTGACCGTCCGGACGTCGTCCCAGCCCCAGCCGGACGCCGTCGCGACGGCGGTCAGCTCGCTGCTCGCCGAGACGCCGCTCATCAGCCGGTTGTCGGTGTTGACGGTGACGGCGAAGCCGAGCCGGTGCAGCCGGTCGACCGGGTGCGCGGCCAGCGAGGGATAGGCGCCGGTCTGCACGTTCGACGACGGCGCGACCTCCAGCGGCACCTGCTCGTCGAGCACCCGCTGCGCCAGCGGGCCGAGCGTCCCGTCCGGCGCGACCTCGTCGGCGATCCGGATGCCGTGCCCCAGCCGTTCGGCGCGGGCGCCGTCCAGGGCGGCGCGGATGCTGTCGACGCCGGCCGCCTCGCCCGCGTGGATCGTGCGGTGCGCGCCGGCCCGGTCGAGCAGCTCGATCGCGGCGGGGATGCGGTCGGGCGGGAAGCCGATCTCGGGACCGGCCAGGTCGAAACCGACCACGCCCGCGTCGCGGTAGCGCACGACGAGCCCGGCCACCTCCGCCCAGCGGTCCTCCTGGCGCATGGCGCAGAGCAGTGCCCCGACCCGGATCGGGGTGCCGGCCGCGGTCGCCTCGGCCCCGCCGGTGGCGAAGCCGTCGACCATCGCCTCGACGACGGCCTCGATGGGCAACCCGCCCGCCGTCGACAGCTCGGGGGCGAAGCGCACCTCGGCGTGCACCACGCCGTCGGCGGCCAGGTCCAGCGCGCACTCGCGGGCCACCCGGTGGATGGCGTCCGCGGTCTGCAGAACGCCGACGGTGTGCGCGAAGGTCTCCAGGTACCGCACGAGCGAGCCCGAGTCGGCCGCCTGCCGGAACCAGCGGGCCAGCGGCTCCGGCTCGCTCTCCGGCAGCCCCCGGTAGCCGGTCTGCTCGGCCAGCTCCAGGATCGTCTGCGGCCGCAGCCCGCCGTCCAGGTGGTCGTGCAGCAGCACCTTCGGTGCGCGGCGGATCGCGTCGGCGTCCAGCGGCTCGCTCATGCGTCCTGCCAGCGGAACGTGCGGACGCAGAGGACCAGGCCCAGGACGCACCAGATGCCGAGCACCAGCGCGACCCGGCCCAGCTCCCACGACCCGGCCGGCTCGTCCACGGCCAGCGCGTCGGGCAGGAAGACCGACCGCAGCCCCTGCGCCATCCACTTGAGCGGGAAGAGCGCGGCGAACGTCTGCATCCAGCTCGGGATCTCGCTGAACTGGAAGAAGACGCCCGAGATGAACTGCAGCAGCAGGGCGAACGGCGTCACGGTCGCCGAGGCCGAGCGGCCGTTCTTCGCGATGCTGGAGATCGCGATGCCCAGCAGCGTGCAGGCGGCCGCGCCCAGCCCCGCCACCCAGGCGAAGGTCAGCCAGTCGGTGCCCGAGGGCAGGTCGATCCGGTAGAAGACGACGCCGATCAGCAGCAGGACGACGATGCTGGCCAGCGTCACCGCCAGCACCTGCACGACCTTGCCGACGAAGAAGGCGCTGCGCGGCATCGGGGTGCCGAGCAGGTGCTTGAGCGTCCCGTCGGAGCGCTCGGTGGCGATGTTGATCGCCATGTTCTGCAGGCTGGCGCCCAGGATGCCCGCGGCGATGATGCCGGCCATGAAGTACTGGGTGAAGCTGACGCCGGACCCCAGGTCGAAGTCGAGCACCGCGCCGAACACGACCAGCAGCAGCACCGGCAGCAGCAGGGTGAAGACGACGGACTCCCGCTGGCGAAAGAACTCCTTGAGCTCCACCGAGCTGCGCGAACGGTAGACGGCAGGCAGCGACGGCAGGCCCGGTGCGGCCGGAGGGGCGGTCGCGGTCATCGGTCGGTGCCGATCATCTGCAGGTACACGTCCTCGAGCGTGGGGCGGGACACTGCGAGGTCGGGGACCTCGCCGGAGAAGCGGGCGGCCAGGTCGGCCACGAACGCGGTGGGGGTCGCGGTCGCCTCGGTGCGGCGGGCGCCGTCCTCGGTCCAGGTCACCGTGGCCGGTGCGGTCTCGCGCCCCCCGAGCGCACTGGGGACGGCGACCTCGACCAGCCGGCCGCGGGCGATGACGCCGACGCGGTCGGCCAGCGCCTCGGCCTCGTCGAGGTAGTGCGTGGTGAGCAGCATCGTGGTGCCCAGGTCGCGCAGCGAGCGGATCAGCGACCAGAACTGCCGGCGGGCCTCGGGGTCGAAGCCGGTGGTCGGCTCGTCGAGGAAGAGCAGGGTCGGCCGGCCGACGATGCCCAGGGCGACGTCGAGTCGGCGCCGCTGCCCGCCGGAGAGCGCCTTGCCCCGGACGCCGGCCTTCTCGGTGAGGCCGACCAGCGAGAGGACCTCGTCGACGTCCCGCGGGTCGGCGTAGTACGAGGCCTGGGCGGTGACCAGTTCGCGCACGGTCAGCTGGCTGTCGCCCGAGCCGGACTGCAGCACGATGCCCAGCCGGGCCTTCCACGCGCGGGCGCCGTCGGCCGGGTCCTCGCCGAGCACCCGCACCTCGCCGGCGTCGCGGGACCGGTAGCCCTCGCAGATCTCCACCGTCGTCGTCTTGCCGGCGCCGTTGGGGCCGAGCAGCGCGAAGATCTCGCCGCGCCGGATGTCGAGGTCCAGGCCGTCGACCGCGACGAAGTCGCCGTACCGCTTGACCAGCCCGCGGACGGAGATCGCGGCGTCCGGGTCGAGCGGATCACCGGGACGCGGACGGCCGGCCACCGGGGCCACCGCAGGAGGACTCGTCACGGGAGACCAGTGTGCTCCCGTGACCGGTCACACCTCTATCCGGTCCAGGATCAGCGGCAGGGGGCGGTCGTCGGTGTCGACACCGATCGCGCCCTCGAGCGCCTCCAGGGCCCGCGGGATCCGCCCGGCGTCGTCGGTGTGCAGCTCGAGCAGCGGCTGACCGGCGGTCACCTGCTCCCCCACGCCGGCGGTCCAGACGATCCCGGCCGACGCCGAGACGCTGTCCTCCTTGCGTGCCCGGCCGGCCCCGAGCCGCCACGCGGCGACGCCGAGGGAGAACGCGTCGAGCCGGGTCAGCGTGCCGGTGGCCGGGGCGGTCACCACGTGCCGCTCCACCGGCTGCGGCAGCGGGGCGTCGGGGTCGCCGCCCTGCGCGGAGATCATCCGCCGCCAGACGTCCATCGCGCGCCCGTCGGCCAGCGCCTCGGCGGGGTCGACGTCGGGGCGTCCGGCCCCGGCGAGCATCTCGCGGGCCAGCGCGAGGGTCAGCTCGACGACGTCGGCCGGCCCGCCACCGGCGAGCACCTCCACCGACTCGGCGACCTCGACGGCGTTGCCCGCGGCCCGGCCGAGCGGGCGGTCCATCGCCGTCACCAGGGCGACCGTGCGCACCCCGGCCGCCTCCCCCAGCCCCACCATCGTGCGGGCCAGCTCGCGGGAGGCTTCGGCGTCCTTCATGAACGCGCCCGAGCCGGTCTTCACGTCCAGCACCAGCGCGTCGGCGCCCTCGGCGATCTTCTTGCTCATGATCGAGCTGGCGATCAACGGGATCGACTCGACGGTGGCCGTCACGTCCCGCAGCGCGTAGAGCAGCTTGTCGGCCGGGGCGAGGTCGTTCCCGGCCGCGCAGATGACCGCCCCGACGTCGCGCAGCTGGGCCAGGTAGGCCCGCTCGTCGACGTCGGCCCGCCAGCCGGGGATCGCCTCCAGCTTGTCCAGCGTGCCTCCGGTGTGCCCCAGCCCGCGGCCGGAGAGCTGCGGCACGGCGACCCCGCAGGCCGCGACCAGCGGCGCGAGCGGCAGGGTGATCTTGTCGCCGACCCCGCCGGTGGAGTGCTTGTCCGCGGTCGGGCGGCCCAGCGAGGAGAGGTCCTTGCGGGAGCCGGAGTCGATCATCGCCTGCGTCCAGACGGCCAGCTCTCCCGCGCTCATGCCGCGGAAGAACACCGCCATGAGCAGGGCGCTCATCTGCTCGTCGGGCACCGCACCGCGGGTGTAGGCGTCGATGACCCAGCGGATCTGGTCGGCCGAGAGCTCGACGCCGTCCCGCTTGGCCCGGAGGACGTCGATCGCGTCGTGCGGCGAATGCGATGACCCGGCCATCAGCTCTGCTCCCGCTCCGCCGCGGCCACCAGGTCCTCGGGGCCGAAGGCGTCCGGCAGCACCTCGCGCATCGGGACGATCCCGAGCGAGACGGTCTCGATGAGCATCTCCGGGCCGCCGAACTCCCACAGCAGCTGCCGGCACCGGCCGCACGGCATGAGCGGCTGCCCGTCCCCGCCGACGCAGACCACCGCGACCAGCCGGCCACCGCCCGAGCGCGCGAGGTCGCTGACCATCCCGCACTCGGCGCACAGGCTCAGCCCGTAGGAGGCGTTCTCCACGTTGCACCCGGTGACGAGCCGGCCGTCGTCCACCAGGCCGGCGACGCCGACGGAGAACCTCGAGTACGGCGCGTACGCGCGGGTCATCGCCTCGCGGGCCGCGGCCCGCAGGACGTCCCAGTCGATACCGCTCATCAGTGCTCCCCTCGCCGGTAGCTCAACCCGTCGGCCTTCGGCATCCGCAGCCGTTGCGAAGCCAGGGACAGCACGAGCAGCGTGACGAGGTGCGGCGTGAACGAGACGATGCCCGTGGGCAGCACGTCGATGGTGAGGAAACCGACCAGGCTCAGGGCGCCGAACGTCGCGGCGAGCACCGCCTGCAGGTACTTCCTCCGCGTGGTCTGGAACACCGCCACCGCCAGCAGGAGGACGGCGAGCAGGAGCAGCAGCGCCACCACGGCGGTCCGGCTGCGCAACTGCAGGCCGTCGGCGAAGCCGAACAGCCCCGCGCCGGCGGCCAGCCCGCCGGGCCGCCAGTTGCCGAAGATCAGCGCCGCCAGGCCGATGAAGCCGCGCCCCCCGGTCTGACCCTCCTTGAAGATGTTGGCGACGAAGACCAGCGCCGCACCGCCCAGGCCGGCCAGGCCACCGGAGATGACCACCGCGATGTACTTCATCCGGTAGACCGGCACGCCGAGGGAGTCCGCGGCCGCCGGGTTCTCCCCGCAGGAACGCAGCCGCAGGCCGAAAGCGGTCCGCCAGAGCACCACGTAGCTGATCGGCACCAGCAGGATCGCGATCAGGGTGAGGACGCCGACCCCGCTGGTGACCCCGCGCAGCAGCCCGGCGACGTCGGAGATCAGGAACCACTCCTTGCCGGCGAGGTCGCCCAGCAGGTCCGGGCCGTCGGAGAGGACCGGCAGCGAGAAGCTCGGCGGCCGGCTCGACATCGCCGGTGACTGCGTCACGCCGCCACCGGCCGGGTTGTCCACGTACAGCAGCTCGGAGAGGAACCGCACGAGGCCGCCGGCGAGGATGTTGATCGCCACGCCGGAGACGACGTGGTCGACGCCGAAGGTCACGGTGGCGACGGCGTGCACCAACCCGCCGGCCGCCCCGAAGAGGATGCCGCCGGCGATCGCGCCGACCCAGCCCCACTGGTAACCGGCCCAGCCGGCGCCCCAGGTGCCCAGGATCATCATGCCCTCGAGGCCGATGTTGACCACGCCCGCGCGCTCGGCGAACAGGCCGCCCAGACCGGCCAGGCCGATCGGCACGGCCAGCAGCAGCGCGGTGGAGAAGGTCGACGACGAGGTCAGCGCCTGCTCGCCGGAGATGATCCGCACCACCGAGAGCAGCAGCATCAGCCCGACGAAGATCCAGGTGACGCGGCGCGCGGTGCCGCCGCCGAGCAGCAGTTCGGTCAGCGGTCCGCGGGTCGCGGCGGGCCGGGTGGTCGTCGCGGCGCTCATGCCCCGGCTCCCTGGTGCTCGTCGATGCGGCTGCCGGCGGTGCCCGCCGGGCCGGCGGGTGGGCTCTCCGGAGCGGGCGGTGCGGCCTGCCCCGTCTCGCCCTCCGCCCGGCGGCGGGTGAGCTGCCGGGCGATCTCGTTGGCGATGACGACGGCCAGCACGATCGTCCCCTGGATGATCGTCACGACCGAGGCCGGGATGTCGGCGAACTGCAGCGGCACCGCCGCCCGGTCGAGGAAGGCGAACAGCAGCGCGGCGAAGGCGATCCCGAGCGGGCTGTTGCGGCCCAGCAGTGCCACGGCGATGCCCAGGAAGCCCAGCCCGGCGGTGAACTCGGTGCCGAAGTGGTGCGTGCGGCCCATCAGGTCGGGCAGGCCGATCAGCCCGGCGACGGCCCCGGAGATCAGCATGGTCTTGATGACCATGCTGCGGGCGTCGATGCCGCTGGCCGTGGCCGCCGAGGGCGACATGCCGGTGGCGCGCAGGTCGAAGCCGAACCGGGTCCGCTTGAGCAGCACCGCGATCACGATGCCCGCCACGACCGCCACGAGCAGGAAGCCGTAGAGCTCCCCGCGCGGCTGGGCCAGCCCGATCAGGTCGAACAGGCCGTTCAGGCCGGGGAACTGGCCCGACTCCGGCAGGTCCTTCGTCGTGATGATCGCCGCGCCCTCCGCGCTGCCGCGCAGCGGTCCGGTGAGCAGCCAGGACGCGGTGCCCAGGGCGATGAAGTTGAGCATGATCGAGCTGATCACCTCGCTCACGCCGCGGGTGACCTTGAGGACCGCCACGATCGCGGCCCAGAACGCGCCGACCAGCATCGCCACGACGATCACCAGCACGACGTGCAGCGGCGCCGGCAACGAGACGGCGGCGCCCGCGCCGGCGGCCAGCACGGTGGCCATCCGGTACTGGCCCTCGACCCCGATGTTGAACAGGCCCATGCGGAAGGCGACCGAGACGGCCAGGCCTGCCAGGAACAGCGGCACCGCCCGGTTGAGGACGACGACGATGGCCTGGGTCTGCTGCGCCGGGGTGTCCCCGAAGTCGAACAGCACCCGCAGCGCGGTGGAGGGGTTCTCCCCGATCGCCAGGATGACCAGCGCGGTGATGACGACGGCGAAGACGACGGCGAGCGCCGGCGCGAGCAGCGCCGAGCCCGTGCGGCGGAGGGCGGTCACGCCGCGCTCCCCGCGCCGTCGTGGGCGCCGGTCATGTGGCCGCCCAGCTCCTCCGGGGTGAGCGTGCCCGGGTCGAGCGTGGCGACCAGCCGGCCGCGGAGCATGACCTGCAGCGTGTCGGACAGGCCGATCAGCTCGTCGAGGTCGGCCGAGATCAACAGGATCCCCATTCCTTCGGCGCGGGCGTCCTTGAGCAGCTCCCAGATGACCGCCTGCGCGCCCACGTCCACCCCGCGGGTGGGGTGGGCGGCGATGAGCAGGCGGGGCCGGGCGCTCATCTCGCGCCCGACGATGAGCTTCTGCTGGTTGCCGCCGGACAGGGCGACGGCGAGGGTGTCCGGCCCTGGGGCGCGGACGTCGTACTCGCGCATGATGCGCGCGGTGTCCGCACGGGCCCCCGCGCGGTCGATGAACGGTCCCTTGACCGCCGGCGGGCGGGTCTGGTGGCCGAGGATGCGATTCTCCCAGAGCGGCGCCTCGAGCAGCATCCCCTGGCGGTGCCGGTCCTCGGGCACGAAACCGACGCCGGCCTCGCGGCGGGCGCGGGTGCTCCAACCGGTGATCTCCTGGCCGCCGAGGACGACGACACCCCCGGCCAGGGAGCGCAGCCCCATGATCGCGTCGACGAGCTCGGCCTGACCGTTGCCCTCGACGCCGGCGATGCCGACGACCTCGCCTTCGCGGACGGTCAGGCTGACGTCGTCCACGGCAGGGCGGCCGGCGCGCGAGGCGACGGTTACCCCGCGCAGCTCCAGCACCCGGGTGTCCCGCACGGTGGACGCGCGGGTCTGCGGGGAGGGCAGCTCGGAGCCGACCATCATCTCGGCCAGCTGGCGCGCCGTCGTCGTCCTGGGGTCGGCGGTGCCGACGGTGGTGCCGCGGCGGATCACGGTGATCGAGTCGGCGACCTTCCGGACCTCGTCGAGCTTGTGCGAGATGAAGATGACCGTCAGGCCCTCGCGCTTGAGCTCGGCGAGGTTGCCGAACAGCTCGTCGACCTCCTGCGGCACCAGCACGGCGGTGGGCTCGTCGAGGATCAGCGTCGTCGCCCCGCGGTAGAGCACCTTGGCGATCTCGACGCGCTGGCGGTCGCCGACGCCGAGGGTCTCCACGAGGACGTCGGGGTCCAGGTTCAGGGCGTACCGCTCGGAGATCTCCCGGATCCGGCGGCGGGCGGTGGCGCGGTCCAGCCGGCCGCGGCGGGTGGGCTCGCTGCCCAGGACGACGTTCTCCAGGACGGTGAAGTTGTCGGCCAGCATGAAGTGCTGGTGCACCATGCCGATGCCGGCGGCGATCGCGTCGGCCGGGCTGCGCAGCGTCGTCTCGCGGCCGTCGAGCAGGATCGTGCCCTCGTCGGGGCGGTGCATGCCGTACAGCGTCTTCATCAGCGTCGACTTGCCGGCGCCGTTCTCGCCCACGATCGCGTGCACCTCGCCGCGGCGGACCCGGAGCTCGATGTCGCGGTTGGCGACCACCCCCGGGAAGCGCTTGGTGATGCCACGCAGCTCCACCGCGTACGGGACCGGCCCGGTGCCCGTCTCGGCGGGCGCGCCCGCTGGTTCCTCGGCCATGGGTGGGCCTCTCTCTTCCGGTGCGCCCGCGGGTGGCAGGGCACGGCTGGTGCTGTGCGGATGATTCCGCACGCCGGAGCCGGCCGGTGCGGCAGCCCTCACGGCAAACGGCGGGCCCGGGCGGAGTGCGCCCGGGCCCGCCGTGGGACCGACCCGTGAGCGCGGGCCCGCGTGGAAGCGGGCCCGCGCCGGAGATCACGGGGTGGTCGGGACCTCGACGTCGCCGTCGATGATCTGCTGACGGAAGTCCTCGATGACGTCCTGGATGTCCTCGATGTAACCGCCGGACTCGGACAGGCCGACGCCCTCGGTGGAGAGGTCGTTGACGATGTCGGTGCCGGACTCGAGGCTGTCGTCGGCGAAGGACTTCAGGTAGTCCTCGACCGCCAGGTCGACCCGCTTCAGCATGGACGTCATGATCACGGCCTGCTGGTCGGGCGAGGCGCTGAGGTACTGGTCGGAGTCGACGCCGATGGCGCGCTGACCGGCCTCGACGGCCGCCTCGAAGACGCCCTCGCCGGAGCCACCGGCGGCGTGGAACACGATGTCCGCGCCCGCCTGGTACATGCCCTGGGCCGCGACCTTGCCGCCCTCGGGGTCACCGAAGCCGGAGCCGTCGCCGGCCGGCGACAGGTAGACGGTGTCGACGACGACGTCGGGCTTGACCGCCTGCGCACCGGCGACGTAGCCGGCCTCGAACTTCTCGATCAGCGGGCTCTCCTGGCCACCGACGAAGCCGATGTGGCCGGTCACGCTCTTCGAGGCGGCGGCGACACCGGCCAGGAAGCTGCCCTGCTCCTCGGCGAAGATCAGGCCGGTGAGGTTGTCCACGCCCAGGTCCTCGACCGAGGTGTCGACGATGGCGAACTGGGTGTCCGGGTAGTCCGCCGCGATGTCGGCGATGATGTCGCCGTAGGCGAAGCCGACCGCGATCACCGGGTTGTAGCCGGCGTCCGCGAGCTGGGTGAGCAGCTCCTCGCGGTTGGAGTCGTCCTCGTTGGGCGAGAGCTCCTCGATCTCGCCGCCGAGCTCGTCCACGGCCGCCTCCACGCCGGCGATCGCCGAGTCGTTGAAGGACTTGTCGCCGCGGCCGCCGGTGTCGTAGGCGACACCGATCTTGAGCTCTCCGTCGCCACTGGCGTTGCTGCCGTTGTCGCCGTCCTCGTCGCTGGCGCAGGCCGACAGGGCCAGGCCGCCGGCCAGCAGCAGTGCCGCAGCCTTCGTCATCCGCGCTCGGCGCAAGACGATCTCCTCTCTGGGGGGACCCGCCGGCCCGGGGGCCGCGCGTCCCGATGGGTTCTTCCGCGTGCTCCTTCCGGGACGCCGGAGCGCACCGCGGTGGAGCACGACGCAGAACGCTAACCGCGCTGCGGGGGGCCTCCACCGGCCGCAGGGAGGACTGAGACCCGATCGTTGCGAAGGGCCCCGCCGCCCGGCCGGATCGGTGTCCTGGGTCACCCGCGACACCGGCGCCGGCGCGATCTACGGTTCGGCCCATGGCAGGACGGGGCGGAGCGCGCGGGCTGCTCGGGGCGCTCCTGACCGCGGGTCTGGTCCTGCTGCCCGCG